>JBMNSS010000144.1:0-6947 GCA_050945315.1 Limnochordia bacterium | reverse complement strand
CCTTGAAAGGAGCCACGCCGATCTGTTGTGGCGTGGCAGCTTTGTCGACACTGAGTATTTCGTCCTCGATACAGACTCCGAGTGTGTCAGCGCCAAAGCGTATCGGATCGACGGGGATCTGGGAGTCCTACTGCGAAACGAATCAGAGCAATCGCAGGACGCCCTGGCAACCGCGAAGGGGTGGCGTCTCACTGGGGCTTTTGACATCGACGGTCCGGTGGATCCGGCCCAACCTCTGCCTGCTCGGAGCGTACGTCTGATACGTTTCAGAGAGTAACAGTACGGGCATCAGATCACCGACTGGTGAGCCAAGGGAACGTCGAGTCCCGTGGACGCTGGTGGGTCTATGGCCACCGGCCGGGGATCATTGTTACCCGGAGAGCCTCTGCCGGAAAACCACGGAGGCTTCCGGGTATTTCATTCGATACGTTGCGACGGGGACTGGATAAGCCCTGGTACGGATCGTCTACCCCTTGACATTTGATACAATCAGGGTATATTTGATCATAGATACGAAATAGAACCGTCGAGGGTGAAAGCAGTGGTGCATGATTGGAGCGATAGACTATCGACCCCGGCCTATGCTCTGGTGAGAGACCGTCTTCGTCAGGACGTGATCTCCGGCCGACTGTCTGCAGGAACGCGCGTCACCATAGCTGAGGTAGCGAAAAAATACGATGTGAGCCAGATGCCGGTGCGAGAGGCCTTCCAGGCCCTTCAAGCGGAGGGCATTTTGGAGCTTCTGCCGCATCGGGGGGCACGAGTGCGTGCCATGAGCCGGAAGTTTGTCAGAAACATGTACGATCTGCGTGGTGCGATCGAGAATCTCTTGGCCCGGCTGGCCATGCCTCATTTGTCGCCTGCCGATCTGATCAAGCTGGATGAGCTGCACTCTGCGTTCTGCGAGGCCGCTGAGCAAAACGATACCCAAAAGATGCTGAGTCTCAATCAGGAGTTTCACACTTTCATTTACCGACGTGGCGACAATCCGGAAGCCTTGGCTGTCTTCGATCGTTCCGCCAATCTCGTGATGGCCTTACGCCAGCAGTACGGATACAGCGCTGAGCGTCGCCGGCAGATCGTCGCCCAACATGCTGCCATGCTTGATGCCTTGCGCGCCCAGGACGAAGCAAGTTTGGCCGAGGTCGTGCAGAGGCACTGCGAGGAAGCAAAAGCGGATCTGCTTTCGCGCATGCCGCCTGGTCAGGACTAAAGGGAGGTGGGAGTGCTATCTCAGACGTCGGAGAGGACGGAGGCACGCTTGCTTGAATGAAAGGGGGAGGAAGATCATGGAACGGTTGGCTCACAAAGCCATCCTGATCATCGTCGTCGTAACATGTCTGGGTACGGTGACGGCAGTGGCCGAAACGAAGCTCACGTTTCCCGCCTGGGCCGGTCAAGCACAAGCAAAGGCTTTTCTCGATGTCATAGAGGCTTTCGAAGCGGCCAATCCGGATGTGGAGATCGAATACCTGCAAAGAACCGGTGCGTACTACGAGTGGATCCCCGTGCTTTTCGCGGCAGGGACTCCTCCTGACGTCCTGATGGTGGAAGATCGTTACCTGAGAAGCTTTGTTGCGCAGGGATTCATCGTCCCCATAGATCAATATGTCGGCACTGCGGAGCTGAAGCGCTATTTTCCGGCGGCTTTGGCTCCTTTTCATTTCCAAGGAGCGCTCTACGGTCTCCCTCGTCGAGTCAACAATGTGGCAACTCTGTATAATACTGAGCTTTTCCGGGCCGCCGGCATGCCCTATCCGGCCGCCGGTTGGACTCAAGCCGATCTGAGGGCCTACGCCAAGAAGCTGACGACCTATGCTCCGGATCAGTCGATTGCCATCGCCGGAGCTTATTTCAACACTCCTTGGCAGCAGGTTTTGCCCATGCTGTGGGCTAACGGCGGCGAAGTGTTCGACGAGGAGTACAAGACGGCGTTGTTCGACAGTCCGGCCAACGTGGCTACGTTGCAGTATCTTTCCGATCTGGTCAATGTCGACAGATCGGTGAATCTGGGGCAGAGCATTAGACAGACCTTTGCCATCGGTCAGACAGCTATCTGGGTATGTCAGGGCGCATGGATCGTTCCGGAGCTGCGCCAGACGGCGGAAATAGAGTGGGACGTGGCGCCGATGCCCGCGGGCAGTGCCGGGCGCGCCAACATCGTCTACGCCTCTGCTTTCTGCGTCGGCAGTCAGACGAAGCATCCGGAAGAGGCGGTCCGCTTTGTCGTCTGGGCCTCCGGACCCGAAGCCCAACGCCTTGAGGCAGTCACACCATCTGCCGTGCCTTCCATTCGGGAGGTTGCTACCTCACGGGCCTTTCTTGACCCTGGTCTACCGCCAAAGGGAATGCGGGTCTTCCTGGAAGAGATGGAGTTTGCCAGACCCACGCCACAGCCAATCCGCTACGCCGATGTCGAGCGCGTAGTCAACTCGTATTTCGGGCAGATATGGCGGCAGACGCGATCCGGCCAGGAAGGACTTGATGAGCTGCAGCGTATTGTCACGGCTATACTCGAGGAATCAGATTGATAGAGAGTGGGAGGCTTCGGCCTCCCCTTGGGGCCTTCTTTTCCGGCGTTTTCTTGGTGAGAATCCAACATAGGCATTGGAGGCGACGGCGTTGAATCACCATCTGGAAACCACTCAGGCGCGCCTGACCATCGACACCGACACGGGCCTGATGAGCATTGTGGATCTGGAACGCGGAGAAAAAGTCTTTGAAAGCCATTCTCCGTGGCGGGCAATCGCCCGGTACCAAGCCGATTTGGAGATCCCTGTCATCGCCAAGTTGGAGGAGACAACTGTTGTCACTGGATCAAATGCACTGGTGATGGGCTGGACCTACGTACAAGCCCGGGATGAGAGAATTCCGTTGCGTGTAGAGGCCAAGGTGACTGTCAGCGGCGATGAGTTTATCTGGAGTTGCCGGGTCGCCAACTCGTCGCGGCTGGAGATCACGGAATGGTGGTTCCCGTGGCTCCGGGTTGTGGTCCCGGCCTCGGATGATGAGTGGTTGCTGTGGCCTAATGGGCTTGGCCAAAGGATCCATACCCCTCGCCTGCGGTTGCCTTCGCGTGCCCTTTCCGCTTACAAAGGGGATGACGAGGGCGGAGGTTTCTATGCGCTCATGTATCCCGGACGGGCCTCCATGTCTTGGTTTGGCCTCTACGGAGGCGGTCGGGGCATCTACGTCGCTTCCTATGATCCGACATGGCGCACGACATCGCTTGCCGTGGGACCTGACCCTGACAACGGCGATATGTGGCTGGGAATTGTGAAGTATCTGTTTTTGCAGCCGGGGGCGGAATGGGAAAGTACTCCGTATGTCATTGCCATACACAACAGCGACTGGCATGCCGATGCCAAGCGTTATCGAAGGTGGGCGGAACAGACCTGGTGGCAGCCTCCGCGTCCCCACAGACGGGCCCGGGAGTTTCTGGGCTGGCAAAGGACCATTCTCAGGCATCAGTACGGTGAAGTCTTGTTTCCGTATCGTACCATCGCCGAACAAGCGGAGCCTGCTCGGGCAGCCGGTTTTGACACCCTCCACTTGCTGGGTTGGTGGGACGGCGGCATGGACAATCGCTATCCTCTCTATGAATACGGGCCGGCTTTGGGCACTCGCGAAGAGTTGGCGGCTCAGCTGGCTCAACTGCGAAGCAATGGCATGCAGGCCATACTCTATCTGACCGGCCATCTTATAGACCTGGCCACCCCGTTCTACGGCGAAGGCGGGCATCAGATGGCGGCTAAGTCCGTCTGGGGCACTCCGTATTACGAACCGTACAATTTCTGGGGAACGGGTTCGCTGATCAGGCAACTGAAGTCCAAATGGTTTGCACCGGCTTGCCCCGGCGCGAAAGAATGGTGGGAACTCATAAAGGGGCAGATTCGGGAGTGTATCAGTTTGGGGGCGGACGGGGTTCTGATCGATCAGATCGGCGGGATGACTCCGTATCCGTGCTTCGATGCGACCCACGGACACGAATCTCCGGCACTGGCCGCCGGTCCCAATAAAGTGATACAGATGCGAGCCCTGCAAGAGATGGTGCGCGAACACGACCCGGAATTCATCCTGGCAACCGAGCATGTGACCGATGTATACGGGCAATTCTTCGACATCTTGCACGGTTGCGGTATGGGAGCCTCACCCCACCCTGAGGCCTTTCCGGAGCTGTTTCGCTACACGTTCCCGGAGTATGTGATCACCGACCGCCACGGAGGATACGACGAACAGAACATGGTCGCCGCCATGCGTCATGCTTGTCTCTATGGTCTGCGCTTCGACATGTCGGTTCGAAGATGCCGCCGTACGCTGGAGTCCATGCCCCGATACACCCGGGGCCTGGCGGCCTGCAATGCCGTGCGCCGCAGATACGGAGATTCACTGCTACACGGTCGCTTCGAAGACAATCAAGGATTTGGCATAACCCCCGGATTGGTGGCCAAAGCGTTCAGGGGCAGTCAGAGCATGGGGATCATGGTCTGGAATCCGACTGAGGAGCCCGTCATTCCAACGGTGGAAGCCGACGGTGAGCCGGTCGGGGCCGTTCTCATCGACGGTGCGGCTTGTGCCAAGCATCGACCCCTGCAGCCACAAGAAGTGGCCTACTTTCATTTCGCGACGTAAGCGGAGGAATCGTGCGATGAGAATAACGAAGATCGAGACGTTCTTGGTGGATTGCTATCGCACCAATTGGGTGTTCGTGAAGGTAATAACCGATGAAGGGATCGTAGGTGTAGGTGAGGCCACGCTCGAGGGCCGAGAACTGACGGTGGCGGAAGCCATCGGTGAGCTTGGCCGCTACCTGATCGGCCAGGATCCTTTCGCCATCGAAAAACACAGTATGCGCATGCAGCGTGACTGTTATTGGCGCACCGGTCCCATACTCAGTACGGCTATCAGCGGTGTGGAGATGGCCTTGTGGGACATCAAGGGCAAAGCCTTGGGAGTCCCGGTCTACGAGTTATTGGGCGGACTGGTCAATGCGCGGATCAAGGTCTATGCGAACGGGTGGTTTGCCGGAGCTCGGACAGCCGAGGAGTTTGCCGAGAAAGCGGCGGCTACCGTTGCCTTAGGGTTCCGGGCTTTGAAGTGGGATCCTTTCGGTACCGCATACTTGAACCTATCGACGAGGGAGATGGATGCCGCATTGAAAAAGGTGGCGGCAGTGCGCGAAGCCGTAGGCCCGAGTGTCGATCTGTTGATCGAAGCTCACGGACGGTTCGATGTCATGACCGCCTGCCGGATAGGCAGAGAGTTGGGTCCTTTTCGGCCCTACTGGTATGAGGAGCCGATCCCGCCAGGGAGTCCCCAAGCCTTGGCGGAAGTGCGTCGGGCCGTCCCCGTGCCGATTGCCGCCGGTGAACGCTGCTACTCTCGCTTCGATTGCGCTGAGCTTTTGCGCAATGATGCGGTGGATGTCATTCAGCCTGATGTCTGTCACGTCGGCGGATTGCTGGAGATGAAACGCGTGGCGTCCATGGCCGATGCTTTCTATGTTCCGGTATCACCCCACAGTCCCAACGGGCCCGTTTGTCACGCGGCCACTCTGCATTTTGCCGCGTCTTGCCATGGGTTTCTCATGCTGGAGACCATGGTCACTGATGTGTCCTGGCGCGGGGAGGTGGCGAGCGAGTATGGCAGGTTTGTTGACGGATGCTTCGAGCCGCCGAGCCAACCGGGTCTGGGGGTGGAGCTTCATGAAGGAGCCTTCAGTCGTTTTTCGTACAGTCCGAAGGATCTTCGTCACTACGACGGCAGCCTGACCAATATTCGCCCACCTGACGCCCGTCGGTGGTTCTAGATAAGGAGGCTTGCGGATGTTCTGTCTGGCAGGGAAGACAGCTCTGGTGACCGGAGCATCGCGTGGACTGGGCGCCGGAATAGCGCGGGCATTGGCGGGCGCCGGTGCTCACGTGGTCGTGAACTACTTAAGGTCAAAGGATCGGGCCGAGGAAGTGGCTATCGATATTCGCCGCATGGGCAGGCGCTGTCTATTGTTCCAAGCCGACGTCAGCCGGGAAGAGGAGGTGGCAAGTCTATTCGCGGGCATCGGTCAGGAGTTCGGACGTCTGGATATACTCGTCAATAATGCGGGGACGAGCAGACCCGAGGACATCTTCTCCACGAGCCTGGACAGCTGGGAGTCTCTCATCCGAAACAACTTGACGAGTACGTTCCTGTGCTCCAAGTATGCCATGGAGATGATGAAGCCCCAAAACAGCGGCAGGATCATCAGTATCAGCTCCATAGTGGCCCACAGGGGAGCCCTATACGGGCATGTGCACTATGCGGCCACCAAGAGCGGGCAGCTGGGTCTCACTAAGACTCTGGCCCGCACCGCGGCCCCCTATGGCATCACGGTCAACGCTATCGCTCCCGGGATAATAGAGACGGAGTTGCTTCTTCAGACTCACGGACCCGACGAGGTGGCGGCTCTGGCCAAGACAGTGCCTCTCGGTTTGGGCCGGGTGAAGGATGTCGGGGCCACCGCGGTCTTTTTGGCCAGTGATGAGGCCCGCTACATCACCGGAGAGACCATAAATGTCAACGGAGGCATGCATATGTGCTGACGGGTGTTTGACGTGCCTTCACGCAGGTACCCAACGATATGGGGCACCGAGAAAGAGAGGGGAAGAGGCTGCCGCGAGCGAATTGATAGACGATCGGTCAAAGATGCGGTTGCTTCGTGCCGAAGATGCGGCAGCGAAGTACATATGGAGGAGAAGGCATGGTAAGGGCAGATCGTTTTGTTGTTTTCGTGGTCTTGGCAGTCTTGTTGACTCTCACCGGGGCCGGACAGGCCCGGATCGCCCGCGACATGGATAAGCTATCCGAGGTGCGAGCAGGTATGCATACGGAGGCCAATGCACTTTGGTGGGGATTCGATCCCGAAGATGCCACGGACTCTTTGCAGGCGGCCATCAACTCCGGAGTGTCCC
>JBMNSS010000143.1:0-7071 GCA_050945315.1 Limnochordia bacterium | reverse complement strand
CTTGATGAGATTATCCACCTCATGACCCAATCCGAAGTGGCCTATGGTACCGATGGAACCGACAGCCTACGTCAGCATCAAACACCGGGGTGGGCCTCGGCTTAGGATCATGTTCTCTCCTTGGTCTCTTCAGGACGGTCTGTGACCGGGACCGTCCCCGCAAGTTCCGGGGCGGTGAGGATTTGCCTCAACCCCTCGCTCTGCAAACGAGTCGAGTGCGTACATCAAGGCACCCATCACCGTCGAGCGTCTCAGATCGCGCGCTGGAAAGACCGGCTTTTTTCGTGGGACTCCTTCAGGATGGCGTTGATGGTCAACTCTGTCTCCGGCATGCCCCGGAGAGGATCGATCTCACTCCCTATCATGCGCCGTATCATCCGATGCCACGGATTCCATGCCGTGCGCCGCCCTCCGGCCTCGAAAGAACCGGCGATGACCCGCTTATTCACTAAGTCATCGCCGGTTTGCCTTACCAGCCGCTCACAAATGCACGTCATACCCCCTCTCAGCTCGCCCTTCCGCATGCCTTCCACGATATGAGACAACGCCCGACATCACCGCCCATCGGCGCGGAGAAATTTCGCCATGCAACTGTAGATTTTAGGAGGAAATGTTCTTCTTGTCGTGAATATATGCGCCGACAAGAGACGTTGCCTTCTTGAACCACCGATATAACGAACAATCACAAAGGAGGGGCTAACGCATGCCACCATAGTGCAGGCCGTTGCAGTCCTACGGAAGCGGGCTATCGGCTGAGTATCGGTCCCAAAATAGGGAGGTTTTGGACATGGGAAAACGCCTGTTGACCCTCTTTATAGTCGTTGGTCTTGTTGCAGTCTTCGCAGTCGGAACGGTCATGGCAAAGAAGATAACCCTCTCGTACGCCCACTGGTCCGACGAGCCCGGCAGGAAAGAGCTTTTTGAAGACGCGTTCAACCAGTCTCAGGATGAAATCGAGGTTACTTTCCGCAATTTCGGATTCGGCAGCTATGGACACGGTTATGTAGAGAAACTGACGGTAGAGATGGCAGCGGGAACAGGCCCCGACATCTTCA
Source organism: Limnochordia bacterium (assembly GCA_050945315.1). Taxonomy (GTDB): domain Bacteria; phylum Bacillota; class Limnochordia; order DTU080; family DTU080; genus DTU080. The sequence continues at coordinate 6,016 of JBMNSS010000143.1, read as the reverse complement.
GTCTCATGCTCTGGCCTAATGCGCCGTTGCCGACATACTTGTGGGCCAAAAACGGTCTCCTGCTGGATCTGACGCCATACCTGGAACGTGAGCGCAGAGAACTCCAAGTGGACGAGTGGTATCCCTTCGTCCTTGATCGCTGTCGGTTCGCGGGACGGGTAGTCGGTCTGCCGTATGCATGGACCATCTTCGGTACGCTTGTCTATCACACTGAGCTCTTCGAAAATGAAGGCCTCGCCTTTCCCAATGAATCATGGACTTGGGATGACTTAGCCAACACAAGCAGGAAGCTTCTGAAGCTGGACAGCGACGGCCGAGTTGTTCGATGGGGGCTTTCCGCGCAACCCAGCTACTCCTTTGCCAACTGGCGACAGATGGATGCCATGATCGTCGCTGCCGGCGGCAGCATGTACGATGCCCGGCAGAGCTCTCTGGCCCTGCGGACGGATCCGGCGATGCGCGTCATGAACCATGTACTCGAGGGCGTGCGCAGTAATGCCTATCAGATGGGTGAGCCGTCTTGGACCGGAAATGCTGTCGGGATACTCCTTTGGCAGTTGCACATGGCCGCGGAATACGGAACCAAAATGAGAGTCGGCCAGCTACCGCCAGTCGCCTTGGAGCTCGCAGTGTCCCCGAAAGACCCGGTGACACTGCAACGTCAGAACCATTCTGAGATTGCAGCCGTCGGGATAAACGCCAACACCCCCAATCCGGAAGCCGCTTGGAAGGTTCTCAAGTTCGTTAATCTAAACTATTCGCGAGTGTGGAAGCAGGCAACGGGCGTTCTTATGTATCCGCCGCTGCTACCCAAGGATATGCACCTGTTTCTACGGCCTGACGAGACAGCGCAGCAGGAGTCGGGAATATTCCGCACCCTGCCGAGAGTCCTGACGGCCATGGCGGAGACTGCCATCCTGCAGACTCCCGTAGTAAACGAACGTACGGTCCAGATCCAACCGGAGGTGTTCTCGGTTCTGAGTACCGAATGGCAGCGCGTTCTGAAGCAGGAGGTCGCCCTGCCGCAGTTCATAGACAACGTAGAGCGACAGATTAATCCCAAGTTGCAGTAGACAAAAAGAGGCCTTACAGGAGGGAACGTGACTTGTATCTCGGCGTGGCGTACTACCCCGAACACTGGGACAAACAAGACTGGGAACGTGATATCAGTCTCATGAAGGAAGCCGGCCTCAACGTCGTACGTCTGGCAGAGTTTGCCTGGAGCCAGATCGAACGGACCGAAGGCCGGTTTTCCTTCGAGTGGCTCGATGAAGTGTTGGAGCTCCTGGCTAAACATGGGCTCAAGGCGATCATGTGCACTCCCACGGCGGCACCGCCGCCGTGGCTCACGCACAAGCACCCCAGTATCCTGCCGGTTGACCAGAACGGAGTGGTCATGAGCCCCGGAAGCCGGAGACACTACTGCCCCAGCAGCCCGATTTACCGCGAGTACGCCGGCAAGATTGTGCAGGAAATGGTCGATCACGTTCGGGATAACGATACGGTAGTAGGATGGCAAACCGACAATGAGTTCGGCTGTAGCAACACGGCGCGCTGTTACTGCGACAATTGCCGCGCCGCTTTCAGAGAATGGTTGAGGAAACGCCATGGCAGCATTGACGCTTTGAACGAAGCTTGGGGCACGGACTTTTGGAGCGGCGTGTACAACGACTGGAACGAGATACCGGTTCCGCGCAAGACCACGGACCCCCATCATCCCGGTCTTCTGCTGGACTTTTATCGTTTCGCCTCAGATGCCGTAGTAGACTTCCAGCAACTGCAAGTGGATATCATCAAACGGACGGCGCCGCACCATTTTGTCACGCACAACATGATTGCCTCATCTCAACAAATCGACTACTACGACCTGACGAAAGGATTGGATTTCGCTTCATGGGACAGCTACCCCAAGCCTGAACTGCAGCCCATGCGATCCGAGGTCCGCAGAGTTGCCTTGTGGCATGATCTGTTCCGCGGGCTGAAGCGCAAGAACTTCTGGTTGCTGGAACAACGGTGCTCTACCAGTCGGGCGAAAGGCGGGTACGCCACGCCGCCCGCTCCCGGATTGGTGCGCCTGTGGACCTATCAGGCCATAGCCCACGGTGCGGACGGTATAGTCTACTTCCGTTGGCGCGCCGCCAAATCAGGTGCTGAGCAATGCCTCGGCGGTGTACTCAGCGTCGACGGGCGTCCGACGCGCGCCTATGACGAGATCAAGCGGATCGGCACCGAATTGTCGATACTGGCTCCACATCTGCGCGGTACCACTGTGCCGACGCGGGCCGCCATAACGGCGTCGTATCCGATACAATGGGCGATCGCACTGCAACCCTCGCTGTTCGGACCGGGATTCAGTTTCCATCAACACATGTCCAGATACCACAGAGCCTTCTTTGATGCGGCGATTCCTGTCACCATCGTCAATCCTGAGAGTGACTTGAGCGCGTATAGGCTGGTCGTAGTCCCGAGCCTCTTTCTCACCAACGAGGCCATCGTGCGCAATCTGTATCAATACGTGGAGCAGGGTGGCATCTTGGTCGTCACGGCTCGTTCCGGAGTCAAAGACTGGAGCAATAAAGCCGCTGCCACCGGCCTTCCGGGAGACTTAGCCGATCTCTTGAAGATACGCGTCGACGAGTGCGACTCACTGCTGGATCACGGCAACGAAATAGAGATGGCGATCCCGGGCCTGACTGCGGATAAGTACACCTGCCAGACATGGTGCGAGTTGGTCCGGCCTGAGGGGGCGAGCGTACTTGCCCGCTACACACAAGGCCATTTCGCAGGCGCCGCGGCGATCACTGAGGCGAGTCATGGGAAAGGACGTGCGCTTTACGTAGGAGCTGAGATAGCAGAAGAGCGCTTCTACTCCGGACTCATTCGTTGGCTGGCCGCCGAGGCCGGAGTGGCTTCGCTCCTCCCACAAGCCTTTGACGATGTCGAAGTCATGAAAAGGGTCGGACCCGGCACTGAACTGCTTTTCTTACTCAACTACAATCTGCACGAAGCGCGAACCGTCAGTATCGGCATGCGCCACAGAAGCTTGCTCAACAACGGTGTCTACGATGACCGGATAACGTTGGCTCCCGGAGACGTTGAAGTGCTCTCACCTTGTCAGTAAATCATGCGGATGCACATAGGGCTGCCCGGGCCGACTTCGGCCCAGGCAACCCTCCACCCTATCCACGGAAATAGACGTTTACGTTTTTCGGTGTCCGGTGCGTTTTCGGAAACCTATCTACTTGACAGAAGGAAACCATCAAAGGTGTAGGACAAACGTATCACATCGTCGTCAATACAACGTGGTTCCACAGCTACGGAACAACCCGACCGGATGTCCGACCTAACCCTGCTATAGGAAGGACGTGTGATAGGAAATGAAACCATTGCGCAGGCTGTCCGTCACGTGTCTCCTGTTGGGCTTGCTCGTTGTGTCTGTTTCGGCGATGGCCGCAGTCCCTGTCGAGCATTTCCTCAATTCCGGACACGGTGCCGCTGTGGAAGAGGCGACCAGAGAGATCGCCGCGCTCTTCAACAGCCTTCAAGACGAGATCGAAGTGAGCGTGATCGTTGCCTCTGCCTACTATGACAAACTATTGACAAGAGCCGCCGGCGGCATTCTGCCCGATGTGGCCACGGCACAACGTTCTCACCTCATGGAGTTCTCGCCGCTGTTCGCTCCACTGGATCCTTTTGTTGAACGGTCCCGGTTGGCGAAGCTCCTTGTCCCGCCGGCTGTCGAGCACTCAAGGATCGGCGACGTTCTTGTTCAGCTTCCCCTGGTCGTTCAGCCCCTTGTCACCTTCTATAACGAAAGACTGTTCGCTGAGGCAGGCCTTGTTGACCCCTATGCGTTACACAACAGGGGAGAATGGACTTGGGATTCAGTGGTTCAGAACGCGAAACGCATCGCGCGTGATACCACCGGTGACGGCGCACTCGATATATGGGGCGTTAACATCACCGCTTTTTCGATGGGGCGCGCTCTGTTGTTTATAACCCAAGCCGGGGGATACTATTTCGATCGCCCCGTAATGCCGACAGCAAGCCGGATCAACACGCCTCCGGTGGGCGAAGCGCTCTCCTACATCCACAGCCTGATCCATGAACATGGAGTTATGCCCCCTGAGGGTGCCAACACGTGGTCAGGCGAGACGGTGTTCTACGGGGGGAAGGCAGGTGTTTTCTTCACGGGGCCCTGGTCCGTCGGACAGGCCATGCAATCCGGTTTGACAGAGTGGAACATGGCTCCGGCACCGCGGGGACCGGCGAACGCGGACACGGCCATGCATACGGATGGGCTGCAAATGATACGGGACGTCAAGTCGCCGGATTCGGTCTGGAATTGGATGGAGTTCATGGCGGCCGATCCGCGGGCCGTCAGGATCTTCGCCAGAAAAACCGGTCGACCGCCCGCTACGATCTCCAACTTTACCACATACCTTGCCGTCATGCAGGAGACGGTCGGTGACAAACACATGCAGTCTCTTATTGACGTGCTGATGACCGGTGCCATGCCGACGAGTTTTGTATCGACGGTCGCGACGCAGTTGACAAAGATCTACGAAGATGAGGTCCGCAAATACTTCTCCGGACAGCAGAGCTTAGCCACTACTACGGAGACTATCCATTCGGTCTGGACGGCATTACTGGCCGAGCAACTATAACTGAGAGTCCGGTGAGTATCGCGCACCGTCCCCACAGTGCGTATCGGACCGAGCCGGGCATTCTTGTGACCACTGTTCGTTGTGTGTAAATAAGTCTGGCAAGCGTGCAGAATAAAGGTATCGTCTACATCACCGCGAAAGTCAATTTCCGCCGTGTACGGGACAACCCTCACCTGACGGTGTCGAGTGTCTTGGTACTACCTGGAAACACCAAATACTGCGCGAGGAGCGTGACACGAGATGCAGCGTCAATGGAGCCTCATGGTTGTTGTGGTCTTGACTCTGATCATGAGTCAGTTCGTTATGGCCGAGACAGTGGTCAACTTCGCCACATGGGGATCACTTGAGGCACAGAAGATCTGGGAAAGGGACATCGCTGATTTCGAGCGTCAGAACCCCGATATCAAGGTCAATCTCATCCTGTCCGATTGGAACACCTATATCGAGCGCCTGCCGTTGATCATAGCCGGGACACTGGCGGCGGATGTCGTACGCATCGGAGGCCAGCACCTCCCTACCTTTGCTCATCGAGGATTCCTCTTGCCTTTGGACCCGTATGTTGCCAGGGGAGTCATCAATCGGAGCGAGTATCTCGCACCTGTGCTTGAATCGGCCACGTACGGAGGGCTGCTGTACGGTGTGCCCGATCACTTTTCACCGTGGATCTTGTACTACAACGTAGAGCTCTTCCATCAATTCGGACTTACCGATCCCGTTACTCTGTATCGGCAAGGACAGTGGACATGGGAGGAATTCGAGACCATCGGTCGCAAGCTGATAGTAGACCGCTCCGGTGCCGGCACGCCGACACAATGGGGCATTCCAGGCTCTTTTGCCCCCAACAACCCCTACACACGCCAAGCGATGATGATGGCCAACGGAGGGCGCATCTACAACCCTGAGCTGACAAGATACTACCTGGACGAAGTCCCGAACATCCAGGCCTTACAGTGGCTGGCCGATCTGCGCGAGCTGAGAGGCTCGGGTTGGGAAGCCGGCAATCTCGGTATGTACACGGGGTGGCCTTCGGCGCAAGTCGGCTGGGCCAGGACCATAAGATTCGAGTTCGGTGCCGCTCCCCTGCCGCGGCCTAAGACAGGAACCCACGCCACGATTATGACCACCAACATCCTGTCAGTCTTAGCAGCGGCCAAGAATCCCGACGCGGCCGTCAGGTACATCAACCACATCTGTGGCCCCGGAGTACAGCGCAAACGCATCGATGACAACTACGTGGTATCAGCGCGGATTGACATAGCCACTGAGTCACTTCGCGAAGGCCGGATGACAGCGGCAAACAACGATGTGATCATGGACATCACTGCCCACACTAGGCCCTGGGCAGTGCC
>JBMNSS010000142.1:0-7151 GCA_050945315.1 Limnochordia bacterium | reverse complement strand
CCCCCTTCGGCTTCCTTCAGACCCCGCCGTTACCGGCGACGCCCTTGCCTACGGGTTGTTTTCCCACTGGCAGGTAACGAAGGTTTCTTTCAACCTTCCGGCTCGGCAAGCATGCCGGGCACACACAAAAAGGGGACGCCCCCCTAACGGAAGCGCCCCCGGTCTTCTCAGATCTCATCAAGACCCAAGCCTCTTAGATCCGCCATTTTGTTCTGCTGCTCAGCTTCATATAGACGCCAGATGACTCTGAGACCTTGCAGGCTGCCGCGGCCGTCAGTGAGCGGGCGACGTCCCGTGGTGATACACTCAACGAAGTGCGCCATCTCATTTTGGGTGTGCTTACCGGGTTGAACCTCCATCAGCACGGTCTCTTTGCCGCCCTTGTGAAGAATGAGCTGCCTCCGATCATAGGTCATCTCCAGCATACCCTCGGTACAATGAGCATGCATGGACTTGCCCAAGCGGGTGCCTCTGGATCCCCACGTGCCGAAATGATACCCCAATGCGCCGTTTTCAAACTCAATGCAAACGTTGCTGGTGCCTTCACGTTCCATCCACGGCGTTCCGAAATTGGTGCCTACATGCGCGCCTCTCACAGGTCTGCCCATAATCCACAGCAAAAGATCGACATAGTGACAACCATGGCTGAAAAACTGTCCTCCGCCCAGGGTCGCCGCCTTGCTTGCCCAGTGGTCGGGCGGGTACATCGTCATTTGCTCCGTCCAAATCGAGAACTGAAACAGATCACCGAAGGCACGTTCATCGATGAGTTGTTTCATCCTAACGACCACCGGATGGAAGCGCATGCAATAGGCGATCATCAGGACCCGATCCGCCTTTTCGGCCGTCTCAATCAGGTCGAGACACTCTTCTTCGCTATTGGCCATCGGTTTCTCCAATTGCACGTGCTTACCGGCTTCCAGACAATCTTTGGCGATGGGATGGTGAAGATGATGAGGCAGAACTAGCAGCACGGCATCTACATCATCAAGGACAGTGCGGTAATCGGTGGCCGCCTTGGCTCCCGGAAAAAGCTCCGCGGCCTTTTGAGCTCGCTCTTCATCAATGTCTACCGTGGCGGTCACCTTGATCTGATCTGCCAGACTTCCCAATCCTCGGGCGTGAGATCTTGACATACCCCCACACCCGACAATCCCCAGGCGTATAAGACTCATCATTGGCCTCCTCATACTCATAGACAACGTTGATGTTCCGCTCGGAAACTCACATAACATGTTTCGCAGCGATCAGCTTATCGCCTGCCTGAAAAAACCTAAAAGGAGTTAACCGTTTTTCGCGGAACCCATCGCACGATAACACACTTATCACCATCTATAGGGGGTGCATGCACTATGAGGAAACCTGTCAGTGTACTCATGATTGGATTTTTCTTATGCCTAGTTTTTTCGTCTGCCCTACAGGCCAAGACAACCATCACTTATCAGTACAACTGGTATGCCGTCACTACACCCGGCTATAACGAAGCTTTCCAACTCTTGATAGACACTTTTAACCGCTCTCAAGACGAGATCTTTATCGACGGTTACGTGGTCCAGGGTACCGACCAAAGGCTGTTGACAGCCATCGCCGGCGGTGTACAAGCCGATGTCGTCCATTTCGAATCCTCTTCGGTGATCGAGTGGGTCGCCCGAGGCCTCATTGAGCCTATCGACGACGTCTTTTCCGTGGAAGAGATTCGGCGCGATTACTTTCCCGCTGAAGCAGCCGAGGTAATCTGGAACGGACGCGTCTGGGCCATCCCCGGATATGCAAATGCCCGCGGTCTTTTCTGGAACGTAAACATCCTGGACGAGATAGGCATGAACAGTACGCAAGGCCCGACAAGCATTGCGGAACTGGAAGAGCTGGGTCGCAAAGCACTCAAGACGGACTCCGACGGTCGTATCGTCCGTCTAGGGTTTGCTCCTTGGTTGGGAGGCGTCTACCCCGCAGGTTGGTTCTGGAGTTTCGGAGGCGAGATCTATGATCCCGACAGCGGTCTGCCCACTCTCGAGCATGAGGGCAACGTGCGGGCCTGGGAATGGGTCCGGGATTGGGCCCAGCGCTACCCGACCGGTCAGTACAGCCTGGTCGCCCGACGCACATCCGGTGCCGCCGGCTACTTCGTTGACGGCTCCCTGGCAGCCACCACAGCTGCCGACAACTCGGTAAAAACCTACACCACCATAGCTCCTGATCTCGTCTTCCGGACGGGAGAAATCCCGCATGCCGAAGGCGGACGTAACGGAAGCTGGGGAGGCGGCGTGGGCCACATCATCCCCAAGGGCACCAAGCACCCCAAAGAAGCTAAGGAGTTCATGCGTTGGATCGCTCTCGAAGGTATGTGGATACTCTATCAGCAACTGGAGCAATTCCCGCCTCATCGTCAGCTGGCGGATCGGGCCATACGCCAACTTGACCGCAGTGACCTGCGCCTGCCGTTGTTCCTGCAGATGGAGGTGCGCAATCCGCGACCTCCGCTTTGGGCCAATGTCATTCGCAAGTTGATCTCGGCAGAGAATCAAGTCATCAGCGGAACGGTCAACCCCAGAGAAGTACTCGCCAATCTGCAGCGCGAGATCTTGCCAATGTATCAGGCTCTGCAGTCCGACTGAGCTCAGATTATGACCAGATCGGGTAGGAGGCGGGATCGCTCCCGCCCTCCTACCACATCACCACACCACCGGGCATACGGTTCCGTGCCAAGGCGGTTCATGTAGCGTTCCGGAAGCGTCGGTGCCAATTGAGCGGCGGCACGAGTCCAAGTGCACAGAAGAAGGACTTCTTGAAGGCATCGTTCATATGTGAGGCTCCTGCATTCCACCGGGGGCCTCGTCCGTTGCCGGCGGACTTCCATACCCGTTCCTCCGTCAGTCTGCGTTTCATCAGCTGGCGAGCCCGAGTATAGGAGCGTTTCATTGACGCCGGATGATACACCGGAGTCTCCGGCGAATCCATCCGTCGAGCTCCGCGAAGACGTTCTTTACCTGCGCAAGCTTGAAGTAGTTGTCCCGGCCGCGCAGGATCGGAGTAAGCTCACAAAGGGGCTGCCCCGTTTTGGGGCAGCCCCTTTGAATGTCTGCACAGCCGCTACCGGCCTATTGTCTGTTCCAATCGTCAAGCATGGCTTGAATGACCGGAGTGGCCTCGTCCAAAGCGATGGCGGGACTCTTTATGCCCGAGTAGACTACGGGTGTTATCACTTGATTGTAGTACACGGTTCTTATCTCTCCCGGGACGTGCTCCGGCAGCACCTCGGTAAGTGGCTCTTCAATCATCTGAATCATAGCCGGGATGTCTGCCCCTCTGTAAGCGTTAATAAACGCGGACAGGGCCACGCTTCTGCGAGCGGGAGGAATCCCCCAGCCCAGTTCCATGGCCAGGGTCTGCCCCTCAGTGCTGGCTATAAACTCAAGAACCCGCCAGGCCTCTTCCGGATGTTTGCATCCCACAGGTATGGAATACGGAGTCTCAGGCCAGACGTTGGTCGCCCGCCTGCCGGCAAAAGAAGGCGTCACGGCGATATTCCACTCCAGATCCGGATACGCCTTCATATAGCCGAACATGAAGCTCCCCCACAGCATAGTGGCTGTTTTTTGCGTTCCAAACTCAGAGTAGTTGCCACTCTTGGGAGCCATAACGCGATGGACGTGGCCCAGATCCTGTAGGAACTGTAAAGCTGCCCGTACCGCATCCGAATTGCCCAAAAACTTGGTACCATCAGGACTGAACAGCGGACCGCCACCGGCAGCATAACCAAAATGATACGTCTCTCTGCCGGAGCCGCCGCCGACACCCAAAAGACCGTACATCTCCGGAACGCCATCGCCGTTCAAATCCCGCGTCAATCTCTGTAACTCACGGGTCCCTTCCCGTTCCCATCTCCAATTGTCGGACGGGTATCCCACGCCTGCCTCTTCGAACTGCCGAACATTATAGAAAAAGGTGCTCACGGCCGCCCCGAGTGGCAGAGCGTACAACCTGCCGTTCCAGCTGAGCGTTCCTCTGATGAGAATCGGCCAAAAATCATTACGCACCGAAGCGGGAAGGCGTTCAAAACGTTCGGTAATATCCTGTATCAAACCGGCTCTGGCCACTTCAGGAACTCCCCAAAGGCGAGCCACGTCAGGCGACACGCCGCCGGCCACCAGGACTGCCAGACGCTCTTGGGGACTGCCCGAGGAACTGGGCAAGATCTCGATTTCAATGCCCGGATTCTCCGCCTCGAAGCCCTCAAAAAAAGTAGCTGAGCGTCGGAGGTAATCATCATTACCGTGCACCAACACCTGCAGGGTTACCGAACTTGCCAACGCTCCTGTCGTCAATAGACACGCCGACAGGCCCATGATGAAGACAGCCAGCATGATCGATTTTTCAGTGAGAGACACAAGTTGACCTCCATCCATGTCGGGATTCTTTTGGTTATGATTGAATGCTGTTAGCTGCAAACCGCCGGATCTTTTATGACTTATTCAGCATCGGGCGTCTATCCCCTGTGATTAACGTCATTAATCCATCCGTTTGTCTTCGTTGTTTACTTAGCAGACCGCAATAACGTTGCTACGACGCGTGAAATATGTCCGCATCCATCGCGTGGAATATGACCGCACGAATGGACGCCCTCGGCTATGAACGGTAAATGCTCTGTTTGCGCCAGACTGCTGAGGTACCGATATCCGGCGTGAATAGGCAGGAAAAGGCGGTCACCATTCGGTGGCCAGGACTGCGACCGGGGTGCGTCTCCCCCGCACGCGCGGGGATTGACCCGCACGGGCAGTTTGTTGGTGTCGGAGATGGGGGTCTCCCCCGCACGCGCGGGGATTGACCACAAAGGAGAATCGCCACCGCGCTAGTTCCATCCTGCAGTGCCAAATTCAAATACATTCCTATTCCCAGTTTGACCCCTCAATCAAGGTGCGGCAACACGAATGCCAATCAGGTTTCGGTGCTTCATGGGTTTGGCAGTTCGGGGCCGGATCATTTGGTGGACGGAGCTTACCCAAGATTGTCGTCGGTTTGTCATGAGAATGGTCAAAAAACAAAGGAAATCAACGCTGGCCCATATAATAGGTAACATATCGATAAGAAGCTGGGGTGAGCGAGGCATGAAACTTGTCACCTTTCTTGGTATAGGAAGATACCAAAGCGCCCTTTACTATTGGGGCGACGAACATTTTACCACCCCTTTTGTGCAGCGGGCGTTGGTTGAGCTCATGCCGGATATTTCCGAGACGATTCTTTTTGCGACTGATCGGGCCTGGGAACTCAACGGTTCCTCTATCTTAGAGGCCATGCCAAAGGGTTTTCATCGCGAAAGGCTACAGAATGAAGATGATTTCATGGCCATTTTCGCCTGTCTTAATGCCATGATTGGATCAGGGGAGCGGTTAGTGATCGACATCACCCATTCGTATCGCTCGATTCCTATGGTCGCCTTACCGTTAATCAACTATTTGAAGCTTGCCAAGGACGTCCAAATAGACGGAGTGTACTATGGGCGGGTCGAACACGACACGGGGCCGCCTTTGCAGGGGAAGATAGTTGACCTGAGCGACATCATTTACTTTGAGCGGTGGACCTTGGCTGTCTCGGCTTTTCTTCGTTACGGTAAAGGGGATCAATTGGCCGGCATTATAGACGAGGAAGTCACGCGTCGCTATATGACACCCGCGGAAGCACCCCCGCGCAAAATGGGCGAGTTGCGTTCCGCGTTACAACAGCTGAGCGGGGCACTCGACGCGAATCGGTTGGCCGTTGTGGCGAGGGAATCCCAGCGTTTATACAACCTTTTGACAAGCGACGGGTGGCAAGAAGAGGCAAGTGGTCCGTTACATATGATTCTCCCGCTTATTGACCGTCTGACAGGCGATGTGGCGCTCTTCCGAGATGCAGCCTTTTCACCGGCGGCTAAGTTGCAGCTGGCGCGCTGGTATCTGGAGCATCATGACCTGATAAGTGCCGCTTTGGTGGCCCGGGAGACCGTCATCACGCAGTACCTGCAGAAAAATGATAGGGCCGAGTATATCATGAACCGGGAACAGCGTGAAGAAATGGTCAGGCGTATGAGACAGGAGTTACCTGAAGAGCACCCCTTGGCATTGCTTGACAGCCAGCTAAGCGATATTCGAAATAGCTTGGCTCACTGCGGATTACGGGGACACAAGGAAGGTGGGGGTACGCGTTTCCGGGATAAGGATATGGATCCCCAAAAAATCCCCCATAGGCTTCTCCAATTGATAGACGAGCTTGAGAGGGCGCTGGACGACGACACACTTTGGAAGTTGGAACAAACACAGTTGATGCCGGAAACCAGTTGATGAAGGGAGGTGGGCGCAACAACAATGGTTGCGCCAGGGTTATGCGTGGGATTCCTACTTGTCCATCAAAACCAGTGACTCGCCCACATGCGGAACTGGTGCGTAAAGAATTACAGATTAAAAGCCTGACACCGATTCTAGGTGGCGGAACCACGACATCGCGGCTCGACCGGCATTCATTTGTGCGCGGCGGCACCATACGAGGATTATTGCGGTACTGGTGGCGAGCGTGTCGGGTGGATACGTCATTTAAGGAGCTTACCAATAGCGAGCAGGAACTTTTTGGTGCCGCAAGCCAGCCGGGCCGATTAGCTCTTTCCTTGGGTGATGTGGCGGCAACACCGGTTGCCCGAAACTATCGGTTTCCTGATGTGGTACGTTTTCCGTTCATGGGTAAGGGTGCGGCGGATATCAATCAAGAAAGCGCCATGATTTCTTTCACTCTGCGCCTGGATTATCCGCAGCAGTATGAACAAGAAATAGAAGATGCCCTTTGGGCCTGGAGCAATTTTGGGGGCATCGGTATGCGGACGCGTCGTGGGGCGGGGGCCTTGGTCGTCAGTGATTATGCTCCCGATAGCACTGGGATGCTGACAGAACGCTTGAAAAAGCTTTGCCAAGGGGCCAGCCAGAGCTCATGGTCTATCTTGAGCCCACGGGTATTTTATGGCCCCGTCAGCCCGGATGCCGGCAGCGCGTGGGATTCTGTGACTCAAAAGCTTTTCGAGTTCAGGCAATACCCCTACGGCCGCGTTGCCCAGCGGGGACGTTCAAGGTGGCCTGAGGCCGACAGCATACGTCGGATAACGTGCCAATCCGTGCCGCGACACGCGC
>JBMNSS010000141.1:0-7184 GCA_050945315.1 Limnochordia bacterium | reverse complement strand
CTGCGCACGACAAACTCCCTGTCCAAGATGTTTGCACCGCGGTGTGCGGTCACAGGGATCGTGCGCTCCCGAGCCATCCCGCCTAAGTACCCGACCAATCCCCGGGCCGAGATTCTCATCTTTGGCACCATTGCTCCCCGTTACATCACCGGAGTCTGCTTTGAGACGTCCGTCGACATGAAAGCATACGGCCTGCCTTCACCGGGACTTCCGGAGCCTCAGGTAAAGACGTCATATTTCCAACCCCGGTCCGATCACGAGCGGTGGAAGAACGCGGTGACGGGTGATGCCGCCTTGTCCTTTCTCGCTGATCAGACGTCTTAGCCCCAACCGATCGTCAGAGCATGTTTCGATCCGGGTAAGGGCCGGTTTGAGAAGACAGCGGGCTGATTATCGACAGCCGCTTTTTTATGTCATGGCGTGCCGGCGATGATCCTTTGGCCATGCCGATCGAAGCTGACAGGAAGGGTTGCGCACACGTAGAAATGAGTTCATATCAGGAAAACGAGGTGACGTGTCGTGCGTTTCATGTCCTACAACATTCAAATCGCTGCTGCCCGGGCACACAATCCCAAATGGGATCCTAAGCTGTTTGACCTGGCCGGCGTGGCCGAGGTGATCGCCAGCCAGTCACCCGACGTTGTGGCTCTGCAAGAAGTCGATTGCAGTCGCAGTCGTTCGGCCTACGTGGATCAGACCCGATGGCTGGGCGAGCATTTGGGCTATCACTATGCTCATGCTCCCGCCTACGGTGAGATACAGGAGAACGGCTCTAACGGTGAGTACGGAAACGCTCTTTTGTCACGCTATCCGATCACTGATTTCGAGATCATCAACCTGGATCCGGGAACGACGGAGCCGGCACCGCGTCATCGTTGGATCGAACCGCGCTGCATTTTCATAGCCCGCCTGGAAGCTGAGACGCCGGTTCAAGTGATGGGACTGCATCTTTCCACCGTCTTTGAGCAACGGGTGAAACCCCTCGAACAAGTGGCCGATCTGATAGAAGCCAATGCGGGTCTGCCCACCGTGCTCATGGGGGATTTCAACGCCACTCATGAAGAGCTCAATACCACTCGGTTGCCCGGTCTTTTGGACAACCTTCTGGAGTCTAACCCGATTCCGACCTTCCCGAACGGCAAAGCGGCTCATACCTGCATCGACCACATCTGGGTCAGCCGCGATTGGAGTGTCAAGGCCGTCTGGGTGGTCTCTGAACGTCTCGGCCGCTCTGACCACAATCCCGTGGTGGCGGATCTTGAGCTGCCGAAGGAATGACCCGCAGGTGACAGAGAGTACCGGTTCGGAAGTCCTACCGGCGCGCACGTCTGTTCAGGGAGGATGTCAAATTGAACGAGACCATTGAAAGAGCGCGGCAGGCTGCTTTGGATATTCTGCAGCCAAGCAAGAAGGATTTGGAGCACGGGCTGGAGCTTCACAAGAACTCGCTGGTGTGGGACGCGTATGGCTTTGCCCCGCGGGCGGCCATCGACGGCGATGCGCTGCAGCAGGCTTTGGAGAGCGGCGCCTCTGAAGAAGAGCTCCGGGACATGAGCGAAGACATGGCGATGACGCGCATGGTCACCGACCCTGTGGAGCGGCAGGAGTTCAAAGAGGCTTGGGCCGCGGCCGGTGTCACCTGTATTTTTCAAAACGCCGGCGTGGAGAGCCAGGATCCACTGCAAATCGTGAAGCGCTTGTCACGTTTCACCTATGTGGCTGATGCGTTGGATGAGTTTTTGATCCGGGCCGTCTTTCCTGAAGATGTCGAGCGGGCGCACGCAGAAGGGAAGCACTGCTTTTACATGAGTTCCAACGGTGTTCCTCTGCGGCAGCAATGGAACTCCCTTGAAGAGGAGCTCACCTACATAAAGACCTTCTTCTACCTGGGTCACCGGATGATGCATGTGACCTACAACCGGCGCAACATGATCGGAGACGGATGTGCCGAACCGGGAAACAGCGGTTTGAGCGACTTCGGACGAGCCGTCGTGGCGGAGTTGAACGGAGTCGGAGTGATTGCCGATGTGGCGCATTCCGGTTGGCGGACCAGTAAGGAAGTTGCTGAGATCTCCTCCAAGCCGGTGGTGGCGAGCCATTCAGGATGCGCGGCGGTCAATGAGCACATTCGATGCAAACCGGATGAAGTGATCCGAGCCATTGTCGATTCGGGCGGATTCATCGGCATCTGTTGTATCCCTGAGTTTCTGGGGAGAAGCAACGATATTCAGGCCCTGCTTGATCACATAGACTACGTGGCCAAGAGATTCGGAGTCGATCATGTGGCCATCGGCACCGATACGTCCTATACATCGAGGCAGATGGCGGCTGAGCAAAGGAAGCTCTCGCCCCGGCGTCGGGTGCGCCACCGCTGGGAGTACTTCTGGCCTGAAGGGGCACTCGGAGGCCGAATCAACGAGAAAGCTCGGCTGAGCCTGTCGTGGACCAACTGGCCGCTGTTTACCGTGGGGCTTGTTCAGCGGGGCTATTCCGATGGCGACATCCAAAAGATCCTGGGGGGCAATGTCCTGCGGGTGGCGAAAGCGGTCTTGGCCTGAGAATGCGGGTGTGCGGTTGGACCGAGCCGACTGTGAACGGTTGTGGTCGAAAGCGTCGCCACACAAACTGCTATTGAGTGCCCTTAAACACAGGTCATTGCCGGGCACCGATCCCGGAGCGTAAGTGTCATCGGCGGGAGCGCTCCGTAACATCCTCCGGTATACTTGCGGATCTTGATGCGACCGGGTTTGTGTCCCGACCGCATCAAGATCCGATAACCCACCTCCTTCTTCCCGTAGCGGCATCTTCGGCAATACGGTTCGGGCCGCCTAATTCGCTTCCTCTTTCTCCTGCAAAATCGAATTGGCCAAGCGGGTTGCCTCCGCTAAAGCCGTGGCCACCGGAATCTCGCCGCTTTCCGCGCGGCGCAAGGTGTTGACGATGGCTGTGTCCGCCTCGGGCTGTGCGGGAGCGACGGCCGGGGTGAAGAAGCTGCTCTCAATGGACAATTGAGCTGTCTCCGGCCGGAAGCCGGGCCACAGCTGGACGCTCATGGCCAGCCACTCCGAGGCTGCGCTCTTTTTGGTCGGTATATTACCCGCCAAGACAACGCTGGTCGCCGTCTGGGTGGTGAGCAGGTAACGGATGAATGCCCACGCTTCATCGGGATGGGGTGTTGTAGAGGCGATGGCAATGCTGGGGTTTCCGTGCAACGGGACGCGACGGCCGGCAGGACCGATCGGGACGTATGCGGTACTCCAAGAGATGGTACTCAAAGCCGCTCTGGGCGCCAGCCACGGGCTGTGGAACTGGATGGCCACTGATCCGTTGAGAAACTGATCAGCCCCGGCTCCGACAAAACCGGCCTGGCGCAGTGAGTCTACAAACTCCCAGGCTTTGATATTCTCCGGCGTGTCAAGAGCAAAGCGCTTCCCGTCGGGCGTGTAATCCTGCGCGCCGAACGAATGGCGTATGGTGCCCAAGCCGTAGTTGGTACGATCGGTGAATCCCAGGTAGTAATTCGAGATGGGATACTGCTCAACGGTGCCGTCGCCGCTGATCCGCAACAGCTTGCGGCAATACTCCACCAGATCCTTTTCATAGGTCCAATCACGCGGAGGCGGACCCAGTCCGGCTTTCTCAAACAGTGAAGTGTTGTAGTAGAGGATGGTCGGAGACATCATGGTCCAGATCGTCCAGATAGGCCCGTTTGGATACGGATACCGACCGCGATCCAGGCTGTAGACGTGGTAATCCCGCAAGTTCAGATCCCGACTCACATACGGTGACAGATCCAAGAGCATGCCGGAAGTGACGTAATCCGGAATGCGGGCCAGGGTCATGTCCAACACGTCGACTTCTCCGGCGGCGAGCATGATCGGTGTCTTTTGCCAGTATCCCGAGAGCGGATAGAACTCGATCTTGATGTCGGGATGGGTCTTTTCGAAGGACTCCAACACCGCGGGCCATCCGCTGACATGCACCGGATTTGTGTAGTCGACCCAAGAGACGACGCGCAGTGTCACTTCAGCGCAGGCCAACCGGCTGAACGTCAACGTCAAGAACAAGACCGCAAACGAAACGACGATTCGGGCGCTAACCCTTTTCATCTAAGCCACCCCCATGGATTTCCCGTGTTTGCCTCAAGTGGATCACGGAATTGGGTTAACGACGCGGACTAAACATGCCATATGTCTATACTCGAAGTATGAATCATTATCCTCCTATTGATTTATCTGTTTTCGGAAATAAGCCGACCGGCCATCGGGGATTCACCGATGGCCAGGCGGCCGGGACTGTCGAGTAATGCTCCGGCCGGCTCAGAGCATGCCTAACGTTCTCTTCGCTTCACAAGATCCTGCGGTCATCCTATCCGGATAACGTGGAATGCAATGTCTCGATCAGTACCCGGCCCAGCAGCCGATACTCCTCCTGCGTATAACAGACCCCGGGCTCCGGCCCTTGGTAGGACACTTCCAAAGTCGCCGTGGGAATGCCCAATCTTTGAATCCCAAAGGCGATACACGATGCCCCTTGGTGCACGCTGGTCTGTGTCGCTCCCCACTGCCTGTACGCCGGTTCGCTGCCCCGCAGATGCTCGGGGACGCGTTCCCGAAACTGCCTGGCCACCGTGTGGGTCAGTCGGGCCACGGAGTAGGGAACCGTGGGAGCCCAGAAGTAGAACCCGTGTTCCGAGTAGCCGGGGGCGTGCAGATCGACGATCATGTGGGGTCGGCAACGTCCGGTCCAGCGGATGAGATCCGTCTGAATGGCATGAATCTCGGGTCGTGTCACCCGGTCCCAGGCCCGATTGATGTCCCACGGGAACTGGTCTTTCCCGTAGGCGCCGCAAACTACGGAGTCCGGATCGGCGATGGGCACCGCCCAGATGCAAAACTCCTTGGAGAGGGACACACCTTCATCAGAGGCCAAGTGGCGCAGGATTCCGTCCAACAACCAGCTTCCGGGAGTCTCTCCGGCGTGTTGCCGGGCAATGAAGAACAGGCCCGGCTTGGACCGATCTTCATCACCCAAGTCGTTGTAGACCCGCGTCATAGGGTTTCCTTCGGCTGAGTAGCCGATGGTGGCCTTGGACCAGATCGAGTTGGGATCACTGCCGGTCAAGGTGGCGTCAAGGTCTTCTTGCAGGTAGGGGTAGCAGGCCGCTATCTCCACCACACTCTCGTTCGGCGGCACTTCCATAGCCAGGACCACTTCGGGAACCAGATGCTCGTTGGGTCTTCTTGTCACCTGCCCGATGCGAGACCAGGGGCCGTTGCCGAAGCGAAAGACCGGGGAGTTGTGTCTCCAACTGCCGCCACCTCCGAGAATCTGTGAAGGGTTGGTCAACACACACCGCAGGTTGGGTCCTTTCACGCCCTCCACCCGCAAGAAGAACCAAAGAGCTTGCGGCCCGCCTTTCTTGTGCTCGGCGGAGAAGTATACTACATCGGTTTGTTCGTCTCTGAATATGCGTTCGATGCGGGCGTTACCGCCTTCGAAACACCCGGTGGCGCGAAGCTCCACGCTTGTTCCGCTCCTTTGCAATCATTTGCTTTGGCTCACGGACTGCCAGTATTCACGCAGCCGTGGGATGTATCCGGCCTCCAAGACGTCCAGGACGGCCTTGGGCGACTGTTCGCCGCGCATGACCTTGGGTAGTTCCTGCCGGAATGCCGTGCCGAGCCAGGCTCCTTCGGGCAGGGTGGGATACGGGACAAAGTGCTCGAGAAGCTGGTACCCCAAAAGGTAATGCGGTACGGTGATCAAGGACATCAGATCATTGCGAGGCACTATCCGGCCGAGGTTGTTTATCAGCTGTGCGGCGATCTTTCTGTCGAGCATTCCGCGCAAGAAAGCCCAGGCCAGATCCGGGTTCTTCGCGTCAGCCGGGATGGCCCATCCGTCGGTAAAAGTCAAAGCCACTTGCGGAGACTCGGGATCCATTCTGGGTGCGAAGACTCTTACGGCCTCCGCCGCTCCGGCGTCGGCAGCCAGGACGCTGCTGAGCAACCCGGAATTGCCGATCACCATCCCTATGGCATTGGAGGCCAAGCCTCTGGCTCCCGTTGCCGGCGGGGATCCTAAGTCTTGGAATCGGGAAATCCGCCCCAGCTCGACCATCTGGCTGATCGCTTCCGCACCCGCTACCGAGTTAAATCTCGGCGTGCGCAGATCTTCTGATATGAGTTCACCGCCGGCCTGGTTCAGCCAGAAGACCCACTCCTGGTAGTCGTTGCCCTGGAAGTTGTATCCGGCCCGGATTAAGCGGTCATTTTCCACCCGGGTCAGTCGTTTGGCCCATTCACGAAGTTCGATCCAGCTTTGGGGAGGCCTCTCCGCGTCCAGACCGACCTCTCGGACCGCGTCGGCACGATAGCATATACCTCGGGCCGCGGAGTACATCGGGATGCCGTAGGTGACGCCGTCGAAGCTCTGGTTAAACCACGCCGCCGGCCAGACCGCCGAATAACCGTCCCACTCGGCGAGATAGCGGTCGATCGGCATCAGAAGTCCCACGTTGCTCAGGTTGAAGACCGTTGTGTTACCGGTGGAGATTACGTCAGGACCGGTGCCGGTTACAACGCCGGCCACGAGACGATCGAAGACTTCTTGGAGCGGATACATAAGGAACTCTATCTCAACTTCGGGATAGGTCTTGTTAAACTCGGGCAAATACACCTGCTCCAGGAAGTTCTTCGTGCTGTTGCTTTCAATCCAGATCTGAAGCGTCGTAGCACCGGTCACCGATGATGCTACAGCCAACATGAGTAAAGCGAACACGACCCGCCACCCCATACCTTTTAACTGCCCCGACATGTGTGTGTGCCTCCTTCGCTCAATAAGGGAACATAACGCGGTGCTTCATCGATGGAACAGCAGACCAAGGTTTCGCCCGCTTGGGCCGGAGCGTCTCGGTCTCTGCGTCGGACGCGGTATTTTCATTCAACGGTCCCGATTGCTTCCCTTTGATGAAGTATATCTTTTTGGATAATGATGACGTTTGCCGGGCAATAACAGGGACTGTTGGATAAACCCGCGGCCCCGGAGTGGTCGCACCAAGAACACAGTCTCGCGTCCAGCCGCGGCCATTTTTCGGAGAAATACGCATCTTCGTGGAAGGTGGGTGATCGGTTACGCGGAATGGTCTTTTTGTACCGGTTGCCATCGAGTGGGGCGGGCTC
>JBMNSS010000140.1:0-7235 GCA_050945315.1 Limnochordia bacterium | reverse complement strand
CACGATCTGTACGCAAAGTGCCGACGCTGCGAGGTAAAGTACTGGTCAATCTGTTTTATGAGGCCAGTACCCGTACCCGGATGTCATTTGAGATGGCCGGCAAGTGTCTTTCAGCTGACGTGATGAGCGTTGCTGTCGCCACCAGCAGTGTGAGCAAGGGAGAAAGCATCAAGGACACGGCGCGTACCGTTGAAGCTCTGGGCGCGGATTTCGTTGTCATAAGACACTCCTCGGCCGGCGTCCCGCACCTTGTTGCCCGCACCGTTAAGGCGGGGGTGATCAATGCGGGTGATGGCACTCACGAACACCCCACACAGGGCTTACTTGACGCTTTTACCATCAGAGAGCGGTTCGGCTCACTGGCGGGACGCCGCGTGGTTATCGTCGGTGACATATTGCACAGTCGGGTCGCTCGCTCCGATATTTGGGCGTTGACAAAACTTGGAGCCCGAGTCGCCGTGTGCGGTCCCGCCACTTTGTTGCCTCCGGGACTGGATCAGTTCGGTGTCGAGGTACACACCGATCTCGATGAAGCCCTACCGGGAGCAGACGCCGTTCAGGTTCTGCGTGTGCAGCTGGAACGTCAAAAAGGCGGCCTCTTGCCCTCCCTGCAAGAGTACTCACGGCGTTACGGCATCAACAGACAACGACTTGACACCCTTGGCCAAGAGGTCCTTTTGATGCATCCCGGTCCGGCCAATCTCGGCGTTGAAATAACCGAAGAGGCTGCGGAGGATCCTCGTTCGGTCATTCGTGACCAAGTCCGCAACGGTGTAGCCGTACGGATGGCTGTTTTGTATCTGCTGTCGGGAGGTGACGACAATGAATTGGCTGGTTAAGGGCGCTCGTGTGGTGAGTCCGGCGGATGACCTCGATGGGAAGCTGGATTTGCTGGTAACTGACGGGCGAATAGCGCAGATTGGAACGGACATCGAGGATCCGGATGCCCGCCTACTGGAGGCAGAGGGTCTGTTGCTCTTGCCCGGGCTGGTCGATCTACATACTCATCTGTGCGAACCGGGGGCCGAAGAGCGCGAAACCGTGGAGAGTGGATCGCGAGCGGCTGCCCGCGGCGGATACACGACGATCCTCATGATGCCTGATACTCGTCCTCCCCTCGATAATGCACCTGCAGTGGCCCAAGCGCTGGATTACGGAGCCAGAAAGGGTCATGTCCGTGTTTTGGTCAGCGGCGCCCTCAGCGTCGGCCTGCAAGGAGAGGCTATGCCGGAGTTCGCCGCCATGGTTGAAGCCGGTGCTCAGGCTTTTGTTCAACCCGATGACTCCATCGCCAATGCCGCCCTGTTTCGACGCACGCTTCAATATGTCAAAGGCATGGTGCCTCTCATTGGTGTGCAGCCACACGATGCATCATTGGCTATGGATGGATTGATGCATGAAGGCGTTGCCTCCACGCTGTACGGCTTGCGAGGCATACCGGCGGTGGCTGAAGAGGCAGCCTTGGCACGCGATCTGTTGCTCGCAGCCGATACGGATTGTCCGGTGCATTTCTTTTGCATCAGCACAGCCAATTCGGTGCGTTTTGTGGCCCAGGCGAAAGCTGCCGGAGCTCAGGTCAGTTGTGATGTTTCCCCCTATCATCTGGTACTGAGTGACGAGGCCTTGGCCGATTTCAACACAGCCTGCAAGCTTCAACCGCCCTTGAGATCAGCCGACCACGTTGATGCCCTTGTAGACGGTTTGGCCCAAGGGACTATCGACTGCGTCTCTACCGATCACACCCCATGGACAGCCGAAGAAAGCGATGTGGAGTTCACCCAGGCTCCGTGGGGGGCGACAGCTTTGGAGATCACCCTTCCGCTGCTTTATACGAGGTTGGTATCTACCGGGCGGCTCAGTCTCACACGACTGGTGGAAGTGCTCAGCACGCGACCGGCGGAACTGTTGGGATTGACCGATGGTGCCGGCACTCTTCGTCTCGGGTCCCCGGCTGACTTCACGCTGATCGATCCCGAAAAGGAGCGGATGGTCTCAAAGATGGATTTGATCTCGAAAGGCAAGAATACACCCCTGCTTGGTCAGTGCCTGCGAGGTTGGCCCGTGGCCACCTTTGTGAACGGCAAATCAGTATGGGAGGATGTCCGATGAGCACAAGTCGCCACTTTGCGGATCGTCTGCTGGAGGCCTGCGCTGACAAGAACAGTCGTTTGGTGGTCGGTCTGGATCCCCATGCGGCTATGTTACCCCGGCACTTGGTAGAAGACGCCCGCCAAGCCGATGACAGCAACCCCCGAACATACATGGCGCGTGCCGCACTGAGGTTCAACCAAGAGATTATCGCCGCAGTCGCCGAGCACGCCGTGGCGGTAAAACCGCAACTCGCTTTGTACGAGCAATGGGGAACGACCGGATGGCAAGTCTATGAAGCCACGGTACAAACCGCCTTAGAACACGGTCTATTGGTCATTGCAGATGCCAAACGTAACGACATCGGTTCTTCCGCCGAAGGATATGCCGAAGCCTTCTTGGGCCCCTGTTCAGCGAATGCGGAACGTCGACCGGGAGAAGCAGACGGCATAACCGTCAACCCCTACTTCGGTACCGACGGCGTCACCCCGTTTCTGCAAAGATGGGAGCGGGGCAAGGGAGTCTTTGCCCTGGTGCGCACCTCAAATCCCAGCGCCTGTCAGATCCAGGAACTGATTGTGGACGGCACTCCTTTGTATGTGCATATCGGCCGCTTGGTGGAAGAGTGGGGAGCGTCATGCCGCGGAAGCTCAGAGTACAGCGCCCTGGGAGCAGTGGTCGGAGCCACTCAACCGGAGGCGATCCGGATTCTGCGCGAGATCATGCCTCACGCCATCTTCTTACTGCCCGGATTGGGTGCTCAAGGTGCGAGCGCCGATGATGTCGTCAAAGCCTTTGACAAACGCGGTATGGGCGCAGTGGTGAACTCCAGCCGAGGCATCCTCTTCGCCTACAAAGACTCGGATGATCCTCGCGCCTTTGCGACGGCCGCGAACCGGGCCGCCTTGAGGGTCAAGCAATCCATTAACGAAGCCTTGAGACGAGCTTAGTCCAAATTCTCGGGAGGGATGGGTTTGCGCTCGATTCTGATGCTGGAAAACGGGACCATCTGGGAGGGGGAGTCTCTCGGAATTCCCGGTGAAGTCCACGGTGAGGTCGTCTTCAACACAAGTATGACGGGGTACGAAGATATCCTAATGGATCCTTCCTCTTACGGAGACATTCTGACGCTGACTTATCCACTGATCGGCAACTACGGAATCAACACGGCCATACTCGACGACCGTCCGTTTCCGCGCGGTTTGGTGGTCAGCGAAGTCTCTCTTACCCCAAGTCACTGGCAGTCGGGAGCGATGCTCACTGATTTTCTGCAAAAATACGGTCTGGTCGGCATATCCGGTATAGATACCAGAGCACTCACGCGTACGCTCCGCGACGAGGGCACAATGAAAGGGGCGATCGCTACCGGTGATGTGGATCCGGACGGACTCCTGAAGCGCATCATCGCCGCTCCCGATAGATCAAGCCAGGATCTCGTCAGTGAGGTGACCGCCAGGCAGCCGCTGGTCGAAGCGGGCGGCAGCGGAAAACGCATTGTCATCATCGATCTTGGCGCCAAACGACGATTGCTGAGCTATCTCAAGGCTCAGGGTTTTCACATTACCGTAGTCCCGGCATCCACTCCGGCTGAGACCGTCTTGGCTCTCCATCCCGATGCGATCATGATCACCTCCGGTCCGGGAAATCCTAAGGTCTACCGGTATGTTATTGAAGCCGTAGCTCGTCTCATTGGGTCAGTGCCTGTTTTTGGAATAGGGCTGGGACACCAAGTGTTGGCCCTGGCTCTTGGTGCCGATGCCCACAGGCTCAAACACGGCCACCGCGGATCCAACCACCCCGTCATGGATCATGAACGGCGGCGCGTTTTGATCACGTCCCAAAACCATGGCTTTGTCGTTGACTCCCGCAGTCTTCCCGGTGAGCTCATCGTGACGCACACCAGTCTTCATGATCAAACCATAGAGGGTCTGCGCCACAGGTATCTAAACGTCTCTTCAGTACAGTATGATCCTTTGACCTCACCGGACTCGCAATTGGGATCATGTGTCATCGATCGCTTCTTGAACGAACTGCGGAAGTCAGCGTAGGGGGAGGCATATGAAGAGTTCTTTCAAGACAACAATCCGTCACAACAGGTCCATAGCTCCAGGAATCCACGAGCTGGTCTTTGAAGGACATGAGGGCATGTCGGAGGCGCAGCCTGGTCAATTCGTGCACCTTTCAACGACGGACGCGCTCGATCCGTTGTTGCGCCGGCCCATGAGCATCTCTTCGGTCACGGAGCCCCGTCAGTGCGGTGATGGCAAAACCGCCAAGGGGAGCTGGTCAGTGGTCTTCCGAGTGAAGGGAGCCGGCACTGAAAGGCTGGCTTCACTGCAGACAGGCGCCGACATCGACGTCTTAGGTCCCTTGGGCACCGGATTTGTACTGCCTCAACCGCATGAGCAGCCTTTGATCGTCGGAGGCGGATTAGGGGTTGCCCCTCTTGTTTTCCTGGCCCAAAGACTGAGAAACCAGGGATGGCAACCCCATGTCCTGTTGGGTTTTTCGACTCGTGATCAAGTCATCTGTGTCGAGGAGTTTGAGCGACTGGACCTGGTCACCGAAGTGACCACCGATGACGGCTCATGGGGTGAATGCGGACAGGTCATCGATCTTTTGACGTCCTGGTCGGGGTCCGGGCCGGTCTATACATGCGGCCCTCTTCCCATGATGAATTGTGTGGTTGATTGGTGTAAGCAACGCGGCCTCAACTGTCAGGTCTCGCTCGAAGAACGCATGGCCTGTGGTGTGGGTGCCTGTCTGTCGTGCGTCTGCCCGATTCGCCCCTCAGGCGGCGGACCATGGATCTGGCAGCGTGTCTGCAAGGAAGGCCCCGTCTTTAACGGTCTGGAGGTAGCATTCGATGTCATGTGCGGATGAGAGCAGCCGACGCGATTTGCAGGTGGAGTTGGCGAGTCTTGTGCTAAAAAACCCGGTCATGGTGGCTTCCGGTACTTTCGGTTACGGTCGGGAGTATGCCGAATACTTCGATCTAAGCAGCTTGGGAGCAGTCATGGTGAAAGGCGTCTCCCTTGAGCCTTGGTCGGGAAATCGGCCTCCGCGGATCACGGAAACCCCGGCGGGCATGCTCAATGCCATCGGACTGCAGAACCCGGGGGTGGATTATTTCATCACGCATGATTTGCCCTGGCTCGCAGATCAAGGTGTGACCACGATCGTGAACATTGTGGGAAAGACAGTCGAAGAATACGCCGCGGTGGCAGCCAGACTGAATCAGGCTCCTGGCGTGGCCGCGGTGGAGGTCAATATATCCTGTCCCAATGTCAAGGAAGGCGGTATCGCCTTCGGCACCGACCCTCATATGGCGGCGGCCGTTGTAGCTGCCGTCGCTGAGAGCACCGATCTACCCGTGATTGCCAAACTCTCACCCAACGTAACGGATATCACGGCGATCGCTAAAGCAGTCGTGGATGCCGGGGCGAGCATCATCAGCTTGATAAACACCTTGCTTGGCATGAGTATTGATGTGGACCAACGCCGACCCGTCCTGGCCAACGCGATGGGCGGACTGTCGGGTCCGGCTATCCGTCCCGTTGCCGTACGCATGGTCTGGCAAGTCCATAAGAGCGTCGACGTGCCGATCATCGGCATGGGAGGGATTATGACCACACGTGATGCCCTTGAGTTCATACTCGCCGGGGCCACGGCGGTGGCGGTGGGAACCGCTACTTTCCGAAACCCAAGGGCGGCAGTGGAGATCATACAAGGCTTGGCCGCCTACTGCGATCAGCATGGCGTTCCCGTCCGGCGCCTGGTGGGTGCCGCGCATGCGGGACTCGGCGAATAGCATTTCAGCAACCATAAAGAACACGGAGGAAATCAGCATGGTGAATGACGATGTCCGCAGCATCTTTCTTGAAACGGGAGCCTTATTGTCCGGCCATTTCGTTCTCACTTCAGGACTGCACAGCGACACCTATTTGGAGAAGTTCGCCGCCCTCCAGCATCCTGCTTTGACACAACGGCTATGTGACATGATAGCGGCCCGCTTTGCGGATGATAATGTCCAAGTCGTCCTAGGCCCGGCAACGGGAGGCATTCTGTTAGCTCACGGTGTGGGTAAAGCACTCGGCACCAGAGCCATCTTCTCCGAGCGTGAAGCAGGTCGTATGGCGTTGCGCCGCGGTTTTGTCATTGCCCCAGGGGAACGCGTGCTGGTTGTCGAAGATGTAGTGACTACGGGCGGTTCAGTCCGTGAAGTCCTCGATCTCGTCAAAGACTGTCAGGGCCATATCGTAGGAGTCGGCTACTTGGTTGACCGAAGCGGCGGCAAGGCTGATTTCGGAGTCAGAGCCGAACCTCTCATGCGCCTCGAAGCACAGGCGTGGTCAGCTGAGGAGTGCCCCTTGTGTGCGGCCAAGCAGCCGTTCACAAGCCGTGGCAGCCGACACCTGTAGTAGCACCGGCCGGTGGGGGGGATGTGGAATGATGCGTCGCTACTGGCGACGATGTCTGTGGGTGATAGCCGCTATTGCCCTTTTTTTCACAGGCAAGGTTATCTATGTTATGCTGTATTCTCTCGTCCTCGTGTACTGGGGCGCCCGCTTCATCACACGAAAAGGCTTTGAAAACCTGGTGGTCAAGCGCGAGCTGAACACCGGACATCTTTTTAGGGGCGAGGAATTCGTCGTATCCGTACATGCCCACAACAAGAGCTGGGCGCCCCTGGTTTCGGTCTCGACCACAGACGAACTACCCCTCGGGCTGTTCGCACTGACCCCCCGCAAAGCGGTGTATGCACTGTCCCCGGGACAACAAGTCACATTTTCATACCGCGTCCAGGGACGCTTTCGAGGCGTGTTTCCCATCGGACCGCTTCATGTCGAAGCCGGGGATCCTTGGGGACTGGAAATGCTGCGCGGGCGCGTTGATCTGTGTGACGAGGTTATTGTCTACCCCAAGGTGCATCATCTCTCCGATATCGGTCTGCCGTCGAGCTTGCCGATCGGTGAGATACAGGCCCGACAGCGCTTTTTCGAAGATCCGGCGCGAACCGCCGGAGTTCGTGAGTACCAACCCGGGGATCCTCTCAAACGCATGCATTGGAAAGCGAGTGCTCGCAGCGGGCGATTGCACGTCAGGGAGTTTGAGCCGACCATCGCTTTGGAGACCACCCTCTTTTT
>JBMNSS010000139.1:0-7250 GCA_050945315.1 Limnochordia bacterium | reverse complement strand
TAAGCATCGACTGTGCTCATTCCACCGGCCCTAGATTGGCTTTCTCGGCCATATCGAGCAGGTTGCGGCGGGCGCGGGCGAGGCGTACGTCAAGTTCTTCGGCTGAAAGGGGTTCGCTTGGAGCGCCGTCAGCCCGTTCGACCGAAATGATTCCCGCAAAGCCGGCTTTGGCCAGCATGGAGAGAATGGCGGGGAAGTCGACGGCACCTTCGCCGGGTACGGGAAAGTCCGCGTGAGCTCTCGGACCTTGGTGATCTTTGGCCACGATATGGGCGGTCATCTGAGCATACGGGGCGAGATCCCTGTCAGGGGCGAGTCCCTCATAGAAGCTGACATTGCCCGGATCATAGCAGGCTACCACGTTGGGAGCGTCGATGTCTTTTATGGTCTGAGCCAACAGCTCTGCGGTGGCGGTGTTTCCGGTATGGGGTTTGAGCAGGATTTCAATTCCCGCCTCCCGGGCATAGGGAGCGACCTGACGGACGTTGTCCACAAAGACTTTGTGAGCCTCGGCCAGCTCGGATTCTGAAAGCGGTTCATCGGGGAATTTGCGGTAACCCCATGTGCCGCCGCCCAAGAGGGCTTTCACTCCGAGTTCTCTGGCTACATCGACTTTGCGGCGATACTGTGAAAGATCCGCATCTCCGGCCAGGCTGATGCCCCACATGAGAGCGGGTTGCAGATTGCGCTTGGCAAACTCCTCTTTGAGTCCGGCCAACTCCTCGGCGGACGGGTCATCGGACGGAACGGATTGGCCCTCATGCCGCAGTCCGAAGCCTACGTACTTGTAACCGGCCTTGCTGATACCATCCAAAGCGCGTTCGAAACTGTATCGGGCGTAGGGAAGTGTACAACAAACGAGTTTGATCATGACGTTGCCTCCTTCCGGCTCGGCACCCCGACGATTCGCTCCGGTGCTGTCTGCACTGCTACTTCTGTCAACGGACGGATCATTCCTCCCCGCATATTCTGACTAGCTCAAACAACGATGGCGCATTGCCTGCGGCAGGAGACCGAGATATGATCATACTCAGCGGACAAACGCTCCGACGGAAACGGGGGATGCCTCTTGAAAGCAGTCGTGCTTGGCGGAACGGGTGACATGGGGAGTTTGGCTGTTTGTGAGTTGGGCCGAGACGAACGGATCGGGCAAGTGACCATTGTCGGGCGTAATAGAGAGCGGGCCGAGACCTTGGCGGCCGAAGTGGGCAGCCGGGCCCGAGTGGAAATACTCGATGTGCGACAGCCGGAAGCTCTGAGGAGCGTCATGGACTCTCACGATGTGGCTGTCGGGGCATTGGGTCCGTTTTATTTATACGAGAAGCCGATAGCCGAGGCGGCGATTGAGGCCGGCACGCCATATGTCAGTATCTGTGACGATTACGATGCCACCCAGGCGGTGTTGGAGCTCGATGATGAGGCCAAGCGGCGGGGAGTCACCATCCTGACGGGGATGGGCTGGACGCCGGGCATCACCAATCTCTGCGCCAAAAAAGGGGCTCAGTTGCTGGATGCTGCGAAAAACGTCCATATTTCCTGGGTCGGTAGCGCCGCCGACGCGGAAGGGCTGGCTGTGATCCTGCACACCATGCATATCTTTACCGGGCAGGTGCCCACGTTTTCGGATGGAAAGCCCCTTGACATCAAAGCAGGCAGCGGTCGCCGTCGGGTCCGTTTTCCCGCTCCCCTGGGCGATGTGGCCGTGTATCATGTCGGTCATCCTGAACCCGTGACGATCCCCCGATTTCTGCCGGGTGTTATGGAAGCCACTTGTCAGGGCGGTCTCACCGAGACGTTTTTGACCTATGTGAGCATCGGTATCTCCCGCCTGGGACTCACGGGCTCCCCGGAAAAAAGAGAGCGTCTGGCTGCCCGGCTTAAGCCTGCTTTGTCGGTACTGGGGACAACGAGGCCTGAGTCGCAGCCGCTGTCCGGAGCGCATGTCGAGGTGCGAGGAACCAAAGACGGTCGGCCGGCCAAAGTCGTCATGACCGCCGTGGATCGCATGGCCCGACTCACATCGTTGCCTCTGGTCGTCGGGGCGCTCATGCTCGGCAGCCGACAGATCGATCGACCCGGTGTCATCGCCCCTGAGGCACCGGGAGGGCCTGATCCCGATACCGTCTTTCAGCAACTCGAACAGTACGGGTTACAGGTGCGGATCAGCGAGATCGAGTTTTTGGAGTCCGGCAATAAGTAGGACACCAATTTGGCAGGCAGGCAGGAATAGGCTCACTTACCCTGAATGAGTCAATCAAGTCTGACGAAGGGGGCGCAGTATGGGCGCAAAACGTGTGGCAGTTCTGGTGGGCACGGCAGGTGTTCAGCGGGTTTTCGAACCGGCGACTCTGGCCGAATTGAGGGAGAAGGTCGATCTCGTCGTTCATGAGCAGGAAAAACCGCCGTCAGCTGATGATGCTAAGACTCTCTTGACGGGAGCGGACGCCTGCATCACGTCCTGGGGCTCTCCGTCCATGACACCTGAGCTGCTGGATGCAGCACCTGAGTTGAAGTTGATCGTTCATGCCGCAGGTTCCATCAAACCCATTGTGACCGACGCGGTATACAGTCGGGGCATTACCATCACCAGCGGAGCGGGGGCCATCGCCATCGGCGTGGCTGAGACTACACTGGGCTTGATCATCACCTCGATGAAGAATGTCTTTGCCCTCTCAACCGCCATTCGGGAGGGCGGATGGCGGGCAGGGGCCAAGGCTCGCAAGAACGTCAAGGAGATGATCGGCACCACCGTCGGTATCGTGGGGGCCGGCCATGTCGGACGGCACGTTATGAATCTGCTTAAGGGTTTTGACGTACGGGTTCTTTTGTATGATCCGACGTTGACTGCGGCTCAAGCCGAAGCTCTGGGTGCGGCATTGGTGAATCTCGACACCTTGATGGCCGAATCGGATGTCGTGTCGTTGCACGCACCGTCCATTCCCGCCACCCGACACATGATCAACGCCGAAAACCTCAAGTTGATGAAAGACGGAGCGACGTTGATCAATACGGCGCGGGGCTCTTTAATCGACGAGCAAGCCTTGATTAAGGAGCTTTCCACGGGTCGCATCTGGGCGTGCCTTGATGTGACGGATCCCGAGCCGCCGGCTCCCGACAATCAGCTGCAGTACATGCCCAACGTGATCATGACCTCACACATCGCCGGCTCGGTCAGTACGGGTTTGGTGCGTATCGGTCGCTACGCCCTGGAAGAGATTGAATGCTTCTTGGCCGGTCGGCCGGCGCTCAATCCGGTGAAAAAAGAGCAGCTGTCGTATCTTGCCTAGGGACAAAGATCAATCTAAGGGGGCCGAGAAAGAATGAAAATCGGTGTCAGTCAGATCATTATACCTGGCGGTGTGGATGACCTGTTGCAGCTGTGCCGGGATGCCGGCTATGAGGTTGTGGAGCTGTCTTTCGGCGAAGGCCGCGATCCGGATATCAACCTCGATGAGGCGGGCCTGAGGGATGTCGCCGAACGGTGCCGCCAGGCCGGTGTGGCTATATCCAGTCTCATCGCCCGCTATAAACAGGGGAGCTTTTTGAGCACGGATCCCAAACTCAGAGACGGAGCCCGCAAATCGTTGTCCAGGGCTTTGGAAATCGCTGAGATCCTGGGTGCCAAGACCGTCTTGTTGCACCCCGGACAGGTAGAGGCTTCCGCATCCTATTTGGAGACCTATGATCAGTTCATTAAAGATATGCGGTCCATGGGGCCTGAGGCCGAAGGGCGGCAAGTCAACATAGGCATTGAGAATGTCTGGAATCGCTTCATGCTCTCTCCCAAGGAAGCATGTGACATCGTCGACGCCATAGACAACCCGTGGATCGGAGTATACCTTGATACGGGGAACATGATGGCCTACGGCTATCCTGAACAGTGGATTCGCGATCTGGGACACAGAATCAAAGCTGTTCACTTTAAAGATTTCAAGCGTCGTGAGCATCGCTTTGTACCTCTGATGGACGGCGATTGTCCGTGGCCCGAGGTGGTGGATGGTCTGCGCAGTGTCGGCTATCCCGGGGCCGTGGTTCATGAGGTGTCAGGCGATCGCGATCTTCAGATTGAGATGGCTAAACGGATGCGCCGGATAGTAGGCGGGGAGACGGCCTCTGAATGACTGAGGTCACCTGAGACGTCTTGGTGCGCTATACGGAGAAAGCCGTAGCAACCGTGAGATGAGTGGCTCAGGAGGGCGCAGACGTTCTTTCATCGTTTGAAAACGAGATTGCCCAAATGGGACCTTTGTGGATAATGATTATCAATAGGTAGTGTATACTGTCTTAAGGTGGGGAGCCTAGGCCTCGGGCTTCCCGGAATGAAAGGATGGTCGAGTTGTTCTCGGCTGCGGAGGCACTCAAGGCGCATGAGATGCGGGTCACACCACAGCGGATCGCTGTCTACAGTGTATTGAAGTCGACGGATGATCACCCCTGTGTGGAGACTGTGTATGAACGGGTCCGTTCGAAGTGTCCGAGCATCAGTCTGAATACGGTCTATACTACTTTATGTAAGATGGCCGACGTCGGATTGATCCGACAGATAGATGCCGGTGACGGACTATGCCGTTACGATGGGAATCCGCGTCCGCATGTGCATGTAGTCTGCACGAACTGCCGCAGAGTTGATGATCTCCATGTGAGTATCAACTTGGATGAAAAAGAGGCAGCTCGTTGCTCCGGATATGCAATCGATGATGTGGCCGTCTATTTTTACGGCACGTGTGCGGACTGCAGGAAGCGTCGTGGTCGATCGTTGCGAAATATCTGATTCACAGGAGGTAGGACCATTGAAGAATTTGACAGGGTCACAGACGGAGAAGAACTTGTGGGAAGCCTTTGCCGGTGAGTCACAAGCCCGAAACAAGTACACATTTTATGCCAGTGTTGCCCGCCGCGAAGGCTATGAGCAGATGGCGGCCATCTTTGAAGAGACGGCGCATCATGAGAAAGAGCACGCCGAGAGAATCTTTAAGTTCCTCAAAGGCATCGGTGATACACCGGCCAATCTAAAGGATGCCGCGGCCGGCGAGAACTACGAGTGGAGCACGATGTACAAGAACTTCGAGAAGGTGGCCCTCGAAGAGGGTTTCGAAGAGATTGCCGAGTTCTTCCATGAAGTGGCCGAAGTGGAAGAAGAGCACGAGAAGCGCTATCTGGCCTTGCTGAAGAACATCGAGGAAGATCGCGTTTTCAAGCGCGAGGATCCGAATACGCGTTGGCAGTGCCGCAATTGCGGTTATATTCACACGGGTAAAGAGGCACCTGAGATCTGCCCGGCCTGTGCTCATCCGCAGTCTTACTATCAATTGGCGGCTGAGAACTACTAATGAAGTTGAGCGGTCGGCTTGATCGCCCTTCTCCGCGGCGTGGGGAGGCTGATCATGACCGACCGCAGCCGTCGAATCAGAGGTTTTTGAGTGCTTGGGGCACGATGTTGCGAGCGAATGAGACGGGCACCCTGAGCTGCTTCACCGGCTCCGGGCTCTGCGGCAGGTGGTTAAACCGAGGCCATGGGCAGTATCACCTGCGATGATCGCTCAAGAACACTTGCGAAAGCGGATGTGAGCGGGGGTGTAGTGTCACACCCCTGCCTCCGGTCACACAACGTCAAGTGTTTGAAACATGGGTTTTCCCCGATCACCCGCTACCGGAGCGCAGTGACGATCACAAGAGCGTTCCGGCGGGATCAAAACGTCCGTGGGGTTACACGGACCACCATTTTCAGGGAGCGATGCAGCGATGACCAAACTATTGCAGATTTACAAGTGCGAGAAGTGCGGCAATATTGTCGAGGTCGTGCATGCCGGAGCCGGTAAACTCGTCTGCTGCGGTGAGCCAATGGTGCTACAGGTTGAAAACACGGTCGATGCCTCCAGAGAAAAGCATGTACCCGTCGTTGAAAAGAGCGGTAACACGGTCACGGTAACGGTGGGCAGCGATATTCATCCCATGGTCGAAAAGCACTACATCGAGTGGATTGAGCTTGTCGTCAATGGCCGGGTGTACAGGAAGTTCCTCAATCCGGGTGAAGAGCCCAAAGCCGTGTTTGAGTGCGTCGACACAGACGGTGAACTTTACGCTCGTGAATACTGCAACCTGCACGGCCTGTGGAGAGGCCAGTAGTTGAGAACACGGGTCAGGTGCGCTTTGGCACCTGACCCCTATCACGTTTTTGGGAGGTCGCATACGCGATGCCTGCGCTCCGCTTCATCCTGGGAAGAGCGGGCTCCGGTAAGACGCATACTTGTATCAGGGAAATAGTGGACTGTCTGCAAGAAGCACCCATGGGGCCGCCCTTGTTGTTCATTCTGCCCGATCAGGCCACGTTTCAGATGGAGCGCGCCATCGTTCAAGCTCTGCCCAGCCAGGGCTTTGTTCGCTTACGCGTCTTGAGCTTCAAGCGTCTGGCGCTGAGCATTCTGGCGGAAGCCGGCGGCTTGGCGCGTCCTGCTCTTACTCGGACGGGGCGTCAGATGTTGCTTCGTTCGCTGTTGCACGAGTACGGGGATCAGCTGCAGGTGTTCGGTCGCTCGGCGCGTCAGCCTGGGTTTGTGGCCGAGCTGGAGGCCATGTTACGGGAACTGGTGCAGTGCGGGCACTCTCCTCAAACTGCCGCGGCCGCCGCTCAACGGCTACCTGATACGGCGGCAAGACAGAAGCTCGAAGATCTCACTCTGCTATGGACGGCATATCAGGAGGCTTTGGCTCCCCATCATGCCGATCCTGACGCCTACGTGACGATGGCCACCGAGAAGGCGGCCGTCTCGTCTTTGCTCAAAGACGCCCGGATCTGGGTTGACGGGTTCGCTTCTTTTACACCCCAGGAGCATCGTCTGTTGCAGATGTTGCTGAGAGTGTCGGGCCGGCTGAATGTAGCTTTGTGCCTTGATCCTCAAAGCTGGCCGCAGCTGGCCGAAGACACGGCCGAGGGCAGAGAGTCTTTTCCGGTGGATCAGCTGGGAGTCTTTCACCGCCCCGAGGAGACTTGCCTTCGCCTGCTGCAGGGGGCCCGGCTGCAGAACATAGAGGTGTTGCCTCCCGCTCTTTTGAGTGCCTCTTCGCCGCGCTTTCTTGCTCCGGAGTTGAAACACCTCGAAGCTCAATTCCCCGATCCGCAACCCCGTGCCTGGCCGGCGGCGGTCCCGGCCATCCGCCTTGCGGAGGCCGTCAACCGGCGGGCGGAAGTGGAAGCCGTGGCCCGTGAGATCTTGCGGTTATGCAGGGAGGAAGGCTATCGCTTCCGGGAT
>JBMNSS010000138.1:0-7287 GCA_050945315.1 Limnochordia bacterium | reverse complement strand
CTGGGTGTAAGTCGGGGGCTTGACCAATTCTACGGTCAACTCTACGACATCGTCCTCCAGCGCAACGCCTTCGAGTGTTTGAGAGCTGTAAAAATCGTCCGGTCGGACGGTAATGTCGTAGACGCCTTCCACCAGGGTTACCTTGTAGGTTTGCTCTTCCGGCGACCAGTCGGCGTAATTATAGTCGTCATCATCGGTAATGGTCACCCGCGCAAATGGGTAAGGCGTACCGTACGGCGAGAGGACCTTCAGGTGAAGCTCGATTTGCCCGCCCAGTTGGACGGTTGTGATCTCACCCGTGGAGGCGACGACGATCTGCTCCTCGTAGAGCCCTAAGTGATAAGGGTCGATTTCCACTTCGTAGGTTCCTTCCGGCACCCAAGCCTCAAAAAGGCCTGTCTCTTCGTTATAGCTGCCATAGTCCACAATCTCGTCGTCTAGCATGATGGTTACGCCGGCATTCGCCGTCGGTTCCGTCCCCGCCAGCAGTCGGATCTGCAGCAGACGCAAAGGAAGCAGCTCAACGGTGAACACGTTTTGCGCATCAGCGCTTACGATGAAATCCGTAACGCATTTGGTTTCCACAACGTCGATGTCCGGATAAATGAGCAGCGTCCAGGTATAGGGAGTCACCTCGCCTACGTACGCGCCGCTTTCCTCATCCCACTCCAAGTAGGCGACTTCGCCACCGTCAGAATCATGAATTAAGACTGTGGCGTTACGGAACGGCGCTCCGTCAGACATCACCTGTACCTGCACGGGAAGCATGGGACCTAATTCAAACGACAATTCAGTAATTTCTCCCGCACGGACTTCCACGTCTCGAATGGTGCGACTGCCTACTCCGGGGGTATAATCGTAGAATTCGAGGTCGTAGACACCGGGTGGCACGGAGGCTTGGTAGTAACCCGTATCCCAGTCGAAACTGAGACCATCGATGAGTTCATCATCTTGAAACAGTGCAACCCACGCATCGGACAACGGTTCGCCGTCCAGAGTGAATTCCACCTGAACGGTTCCGTCGTCATCGGCTTGCGCGCGTGCAGGGGATAACACGAGAAAAACACTGAGTGCGAGCAATACACAGATGATACCAATGCGATTCGTTCGATGGGGCCTTTTAAACCGATGATTCACAAAACACACCTGCCTTTAGAAGGGATTCGTGTGGAAGAAAGTTCCATGTTTACGCGCCATCACCTGCCAGCGCAGACGGGGTAGATGAGTTGTATTGCAGCGGCTGCGACTGCATTCTCGGAGACTCTGAACGCGCCAAAGCCGGCAAGCTGCTCCGCAAAGGTCACGGTAGTCTGTCAAGGCCGCGTCGTTCTTTAGCGGTGCGACCAAATACCCTACTTGCAGATGACGTTCTTTTTTCGTTCTTCGTGACGACGGACGGGGGCTTCGAGGTAGATAGAAGGCGGCGCATGGTGCGGCGTCCCGCCGCTCAACGCGAGTAGCCGCGCTTGTCGGTGACCGGGAACGCCGCTTTGCCGTTGGGTTTGAGTACCCGGGCGTTCGGGCAATACGTGGGGCAAAGCTTCCATAGCTCAGCGCGGTGGCGACCGAGTCAACGCTGTATGTGTCGAGATCGAGCCAAGACTGTTCATGTTAGAGGACTGGAAACCTGCATTCAAACATGGCAGTGAGCGCGCAGACTGATGCCGACGATCCAGCGTGACCTGTTCTGACGGCTCATTCGGCAAGCCCGTGAGCTCGCCTGCCTTTTCTGGAATACACGTCAAAGACCTGCACACCTGAGTCGAAAAAACCCGCGTACCATGCGTTACACCGCGTACAATCCGGCCACCGATGGTGACCTCATCGCCTAAAGATCACCCGGCAGTGAAGGATCGAGCAGCATCCTCCAGCAGGCTCAGACACCCGCGGTTCCCCTTGCACAAGCGTGCTCTGACACGGCCAATACCGGTGTCACGGACTCTGAAACCGAACCGGCTGGCAGACGATCGCCGAAGGCGAAAGGCGGATACCGGCCCTCCCTGACAGCCTCCTAGAACACGGCCATGTCCTTGCGCGGCATGCTCAATCGGGGACGCCGAGGTCGGTCAATAGGGTCTTGGTGGACCAACGATACGCGATGCCCTCCACGTATTCCACTGACCGAGTCCGTATACTGTGTCGAGCATCGCTTCAGCACGTCTGCGGGTGGCTCCGTAATCGAGCAATCGAACGTCGCCCGGTGATGGGCATTTTTTTGGAAAGACCGACATTCCCCCCAAGGGATAGCAACCGGATTGTCGAATGACCGTGTCATATCCGTAGTCACAACAATCCATTTCCATAGTTAACGTGATAACAGCCAGTCACTTTGTATACTGAATGACACAGTCTCGATTTCGAATCTCACGTACCCACAGATCCCCCGAAGCTGACCAAGACCATAGATAGGGTCCACCCAGGTGTGTCTGTCGCAATGACGGTGCACGGAAGTATAGAGGGAGGGTATTGCCTGTGAGACTGAAGGTATGTTCTTTGACCGCTGCCCTGATTTTGATGATCATGAGTGCCTATAGCGCGTTCGCTGCCGATGTAGTTGAACTCCAATACGTTCACTCCTTCGCTCACTGGGGTCCTGACGTTCAGCAGCAGATCGCTGACGAATTCCACCGCCGCAACCCGCACATCAAGGTCACTATCGAGCCCATCAACTATCTGCACGCCGCGGAAATACTCCAGTTGCGGACGGCTGCCGGAGTAGCACCCGATCTGCTCAGTATCGGCAGCGACACATTCAGTTCAATGATTGCCGGCGGCACGGATTTGTTCCTGGATCTGACGCCCTACATCGAAAGAGATATGGCTCGCGACCGAAGTGACATACCCGACAGCGTCTGGGCGGCCACTACGCTGGATGGTAAGATCTTCGCCATGTCGCAGCGACTCTCAATATACGTGACGTTCTATAATCGAGCCATGTTTGACGAAGCGGGATTGGCTCCTCCGCCCTATGATTGGTACGACACCGGCTGGAACTGGGAGAGCTTCAGAACGGCGGTAGGCAAGCTCACTCGCGATAAATCCGGAGATGGTATGCCGGATGTCTACGGGCTCGTCAACAGCTTTCCGGTGAGGTTTTATCCCTGGGTTTATCAGTCCGGAGGAGACTACCTCAACGAGACCTACGACGACTTCATCCTCGATCAGCCTGAGGGTATCCGAGCGATTGAGTTCATCACCTCCTTGTTTGAACGGCGCTATATAGGCGGCAGCTTCCTGAGCGGAACGGCTGCCATGTACACCAGTCTGCCGACAGAGATGCAGGCCGCTCATAACCAGGGCTTGTCCTGGGATCTGGCACCGCTTCCGCAGGGGCCGGCAGGACCGGTGGGCAAGATGCTGACCATCGCCGTCGGTATCCCTTCGGCATCAAGGCACCGTGATGAGGCATGGGAGTTCTTGAAGTACTACATGAGCGCCGAAGTCGGGGCCCTGCAAAACCAAGCGGATATCATGCCCCAGCCGCGGTTGAGTGTGATCAGAAACCGCCGCAACTATGCCTCATATGTGAAGCCCGAGCACCTGACGGTGATCGCCCAGGCGGTGGAGTTGGGACATGTTTATAGGTACTTCCATCCGAATGCTCCGGAGATCTACAGCACGATTGACCAAGCCTTGAGGCCGGTCTTCGACTTAAGAGTCGATGCGGCGAGTGCCCTGGCATCGATCCGTTCGAAGATCATGCAGCTGCTGGCCGATCGTTGAGCATTTGGATCGATCTTCAACGGCCGTCGCCGTCTCAACCGGGTAGCACCATGGCACCACGAGAGCGACCGCGGTGAAAAAAGCAAACATTGAAGACTGAGAATCGGATGGACGCCGCCGATGGAGCGCTCGAGCCAAAAAAGCGCGAGCGCTCCGTCGCAGTGTCAGCGCTGTCTCATAGCACTTCATCTTTAGGCAACCTACAGCAAGGGCTGATGTGCGCCCGGCCATATCCGTGCTGAGTTCCATCTGAAGTGAGATTGAGGATGACAACTGACATACATCACTCCGACAGTGGCTTTGAGGAGGCTCGCTTATGCTCAAGATCGGGCAAATCGGCATAGCACATGATCACGCCTCGGGTAAAATGAGTTGTGTGCGCAAATTCCCGGGCGTTTTTGAGGTTGTCGGTGTCGCGGAGGAGGACCCGGACACGCTGAAGCGATTAGGTAAACAGGCTTGTTATCGGGGCGTACCCGTGATGAGCATAGACGAACTGCTCAGCGTCCCCGGGCTGGACGCGGTAATGGTGGAGACAGATGAGCTTTCACTGGTCCATGCGGCACAAAGATGCATCGACCAAGGCATCCACGTGCACATCGACAAACCACCGGGAGCGAGCGTTGAGGAGTATGAACGGCTGCTTTCTGAGGCCAAGCGCAAGAATCTCATCGTTCAGTTGGCGTACATGTACCGGTACAACCCTGCCGTGCAATACTGTTGGCGCGCGGTGAAGAGCGGAAAGCTGGGCGAGATATTCCGAGTTCAGGCAATCATGAATACATACCATCCTCCCGAAAAACGCGCCTGGATGAAGCCTTTCCCGGGAGGCAACATGTTTTATCTGGGTTGTCATATGGTGGACTTGGCTGTGATGATGATGGGTGCCCCCGACAGGATCCTACCGTTTGCCAAGTCCACCTTTTTCGATGGCGTGGATGTAGCGGATACCGCTCTGGCGGTATTTGAGTATGAGCGCGGGATTGCCACGGTGGAAGCCTGCTCGAACGATGTCAACGGTTACGGCCGCCGATCGCTCCTCGTGTGCGGGAGCAAGGGTACCCTCGAGATCCGACCGCTTGAAGGCGACTACAACGGCCAGCCGACGCTGATGCTTTCTCTAAAAGAGATGACGGAAGGGCGCGAGTACACTGACTGCAAAGCCGTCATTCCTCTGCCGCCCATGACCGGGCGCTACGATGCCATGATGCTTGATTTTGCCCGGATGATCACCGAGGGCAGAGAAAACCCGTTTAGCTACGAATATGAACTTCTGGTTCACAAGGCGGTGCTGGCTGCCTGCGGTATGCCGATCGACGTGACCTACACGGAAGTCTGAGAGGTGAACCCGTATGAAAGCAGTGATTATAGCCGAAAACAGGGATTTGGTGTGGACAGAGGTCCCGGATCCGGTTCTTTCCGGGGGCGAGGTCTTAATTGAAGTCCACGCTGCGGGGCTGAACCGAGCTGATTTGATGCAAAGAGCGGGACAGTATCCCCCTCCCCCCGGCTCTCCCGAGTGGCCGGGTTTAGAGATCGCGGGGGTTATCAAAGAGATGTCTCCCGCGGCAAGAGCGGAGAGCACCTGGCAGGAAGGCGACGAAGTCTGCGCCCTGCTCGCCGGTGGCGGTTACGCAGAGTACGCGGCGGTCCACCACTCCCTGCTGATGCCCGTCCCTAAGGGCTTGTCCATGGCTGAAGCGGCTGCATTGCCCGAAGCCTTCGCCACCGCATACTTGAACTTATTTATGGAAGGAGATGCAAAACCGGGCGATGTCTTGCTGATGCACGCCGGCGCCAGCGGACTGGCCAGCGTGATCATTCCCTTGGCCAAAGCCTTCGGCCTGCGGGTCATCACCAGCGTGCGTTCCGCCGACAGGGCCGGATCGATCGCGCATCTCCCGGCCGACGTAGTCATCGATACTTCTGTCGAAAGCGTGCCTGAGCGTTTACGAATCGAACAAGAGAAAGGGTATCCGGTAAACGTGGCCATTGATTGCCTGGGCGGCGAAATGATGGGAGAGTGCTTGCCCTATGTGGCCCATGGTTGCCGTTGGATTATGATTGCTGCTTTGGCAGGCGATATGACCACCGTCAACTTGCGAACCATCTATGTAAAGAACATCCG
The DNA here is from genome assembly GCA_050945315.1 of Limnochordia bacterium. Lineage (GTDB taxonomy): Bacteria > Bacillota > Limnochordia > DTU080 > DTU080 > DTU080. The sequence continues at coordinate 1,436 of JBMNSS010000138.1, read as the reverse complement.
TATCATAGGCAGCACACTGAGGAACAAGCCCCTGCCGGTGAAGGCTGAGATTCTGGCCAAGCTGGTTGAGGAGGTCTGGCCAATGGTCGAGTCAGGCGAGGTCCGTCCCACCATCTACAGGACTCTGCCGATTGCCGAAGCTCAAGCTGCCCACGCGCTGCTTGACAGCGGACAGCACGTCGGCAAGGTCGTTTTGCTCGTGAAAGGGGATCAATAGGATGACTTCAACGAGAAAAGCACTTGTGTTGGGAGGAACCGGGGCTATGGGTGTGTACCTGGTTCCCGAACTGGCGGCCATGGGCTACCAAGTGGACGTTGTCTCACTGGATCATGTGGAAAGCAAGGATCCCCGAATCACCTATACTCAGGCCAATGCCAAGGATGACTCCTTTCTGGAGGGGTTGCTTCGAAACGGATACGACGCGATTGTCGATTTCCTGATCTACTCGACCCAAGAGTTCAGACGTAGGCATGCAATGATGCTCCGCGGCACCGATCACTATATCTTCCTGTCGACTTACAGAGTGTACGCTGACAGCACTCCGTTAACGGAGGACTCACCTCGCCTCCTTGATGTGTCCGAGGACAAGGCTTTCCTGTCCACGGAGGACTATGCGCTATTCAAAGCACGGCAGGAGGATATCCTCAGAGCCTCTCAATTCGATAACTGGACGATTGTCCGGCCGGCGATCACCTACTCCAAGTTCCGTTTCCAACTGGTAACGTTGGAAGCCAACACGATTATCCCCAGAGTGAGGAAGGGATTACCCGTTATTCTGCCCCAGGAGGCCATGCCCGTTCAAGCCACGATGAGCTGGGCCGGCGACGTCGCCGGAATGATTGCCCGTCTTGTTCTGAATCCCGCCGCCCTTAAGGAGACCTTCAACGTGGCCACGGCAGAGCATCGCACGTGGGAGGAGATCGCAGACTACTATAAGGAGATCATCGGCCTTGATTACCTGACTGTTGACACTGATACATATCTGAGTTTCTTCGGCGCATCACGGGCAAGCGGACCAGGGTACCAGCTTCTGTACGACAGGTGCTTCAACAGAGTAGTGGATAACTCCAAAGTCCTTGGCCTCACCGGCCTCCGGCAGTCGGAGCTCATGCCGCTTAGGGCAGGGTTGGAAAAAGAGCTGTCAGCGTTGCCGGAAGAGATCCCGTGGACCGGAAGCGCCGTAGGCGAAAGGATGGACGCCTACCTAAAAGATCTTTAGTTCGGGCACTTTCATACGCTAATGGGCTCCCTGACGGACTTAGACGATCCAACCAAACGTGATAGCCTGTTAAGGACGCTGCCCAGATTCTCCCACCTCACCAGGAAAGAAGAAGCACGTGAGCCCACATCCTCCCTCCCTGTCGCACGAACGGAGTCCTGAGCTTTCGTCAATGAAGATTGGATGCTGATTCGAGTGACCAAAGAAGCCATTGAT
>JBMNSS010000137.1:0-7319 GCA_050945315.1 Limnochordia bacterium | reverse complement strand
CGTTCGCCTGTCAGGCATGTTCCTCTCCTCAGGCAGAGTGTGTGCCTGGGGCTCCGACGGCGCCTTTTCCCAAGGGATCAAATCAACGGGTATCCCAGGCGGTGCAATCTTCTTTGCGATGTCCGGGACTCATCTCGGGCGTAGGACGGCTCTTCTGCGGCCATGTCGGGCTCTGAGTCCGGCCGCGCTTGAGCTTCGCTACAGGTGCAAGCATCCAGACGCGTTGCGTTCAGAGACTGCTCAGCAGCTCGACGAGCCCAAGCGAGTGCTTGGCCCGGAGCTCTGTGTGTCGCTCAAGCTACAGCCTTCTCTGCAATGCAACACGCCGTTCATGTGCCAAGTGGCACTCAAATTTCTGGCCTGTCATCGGCCCGTTCCCGGCCGTGATGGGGGCGAATACGTGGTGTATCATGAGAAACGCGGCGATGTTGTTTTGCCACCTGCTCAACGTCACTGATGTTTTCGTTTCCGTCACATCGATGCGGCAATCGACGCGTCAACATTCCTTTCCGGTGGCAGCTCGTGACCCGTCGCCGCCGCTCACGGCATCGTCAGCGTCCGGTGCGTTTTCGTCTCCCGGTTGTTACCGGCGTTCATCGGCACAGGATCCATCGCCGCTTTGGCCTCATCTGACCCCGCTCCGGCTTCGGTCGGTCTTGCGTTTTTCACTTGCACCTTCCTGCAGGACGGTCATGTGAAGATCGCTTTATCGAGAACTCATCCACGTGTGTGAGCAAGACCCGCTCCGTGATGCGCTTTCTCTTCCAATCCTCTTGCATAGCCTCCCCGCCCTTTGGGATACGCTCCATACGAAACCAATAATAGGGGACGGGTGAGCAAAGGCTTGTTTGACTGCATAGTACAGAGGACAATCGATGAGGTTTTTGACAGGCTCTCCAAGATGCAGGCTGCGAAGCGTCTTTTTATGGTGGATGGTTTCAGTCTCCTTCGGATGGGTGCCATCGGAGAGAGGGCCCGCACCGGACAGCCCGTCTCCGAGCCCTACGGCACTACGCGGCAATTCTCCGGCTTTGACGATCTGATGTTCTTGCCGGCCCAGTTGGCGCGGTTTCCCCATGAGGATTATCAGACGGTCAGTACTCGCACTACGATCGGCAAGAACGCCCGCAGGCCTTTAGAGTTGGCCACTCCCATCATGATTACGGGCATGGCCTACGGGGCTGCTCTCAGCAAACGAGCCAAGGTCTGCTTGGCCCAGGCTTCGTCTCTGGTCGACACCGCCACCAACTCGGGCGAATCCGGTTTTCTGCCCGAAGAGCGTCAAGCCGCGAGAAAATACATCGTCCAGTGGAATCGCGGCCGTTGGGGCAATGACCTGGCGGATATGGCCAAGGTCGATGCCATCGAGATTCAAGTCGGACAGGGTGCCGAAGGCAGTCTGGGCACGCGCGTCAAAGCCGAAGATATCCGTACTGATTTCAGAGCCCACCTGGGACTGGCACCCGGTGAAGACGCTGTTCGTCCGGCCCGCTTCCGGGATATCACGCATCCCATGCAGTTCAAAGATCTGGTGGACACGTTGCGCCAGGCCTCAGGCGGAGTTCCTGTAGGATTAAAGTTTGCCGCGGGCAGGATAGAAGAGGATCTCGCCGTCGCCATTCATGCCGGCGTCGATTTCGTCACCATCGACGGGGCCCAAGGGGGGACCGGCGGCGGGCGTGAGATCACGATCAACAACACAGCCATTCCTCTGATCTATGCCATCCCCCGAGCGCGCCGAATTCTGCTCGAGCGGGGAGTCGCCGATCGCATTGATCTCATCGCCACAGGTGGTCTGCGCGATGCAGGTGATTTCGCCAAAGCCCTGGCCCTGGGTGCCGACGCTGTGTATATCGGGGAATCGGCGCTGCTGGCCATGGTGTATCACCAGCTCGACGGCCTGCCGGTGGGCACCAATCCCGACCAGCTGTTCCTATACACGGGTGAATACGCGGACCGGCTCGATGTCAAACAGGGGGCTCTCGCGGTCGCCAAGTTCATCCGTGCGTCGACCATCGAACTGCAGCTTCTTGCTCAGACGTTGGGCAAAGATAATGTTCACAGTATGGAACCCGATGACATGGTCGCCTTATCCCGCCACATAGCCGAGATCACCGGGGTGGCTTTGGCCTATACGTAGTTGAGTCCTGTCGCTCTTTGGCTTTTCATGCAGGGTAAATCTCCCCGACAGTGAAAAATGAAATCATCACCATCTGTTGGGGGAGGATTTGTGTTGTCTTCATTGTGTGTGGATACGGTTTTTCCTTGGGCCTGGGTCTTTTTGATCACGGCCCTGATCGTCGTCGCTACGTGTAGCGGTGCGGCGGCAAGCGGGATGAGTGCTGAAGCGAAGGAAGCCATGGGCATTCCGTCTAACAGCGAACCCGCGTTTCAGTTAGTGGTCACAAGCCCGGACAAAGGCTATACGGGAGAGAAGATCTTGGCCAATGCGCCGGACATCTTGTCGTTGGAGGCCGCTCATGCCGGTCTGCAACGTCTCCTTTTCCGGGTGACGTTCGCCCACAGAGTGCGCTTTGATGATGGCTCACTGCTTCATTTCTACCTGGATCTCGATAACGATCGCCAGACGGGGCGCAAAGACGGCGGGCCCCATGAGGGCGTCGATGTCATGGTCACCTTGAAAGACGGTACCGTCGGGGTGCGCAGTTTTGACAAGGCCTACCCCTTGGATTCTACGTTCGCCGGGGCTTTTGTCGATCACGACACTCTTTACATGGTCTTTGAGCCGCCGCTGCTCGGTGCCGGCGAGACGATCGAGTTCACGGTGCATCTTCTCGCTGAGCGCTACGCCAGCGGCAAGAAGATCGGCGATTCAGATTCCACGCCGCGTCAACTGGTCAAGCTGGCTCGCCAGAGTGTCACCCGCCTTGGTGTTCTCGACCGCATCAATCTGACGAGCCTCAGCCCGGCCACGTCCTATCGCTATGCGGATGACAAAGTGAAGTACGAGACTTTGGAGAACAAAGGCTTGTCGTATGAGGCTGCCGCGGCCAATCAGTCTTTTACCTTCGGACGGCCGCGTCCCTTGGTTCCCTTCAAGTACGAAGCGACACGTCCCGACGGAGAGGGTAGCATTGCCCAGCGCCGGGTTGAGATCGAATTCCTCGAGGAGGCAGGCGTTGAGCGACAAGAAGCGGCTGTCTCCTTTGGTTTCCCCTTGCCTAAGGGCGGAGTATATGATCTGGCTCACTTCCGTCTGTCAGATCCGAGCGGGGAGCAAGTTGCGGCTCAGTTTACCGCCACCTCTTTTTGGCCTGACGGGAGCCTCAAGTGGGTGCTCATTGATTTCACCGACAGCTTCGAGGCCAACGAAAAGCGCGTCTATGCTCTTGACTTCGGCAGCGAGATCCAAAGAGCGGAGACGACGGACCAAGGGGTGACTGTTGAAGAGAACGAGGACGTCATATCCGTGACCACTGGTCCGCTGCGAGCCCAGATCAGCAAGAAGGCCTTCAAGCTGTTCGACGGAGTCTGGATCGACGGCGACCGCGTCGCGTTTTCGGGTGTCGAAGGGGTCGGACTCATCAATGAGTACGGCAAGCTATTCACTACCTCGGCGCGTCCGCCCGAAAGCGTGCGAGTTGAAGAAGCAGGAAATGAAAAGGTTGTCATTCGCGCCGAAGGCAAGTACGGTGCCGAAGACGGCGATGAGTATATGCGCTATGTGACCCGCTTGACGTTCCGGGCCGGATCGACCCGAGTGGGCATCGCTCACACACATATAAACGACTTCCCGGAAACGGAATTCACGGACATCACTTCCCTGTACATGCCGATCGAACTGAACACAGGCATCGAGGAGGCGCAAGTCTTTACAGGCCGGCAAAAGGACGGGTTACAGGCTCACAGCGTTTCCGGTGAAGAGCTGCGTGCCTTCCAGAGTGATGAAAAGACGTTGCTCATCAATGGAGAGGTGGCGGCTCGACAGCCCATGTGGGTGCCTGGCATGAGCCCGGGCGTGGTGCGCGTTGGCGATTCACGCGCCAATCTGACGGCGGTGGTTCATGAGTTTCAGGAGCGCTGGCCGAAGGGGTTGGCGACAAGCGGCAATCGACTTTCTCTCGAGCTGCTGCCCGAGCAGCCTGACAGCAAGTTCGGCACCGATCTTCCGTTCCACTTGATGTTCCCCTTTGTATCCGGGAAGTACCGCTTTAAATGGGGCATGTCCTTCACGGAGCGTATCACGATTGACTTCGCCGGACTGGCCTCTCCTGAGGAGATGGCCGCCGAGGGACGGCTTCCCCTGGTGGCGGTCATCCCGGCTGAATGGCACAGCGAAACCAAGGCTTTGGGCTCTTTCCCGGTGGCAGGCGGAGAGCGGATGGCTATCTGGAACGACTTCGTCTCCAAGAGCTACGAAGATCACATGAACAAGAAGAGAGAAGCCCGGGAGTTTGGGTATCTGAACTACGGCGACTGGTTTGGCGAACGGGGACGCAACTGGGGTAACAACGAATACGATCTGGCCCATGGATTCTTCATGGAGTTCATTCGTACGGGCGATCGCAACTTCTACCGCCTGGCACTGGCAGCGGCGCGCCATCAGGCTGACGTGGATATCATTCACGCTTCACCGGATCCCACTTTTATCGGTGCCAACGCTCAGCACAGCATCGGGCATACGGGTGTGTCGTACCAAGTCATGCCCCAAGCGACGTGGAGCAAGTCGTTTGATGTCAGCTTCAAAGCTGCAAACGGTCACACATGGGCTGACGGTATGATGGATGCCTGGTACCTGGCGGGTGAGGCCCGGGTCATGGAAGCCGCGCTGGCTCTCGGTGAACATATCGCCTGGGCCATGGCTCCGGACTTCAGAGCCCTGGGAAATCATGAGCGCACGGCCGGGTGGTCTCTCAAAGCACTTACCGCCTTGTTCCGGGGTACGTATGATCCGGTGTACATGAAGGCGGCTGAGCATATCGCCTCGATTGCTTTGAAAGAGCAGGATCTTGAAGTGACCGGCGCCTGGCCTCATGTGCTTCCCTCGGGGCACGACGGTTGGAAGCCCGGTGCCATCGGCAACAACATGTACCTGATTGGCATTCTCCTCAGCGGTCTGCAGGCCTACCATGCCGAGACGGACGATCCGGCAGTATTGCAGTCCATTGAGGCCGCAGTGGAATGGGTCCTGAAGTCTTGGAATCCGGAGCGCGGAGGATGGCCCTACTCTGCCGAGACCGACGGTACGCCTCTGTATGAGGCCGCCACAGGTCTGAACATGCTGGTCGTGCCGGCCATCGCCTACGTGGGAGCAATCCGCGGTGATGACCGCCTGATGGAAGTCGCCGATGCGGCCACCTTGGCGCATGTGCAGCCCGGCCCAAGAGGTGATGGGAAGTCGGCGGCGCAAAGCCTGCACTTCGCATCGGATGTACTGGCTCGTCTGTCAGAGTGGCGGATTCCTCCCTGGATCGAATTCGCGGGCGAGATGCGTGAGAACGCCGTGCTGAAGGGATCAGTGCCGTTAGGTATTCGCATATCGGCTGAGTCACCCGAAGACATCGTCGAGATCAAGCTGAGCCTCGACGGGAAGGAGATCTTCACCGGTACGGATATGAGTGCGTTGGAGGAGTACTGCCTCGACACCATGGCCTTGGATGACCGTATGCATGAGCTGACCGTGACCGTGGTCGATCGGGTGCAAGGGGCGACGACCAAGAAAGTGTCGTTTCGGGTCCGCAACTGGTGGAGCCTTGAGGATCGCCTGCAAGGCCCGATAATGGCCTTCGGTTTTGAACTGGAGCGTCTGCAAGCCGAAGAGAAGTCAGACGGATGGCAGTATGCAGGGGATGACTCGGAGACCTTCTTCGACGATGTCGACCGTCTCACCCGTGCCAGCGCCAGCCGGGAGTATCTGACCTGGTCGGCACCGGGGCTGCAAGAGTGTGAAGTGATCGTCTACGCCCGCTCTGCTGAGGTGGCAGGCGGTGTAGTTCTCGCCGTATCCGCCGATGGAACGGAGTGGCAGGACGTGTCGTATGAGACGCAGGTGTTGGAAAGCTCACCCGACGGGTGGCAGAGACTGCGTCTGCATTGCGCAGGGTCTGTCTCTGATCTTTCCACGCGGTGGTTGCGGGTCACTTTCACAGAGGATCTGCCGTCTGAGGTGCAGTTTGGTAAGGTGTCGATGAAGGGCCTGAGAGTGGAGTAAGGCATACGGGTTCTGTATGCGAGGCTACGGGATGCCTGCAGTCTGACTCGCTTGCGGGTCAAGCGAGCCAAGTTCCCCGGTTGGCATGAGCGGCACACACAAAACCCCGGCGTTTCAGGCGTCGGGGTTTTGCTGTGTGGTGTGTCCGCCATGGCGCACTCACTCGGGGTGCAAGTCTCTTACAGGCCGGATAGGGACGTTGCTAACCGGACGGCAGGGCGTACCACGTGAAGTGGAATCCGAAGGAAGGCACCGACTTGGCGCTCATGAACCGTATGAGAGCCGCCCGGGTTGAGATAGGGAGGCAACTCCCCCAAACACAGTACCTGCCCGGAAGGCTCGCAGAAGCACCGATGTCATTGGTTAACGCAAGCGCGTCATATCGGGCAACTCGACTCCGGCTGTCGTTGTCTTCGCAGCGTCTGTGACGCTTGCTTAGTGGGGGGGCATCTCGCAAGGCCCCGCGACGCCTGCGATTGTCTTGGTGGGTAAGGACCGGTTGTCGAGTGGGGACCTTGCCACTCAGACACGCTCACTGTATAGGGCTTCGGATCCTTTTTCAGCGCCTCGAGTGGGGCCGTCAACTTGCATGCGGCCGGATATCGGTTATTACTTCGAAAACGATCTACTCTTCACAGGGAGCCCGGCCAGGATGTAGGATGAACAAAACGTGTCCGCCGGACTACAGTCGTTTTCTGCAGTGTGAGGGAGACTCTTCCGGGAAGAGAGCAAAGGTAGGAGTCGTGTGCAGCGAGATGGAGAAGCGCAGGGGAATCGGCCCCTGTATGCAACTCTGGTACTGATACTCATAGCTTCTCTCGGAGTGACAGTCTGTGCCGGTCGGATCACGATTTATCTGACTACACATCATACTGGCGCTCTCAATATGCAGAACTGGCGCAACACGGCCGATCGATTAGGCGAGAGCAGCCCCGACATCCAGGTTGAGACGAGTCTATCCCGGCGGTGAGTACAACGAGAAGCTCATGAGGCGCAAGTCGCAGGCGGCCGCTGGGCTCATGCGGCCGCCGCGACATCGTCTCTGGCCGGCATCACACGGGTGCCGGTGCCGGTTCGCGTTCAACGGCGATGGGCCGGCCGTCTTGGGCGGAACGCAGTATGGCGAGCATGGCCCGTGTGTCGCCGA
>JBMNSS010000136.1:0-7346 GCA_050945315.1 Limnochordia bacterium | reverse complement strand
TATTGATCATCGCACTCAGTCCGGTGATTCTTTTCGGCCTGGGAAGTCCGGCCGCGGCCTCATCGGCATCGGTGCGCTACGCACCCGATAAATGGGCCGTCCTTCCCAAACTGGATTCCGGGGCTGCCGTGAGGATTGACGGACGGCTGCAAGAAGCGTGGTGGCAGGAGGCGGCTACGCTGACCGGGTTTCAGACTGCCTATTACGAGCGTACCTTGTCGCATGAGGCGGCTCACTACCGGCTGGCCTATGATGATCAGCATCTGTTTGTCGGCGGGAGACTCTCTGTCGATGAAGCGGAATCGCTGCACAAGATCGAGATTGTCTTGCGCCATGGGGCGAGCGCCGACAAGTATTATGTCGTCAGCATCCCTGTGAAGGGACGTCATCCGGCCAGCGCCGCACAGTTGAGCACGATCTGGAATCCGTCGCTCAATGAGCTTTCGTCTGATGAGGGACGAGTTGAGGTGCGCGGCTTCCGCTTCGCCGCCTCGGAACAGGATGACGAGTTCACTGTTGAGGCTGAGATTCCGTTTACCGCCTTGGCGGCTGCGGGTGTCAGGGCGGGGGATGAGTGGCAGGTGAACATCATACATGTGCATCACCTGTATACCAAGCCGCTCACATCATGGATTCCCATCCGCCAATCCAATCAGTGGGACAACGGCCATAGCCTTACCGGGCGAAGCACCTCTTTGTATGGTAATGTCATCGGCCAAGGGCGTCTGGGAAGCATCTTCTTCAGTCGATTGCCCGATGCGGCCGGTCCGCAGCCCGGATCGATCGAAGAGGCGGACTTGAGCTATGTGAGCTTTCAGAGAAAGAAGCTGCAGTTTGTTTTGCCCGATGGTCAAACAGGATTTCAGGATGTCTCCTTGCGGTGGCAGTCTCCCGGGCGAGCCTGGCAGACGCTGCAGGAGTTCGAGATAACGCAAGACCTCACCGGAATCTCGGTGGTCTTTGATCACCCGAAGCCGTTGCACGACGGCACATACAAGCTGATGGTTACATGCTACCTTGATGGTGAGCGCTCGTTGGTCTCGGTCATGACCTTTGACCGGGAGTACATGATCGAAGCCGGGTTGGCCACCATGCCTTCTTCGCCTGCCCGACGGGGCGCGACTGCCGTGGCCCGGACGGAGATGTCTGAAGAAGTCCGGGCGGTTATCGATCTGATTCCTCCCCAGCCCGGTTTTCGCTACACCGGACTGCCCGAAATGCCTGATCTGTTCCCGGACGGAACCCATCTGTACCGTCTCAATGCCGACAAGAAGAGCCTGACGGCGACTCCGACGGGCACGATCTATCCCAGCACGGATCCGCGCTGGAGTGAGAGTCATCGCTTAGTCATCAAGGACAAAAAGGGCGAAGAGATTGAGATCCCGTACTATCAGGACGCGAAGGGCAAACGCTACTTCGTCACCGGGCATCTGTGGTATGTGCAGCGGCAGGAGGCCATCAAAGAGACCTCCCGCATAGCTGACAAAGATCCTCTCGGAGCGGCACGCATTTTGTATGCTTTCGCCCAGGCCTATGCGGGTTGGCACCCGACGGTCGATCGCGACGGAGTCACGGGTATCGTTCCGGCTGATTCAGGACCGCCTTATGCCTACTGGGGCGGAACCTGGAATCGTTGGTGGTGGGGAGATCTCTCCTCGCTGGCTCCGCTGGCCACGGTCTATGAACGGCTCAAAGAGACCGATGCCTTTGAGCTTCTGAGTGCTGAAGTGGGAGAAGATGTCGAGAGAATCATCGTCGAGGAGATGTTCCGACCCTCAGTTGACTTTGCGCTGACGTATATACCCAGCCAGGGGAATATGGCCAACAGCTTCTGGCGCGGTCTGATCCAGATCGGACGGGCGCTCGGTGACTCAGACATGATTCATCGCGCGGTGGAGCTGGTGCGCGACTTCGTAACCGAAGGCAAGTTCTTGTCTGACGGCTTCTGGTCTGAGGTGACGTTGAGCTATCACGTGCAGACGATCAACGGGCTGGTCAGCGCCATCGAGTTGCTCAACGGCTGGAGTGACCCCGAGGGATATGTTTCGCCCCGGACGGGTCTGCATCTGGAAGACCTCGATATGGCCAGTGAGTTTCCCATCATTGCCAAAGCGCTGGCGATCAACAAGATCGTGGTCTATCCGGACGGAAAGTATCTGCCCATCCAGGACACCTGGGGCAATGCCACGGCTCGACAGCCGGATCTCAGCGCCGGTTCATTCTTGCTTCCGGCAAGCAGAATCGGGCGTCTGGTGAGAGGCGAAGGTCGCAATCAGACCCAGCTCTATCTCAACTTCCAGCCCAAGTACGGCCATGTCCATCGTGACGGGCTCAACATAACACTGTTTGCCAACGGGACGGAGCTTATGCCTGATCTCGGTTATTCACACAGCTCGAAATACCGCTGGTTTACCACCTCGACGATGGGACACAACACTGTAGTGGTAGACAGCCAAAACATGTCCGGCACCGTTTCGGCAAATCACGGGGGTAACATCGAGGCCTTCGTGATCGCCGAGCCGTTCCAACTCATGCGAGCCTCCTATACTGAAGCCTATAACTCCGCCGAAGAGTACTCCCGTGAACTGTGGATGGTGCCCTTGACGGCGGATGGAGAGCAGGTCTACGTTCTGGACATCTTCAGGGTCGCCGGAGGAAGGCGCCATGAGTACACGCTGCAGGGCGATGCCAACAGAGATGCCTTCTTCGAAGTGGATAAGTCCACGGAACCCTACGGGCCGTATCTGCTGCCGTCAGGGGTAAGAGTGACGCAACCGACGGGACCGTCGACATCAGGGAGTGCCCAGGGTCATTACGCCGGATACATCTATCTGAGGGATGTCGAGCAAGCCGAACTCGATGACGATCGGTTTGTCGTCACCCTGTTCACGGAACAAAGCGGAATCGCCCGGCCTCAGTTGAAGATGACGGGGCTTTTGGATGCCGGCGAAAACGAGCTCTTCCTGGCCCGTTCGCCTTCCATGCGTCCGGTGCGTCTCAACGGGATCGCCTCGGACAACAATCACTTGGTGGATCAGCATACGATGCCGAAGCTGGTCCTTCGGCGAGACGGTCAAGACTTGCGCAGTGACTTCGTCACCTTGCTGGAGCCGCGCTTTGACGATGCCGGTTTCCGGGTGGAGGCCATCGAGCGGTTGCCGATCGATGACGGCCCCGAAGGATCCGTCGCGGTGCGGATCATCTACGATGATACCATCGATGTCTTGCTCAGCAATCCTCTCTGTGATGAAGGCGCGCTCGTCGCCGGTGATATAACACTGGAGGGCGAGTTTGGCTTCATCCGGCTGAAAGACGGCGTGGTCCGGGAGATGTCCTTGGTGGGCGGCACCCGTCTCAGCAAGGGAGAGCTGACGCTGGAAGGCGACGGAAGACTGCAGGGCGAGATCGTCGGCACGTTGCGGCGGGCCGAAGGTGACGAAGTGGATGCTTTGATCTCCAAGACGGTGCTACCGGCGGATGTGGCGGACGGTTACGTCATCGTCAGGCATCCTGACGGGCGTACCGCCGGTTTCAAGATCGGGCGCATCGAGAACCGCGACGAGGGATCGCTGATCGTGTTGGCTGAACATGATCCTGGATTTGTCATCGATCCCGACGGCTCTTCCCGTCAGCTCTTCCATCCGCGGTTTGAGTGGCAGGGGACGCATACCTTCGATATAGCACTGATGAACCACGCCACCGGTCTGGCGGGCCCATCGTCTCTCCGGGAGATGACCGGACTGGTCTCAGGGACGGTGTATGGTCCGGAAGGCGAGCCGATTGAGGGGGCCGTGGTCCACGTGGCGGGCTATACGACACCGGCGGCGACGACGGATGCTTTCGGGCGGTTCCGGCTCAGCCGAATTCCCGGCGGCAGACAGTGGCTGAAGACCACTCATAAACTGTATGCATCGTCGGTTTCGCCGGCCGTGGAGATTACGCATGAGGGTACACAGATCACCCTGACCCTCGGTGATCGGCTGCCGCCGCAGTTGTCAGGTGTGCCTTCGGAAGTGGAGTCCGGCGAATCGATACCGGTCATATGTTCAGTGGATGCCACGGTGTATCTCGTGGAAGGCTCCAGTTCGCGAAGAATACCCGATGCGGAGAGAGTCCGGGCCAATGCCGTCAGTCAGGTGACGGTGGCGGCGGAACAACCCGCCTTGTTGCCGACGCAAGAAGAACTGTTTGGCCCGTATATTCTGTACGCTGTTGACCAAGAAGGGCGTGTCTCGGCGGGGGCAACGGTCTACATTGAGAATCAAGCGGAGCTGGAAAGACTCTGGCAGTTCTTTGACAACTGGCAGTGGTGAAGCATGGATGAAGAGGACGAAGCGGACCGGGTCAAACCCCGGTCCGCTTCTCTGTTAGCGAAACAGTTATCGATCAGGACAGACGGCACAAGTCCGGATCGAGGCGCCTATTCGGCCAGTATGGCATTGATCAGTGAGTCGGCGCGGGCTACGGCTGAGCCCAAGGCTTCGCCTCCGCGAACGGCGGGCACGATGACCTCGTTGACAGTCCTGAGGATATCGGCTACCCGTGCATGTTTGATGGTCTGGGGACGAGCCGACAGAGCTCCTTCAACGAAGGCCGCCCTGTTGTAGTCGGAGGGCACGGGCACAAACGGCCAGCGGTTTGTGCGTGCCATCGGCAGATAAGCCGGCACGGTGTTGTAGCTGAAGGCACCCTTCTGGCAGAAAAACTTCATGAACTGCCAGGCTTCCTCTTCGTGATTGGTCTTGCCCATGACCAGTCCTCCGGGCACCAAGGAGTTGATGGCTCCTGCCGGTCCGGCGGGCAAGCGGGCCACGTTGTAATCGAACGTGGCAAAGCTTGCCATGCGCTGAGCCACGGCGTAGTAGGAGTACATCCCGACCTTGCCTTCATAGAAAGGTGTGGCCAGACCGTTGCCCGGTTCCACGACTGCGTCTTGGGTCAGCAACTCGTATATAAACTGCAGTCCCTTCAAAGTGGCGGGTTCACTCACCGCGGAGCGGGTGGGATGGTCGCTGTCATCGACCCAATCTCCGCCTGCTGAGAAGACCCAAGGCGTCATGGTCTCGGCAGCATGGGGTAACGCCAACCCCCATTGATCCATGAGGCCGTCGTTGTTGTGATCTTGGGTCAGCTTCTTTGCATCGGCACGGAACTGCTCCCAGGTCCAGTCATCTTTCGGATAGAGAAGCCCCGCCCTATCAAAGAGCTCCTTGTTGTACCAGACGCTTGTGACCTGGAAATGACTCGAAAGGCCGTACTGGATGCCGTCGCGGGCGTATGCCTCCAAGGCGGCGGGAAAGAAGCGGTCTCTGTTAAACGTGGCATCGTTTTCCATGAGAGAGTTGAGAGGCCTGGTTATACCGGCAGTGTAGTAGGTCAAGGCAGTGTCGGCATTGCTCATCCAGACATCGACAATCTGGCCGCCCAGGGCCATGCTGATCATCTTCTCCTGCATGCTGCCCGCCACGTGCATCAATTCGATTCCAATGCCGGAGTGGGAAGCCTCGAACTCATTTTTCACGGGTACCCAGATGTCGTTGTATTCCGATTGGGCGCCCCAGAAGGCTACGGTGAGGGTGACCTCAGTGTCTGCCGCAGCACTCCCGTGTACGAGGGCAATCAGAAGTATCAGACAAAGAATAATAACTCTTTTCGACATGGATGTCATCGATCCCCTTTCTATATCATATTTCGCGTCATGACCATTGAGGATATAGAGGTTGTTTCAACAGGTTCAGGATGATTACCTTGTAATCATACCCGATGATCTTGGCCTGAGTCTGTCGCATTCAAACAAAGTATACGAAGGAAAACCAAACAAGAAACAGAATGTTACCTCCGAAGCGGAAAGAGACCCATAAGACCGACCGGTAGGTATGCCGACGGGTGACGGCTCCCTGAGTCCGTGATCCCGCCCGAACGTGCGGGAGCCCGTCGAAGATATTAAGCCGTGATGTAGGGAGGCATTGGCTATGTATCGTGCATTCAGAAGGTGTGCTGGGCTTTTGTGGGTGATGATCTGTATGGTGCAGATCATCGGCATCGGAGCAGGAGCCAAGACGGCGAGTATAGAGCTGTGGGTACCGGCGAAACCTCTGTGGCTCGATGATGCGAAGGCAATGTTCGAGGAGGAGTATTCGGAGTACTGCGTAAACATCACTGCTCTTAACTGGAACACCATCGTGGAAAAGACGACCGTGGCCATCGCGGCCGGTGCACCCCCGGATGTGTTCACCTACGGTACAGGCGGTGTAGTCAATTACGCGGCCATCGGCGTTCTTCAACCGGTGGACAAGATCGCCCCGCCGGAGCTGATCAAAGACATGTGGCCGGGTTTTCTGGAACCCGCCATGTGGAAGGGTCAGCTCTACGGATTACCGTTCTTGGGGGATACGGCGCACTTGCTGTACTCAGCGATCCGATTCGAAGAATCCGGCCTCGATGTGAATCAGCCTCCGGTTACCTGGGAAGAGCTGGTGGCCATGGGGCGCAAAGCAGTGCGCCGCGATTCGGGCGGCAGGATGACGGTGACCGGCTTTTATCTTCCCGTGAATGTCGGCAGCACGGAGCACGTTTTTGCCACATTCTTGCGGCAGCTGGGCGGACAACACTTCTCGGATGACGGCTCACAGGCTCTGTTCAACAGTCCCGAAGGTGTGCAAGGCATGGAGTTTTACGTCAGCCTGATTCATGAGCATGCCATCACCGAGATCGGTGCTCCCAGCGATGTCTTGAAAGGCAGTGCCGCCATGGCCTGGACGGGCGGTCCGTCCAGCATCGTGCGCATGCGAGGGCTTGATCCCGAGTTGGCGCTCAATGTGAGAGGAGCCGCTCTCCCTTGGTTTAAGCATCGGCTCTACTTCACCGGAGGCCAGACTTTCATGATTCCTGTCGGGGCCAAAGAGCCCGAGGGAGCGGCTGAACTGATCAATTTCCTGACCGGTCCGAGTGTGGCCCCTATGGCCGCCGAGGCCGGCAACTTCTTCCCGCGGCAGTCTTTGTTGAGAACCGTCTACTCCAAAGCCGACTATGATCTGCGCACGATCATCGCCGTTATGGAGTTTGCGGCGACCAGCCCGCCCCATCCGCAGTGGGTTAAGACCATTCCCGAGATGCAGACGCAGATCATGCGCGCTCTGAGACGTGAGACGACACCCAAAGAAGCCGTCGACACGCTGACGCGGATCGTCAACGGGTTCATCGCCGAAGCGGAGGGCAAATAGTCAGCGGAGGCGATAGGTCTTAGCAGTGATTGGAGGCCAGATATAGACATGTCACTCAAAGAGCAAGTGAAGAACTACGCCTACCGGCTGGGAGCGGATCTCGTAGGGTTTGGGGGTATCGAC
>JBMNSS010000135.1:0-7367 GCA_050945315.1 Limnochordia bacterium | reverse complement strand
GCCTCCGCCAACTCTTCATCGGTCAACGGCGTGCCGTAGCTCTCCAGAAGCCCGGACATGGCATACGCAGGACTCATCGTCGCCATCACCATTATTGCCGACAGCAAGTACACCAGGAAAGTATTTCGCATCCGTAGCTCACTCCCTGCTCCCTCACGGCCGACTGCACGGCATCACGATAACAGACCGGTCCCGACGGAAGCAAAGGGCTTCAGCGAAGGTGTACGGCCCCGTAGGCGTGACCTGATGAATATCCTCTGTGCCGAAAATCCCTTTTTCCCCGGATTCCCAACTCTTACGACTCAATTCGTCCAGATCAAACTAAAATGACTTCCCCACGCAGGAAAAACCTTACTCGTCCAGAAATTTTGCCTGACGACCACTTCATGAGCCCGGAGGTAATAGCGTGCGCACATCCAAACAGTATGCATTGCTCATAGGCTTTATAGCCCTTGTCGTCGTTTTCGTGGCCTCATTCGCCGTCGGAGCGAATGAACTGACGACAGTTGCGGCCGACTCGAATGTCCCACGTCTTTCGCTCGAACAGACTCTGGATATGGCGCTTCAGGCCAATCCAAACATCGTCATCAGTGATCTGGCGGTTAAGGAAGCGGAGCTTAGGCTCAAAGAGGCACAAGTGAATCTACGTATCACGGTCACACCTCAACAGCTCGAAGAAGCTCAAGCGGCTTTGGAAGCCGCTCAGGCGGAGTCCCAACTTATCCGACAGGCACAGATGCAAACGGCGCGTGAACGTTATATCAGTGTCTTAAAAGCTCAGCATACCCTGCGCCTGGCACATGCAGCCGTTGAACAAGCGGAACGCCAACTGGGTTTGGTACGAGAGAGGCTTTCCGCCGGGCTGGCCACGGACACCGATCTTTACTTGGCAGAAGACAATCTTCGTCGGGCTCAGATAACCCTACGTCAAAACGAGGCCGCTCTGGAGTCAGAGCGCATTAGGTTCAATCTTCTGCTTTCCCGAGACCTGCGCGCCGGTTTCGAACTCATAGACAACATCCAAAGCGAAATCCCCTCCTGGGACTTGGAAGTTGACACGGACACCGCATTAGCCAACCGCCTTGACATCCAGGTCTTGGAGCGATCACTTGAGTTGGCCAAGCGGAATCTTGCCGCAGCCGATCCCAGCTACACACCGAAGGCGCAAATCGAGCGTTTGGAAATGGCTGTCGACAAAGCTCAGATCGCTCTCGATCAGGCCTGTGCCCGAGTCATACTCGACACCCGCGATGCAATCTTGAATCTCGAAATGGCTCGAATCCAGGCTGATTTGGCGGCCGAGGCGTTTGAACACCAGCAAAGACTTCTTCAGGTAGCCGTGTTGCGTCACGAAAACGGTCTCATAACCGCCGGCGAGTTGATGGATGCTCAAGCGGCGGCCAGTGTGGCTGAAATTCGGGCGGTACAAGCACTATATGATCAGGCCTTGGCAGTCACCCGCTACCTAAACGCCATAGGGACCGACACACTGCCAGTGGCCAAGAAGTAGAGGACTCTCATGTTTTGCTTCATCAACAAACGGATTAGTCGACGCTTGTTTTTCGCAAGTTGCGGATTGGCTCTATTGGTGAGCCTATGTGCCGAAGCTCATTTTGACGGACCATTCCCGGACGTTGAGCTTGGTGAAGTCAAGGTGCCCGGGATACAGCTTGAGGTGATTAACGACACCTTGTCCGGGCCTCTGCACCATATGGCCGCTATGGCCTACGCCGATGCCGCTTCGAGGTATCGAGTGGCTCTGGCGGCATTGCGCCCTCAACTCCGCGCTTCGGTCCAAGCCGGGGCCGCCTCCCCATTCGGCGATGACATTGACGCCGGGGTGGCCGCAGGTCCCAGTATCACTCTGACTCTTCCGACGGGCCAAGGCCGCAGCGAGATCAGCTTGGGCGCCGGGGTGCGGACGGGCTATGCACAGCCAATCGGAGCTCAAGCGTCGTTTTCCGTCCGGATGCCCCTGGCATCCGGACCCGATAACCGCCGCGAAACGGCGGAGCACGAGCTCACTGAGGCCCAAGATGCCTACCTGGCAAGCCAACGACAACTGATTATCCGCGCCATGCAGGTCTATGACGATTTCATGCAAGCGGAACAAGAGCTCCGTCTGACCGCAGACCTATTGCGGCTCGCAGAAGAAGAGTATGCGCTGGCCCTTGAACGCGAGGAACGGGGTTCCATCTCTGCCGCTGAGCTCTTCCGGTTACGCTCGTCACTGAACGCAAGCCTTGATGCCGAAGCGCAGGCGCGCAGACGATGGACCGAAAACCGTGAAGCCCTGCGAGAGTTGACCAACCGCGACATCCTTGAGTTCACCGACTCCACCGAGCCGGTCCGATTGAGTGCTGACCTGCCCGAGATCCCCTCGACTCCGGAAGGTTGGGTAGCGGTTGCTTTGTCACGAAGAAGTGATTTGAGAAATGCACAACAAGCGGTATCGTTGGCCCGGGAAGCGCTGATGGCCGCCAGACTGCAGGCCAAGCGAGAGATCTCCTTCTCGGCGGGAGCTCAGTGGCCTCATGAGATCAAAGAGACCTCCACTGATTTTCGCACCCGGCTCCATGCTGGTGTCGAAGCCTCCTTCTTTCTTTGGGACGGAGCGCGAGCAGAGCAGGTCGTGACTGCGGAACTGCGCCTGGAGACGGCGGAGAAGGCCTTGGAGGATCTCGAACGGTCCATAGAACGATCAGTGTACGCGGCCCTCTATGATATCGCCGAAAGCGAACGCGTCCTGACGCAGGCCCGTGAGCAATTGGAGCAAGACAGACTGTTGCTGACCGTGGCTAAGGAACGCTTTGAAAGCGGACTGGGCCTTCAACACGACGTAATCGCCAGACAGCTGGCCGTTGTGCAGCAGTCAGACCGCATTCGCGCTCTGGAAGCCCGCTTGGCCAGGCAGTGCGTGACACTGTGGCATACCGTTGGGGTGGATGCTCTGGAGATCCCCCCTATCATCCCTTGGGAGTCTGAAGATCATTGTCCTGTGTGTCAAGACACCGGGACGTAGAAGTTGGTGAATAGACTGATGAGAAAACTCATCTTGTTGGCAGTGTCGCTGCTTCTCGCTTTGGCTGCTCCGAGTTTTTCCGCCCCGTTCTTGGAGACGCAGTCACTGGTCAGTGTCGGCTCCGGTTTCGTAGTATGTACCGCTGATACGGCCGTTGTCTCCTTGGCCATTGAGAGTACGGCCAAACAAAGCGGAGTAGCGCAGAATCAGAATCAGACGATCATCGATCAAATTACCCAAGCGCTTCTTGCGGAGAGCATCCCGGGTCTTGGTTTTGAAGTTCGTCAAGCCACTTTTTGGGAGACCACCGATCTGACCAGTCGCGAGAAGAGCTACAAGGTGAGTTCAGGTCTTGATGTTCGTATCCAAGACCTGGAGCGCGTCGGTGAAGTTGTAGATATCGCTTTGAAACAGGGGGCTACCTCGGTACAAGGTGTCCGCTTTGAACTCTCCGATCTTGAGAGTGTGGCCCAGACGGCTCTGAAGAAGGCCGTGGAAAATGCCATTGAGAAGGCAAATATGATCAGCAAGGCCGCCGGACTTCGCGTCACCATGGTGCGGGAGATGCGCGACACCAATACCATAAGAGTGCACAATCCCAGTCTGCCAACAGGAGCCTCCATGAGCGAAGCTCCCCTTCCTCCGTTGGCCGGTCCCATATATAGGGGCCAGATTATGGTGCATGCCGAAGTGACCGTTGTATTCGATATCGCTTTGGATAGGTCCTTATGAGACGACAACACGCTGTTTGTTTCACGTAATCGTTGCCATGTGGCATCAGAGAATAACTCGCATCCTCTCCTCATATCTGAAGCGCGCGATGCCCTCGCGCGCTTCACAAATGCCCATAAAGGCCGGATGCATGTGGCTGGACACGCCCAGTGCTGGTGTCCTGCGGTGGCGATATGGCCAACCGCGGCCCCAAGCTGTCTGGCAATCGGCTTTTTGGCGCACTACGACGCGTCAGAGAGTGCCATCTGCCCCACTGAAGAAGGCCTGCAACACTCCGCATCAGTCGCCGGGAACCGAGATCCGATGCTCAATGAGTCGTAGTCGCTCACTACATCATTAGCAAAGAACCCCAAGCAGTGAAAGCAGCGAACAAGACCGCTGTGGCAGTCATCATGATCCGCCGAAGTCGTCGCCGCTCGTCAATGGACAAGTAACGCATCGCCTTGCGCCGGCGATCTATCAACCAACCCGCGTAAGAGAATAGGCCAACAGAGGCAACAAGTTGAACTGCCAAGATGGCCTGCAATGCATCCAAAACATCATCGCTCCCATACACGCCCCGTACCCGTTAAGGAACTGCGGGGACGTACTTCGACGTTTTCCCACCGATCTCCTCTAGGACCTTAGCCTCGATAGGGGCCTAGGGAATGCCAGTCTTTTCCTCCCCATCTTTCTGGCTAGGTCCAAGGCCTGTCGGCGGCTCTTTCTGGAAAACGGAAGCAACGGCGGAGTCTGAACCGACTCGTTGCGCACGATGCGTTCCGGCACGTCACGCACGAGCGAAAACGCCCTCTCTTTGCCCACTATCGGGATCAGTCGTGAGACATAACGGGCCAATACGGGGGGACGCCGCTCGACCGAATGGGCATCAGAAGCCAAGATATGCGCCATATTATGGGTCAAAAGGAGCACGGCTGCAAAACGAGTCGGCAGAGATGCTCTGCTTGAGAGACTGGCTGCCGTGAGTTGGAGCAACACCCCTGCCTCTGCCAGGGGAATGAGCTCTTCGGGCCGCTCGGCAAAGACCGCGTTCCTCTCAGGATGAGCAATGACGGGTGTGATTCCCCGGACTTGCAGGTCGAATATGAGCTGGCCTGCATATCGAGGCACCTCAGCCTTTGGAAACTCCAGCAGGAGATATCGCCCCTGATTGCCCAGGGTGAGCGCCGTTCCTCGCTCAAGGCGCTCTATTAGATCCGGGGTAGCCATCACTTCTGCGCCCGGCAGAATACGCACCGACAAACCGGATTGACTGACGCGCCTCTGCAGCTCGTCAGCAAGCTGAATCAACGACGAATTGCTGTTGTTATATCCCGCCTGATCCTCCTGATGAGACGTAGCCACAATGGTGTCTATACCGTCATCCTGTGCTATGCGCAGCATCCGCAGGGCATCCTGCCAACTGTCGGGACCGTCGTCGATCCCGGGTAGCAGATGGGCGTGCAGATCGATCATGTGCTTTCCGCCTCACTTCCATCGGTTCGGGTCAACACCACGAGCCAGGTCAGCAAAGCCCAGAAGGCACCGCCAACCTCAAGTCCGAAAATGGTGTTGTCGACCATCTCACGCACTATCAGGGCCATGACCGTACACGACAATGCCCACACTAGTGTCCGCGAAAAGGGAGTCGTCTGCGCAGTCTGCATCCATCTCCATACAGAGTAAGCGACCGCGACCAAGATGAGGAGGAAAGCTCCCGTTCCAAGCAGCCCCACCTCTGTAAGCAGTCCCAAAAAGAGATTGTGGGAAAAGGAAACGGGGTATGTGAACCCGCCCTCGATCGCCTCCAATGGGCGATACGTTTCGAACTCATGCACGAAAGTACCCGGCCCTATGCCCAGCAGGGGATGATCTCTCCACATGGCCAAAGACCCTTGCCAGATCCATATCCGCACAGTGTAAGCGCTGGGAGTGAGGATGCTGAGAGCGCGTTTCACAAGCCTTGGGTTGCTGCGAATACCAAGAAGACAGAAGGCCGAGGTGGCCACTACGGCCAGTGCACCGCGCAAAGACCGCAGGTTATAGAGAACAAAACCGACCGCAAAACCTACCCAGGCCCCGCGCCCTTGGGCCATTATGAAGCCCCACAGCATGATCAACCAGTGTCCCAAAAGAGACAGCCTCTGCCAGATCGACCGCTTCACGTTAGGCGTTGTCATGCCCCACCAGCTGATCAGCAGAGTGAGCATAATCACACTGGCAAAACCGTTGGTACTGATGAACGCCCCACCCGGTCGCCACACATGCAAAACGTAAGCACGGTACAAAGCCACGGAGGCGGAAATCAACCCGCCGAGACCCAGCCAGACCAATCCCCTCCGCCATAGCCAGTCCGCGGTAGGTATCTGCCACAGTAATCCCGTCAAAAGCGGCAGCAGAATAACCAGACTGTAACCGAAGGCACCGGCCACCGCCAGGGCTCTGTGCGCCGAGAACGCAGCGGAGACGAATAAGACACATACAAAGAGTGTCATGGCCTGCGCTACCCTGTCATTGCGCAGGATGCCGACGAGGGCCTTTCTGTTTTCTGGATCCTTAAGTCCCACTGCCAGCGCGGCCCCCAAAACTAGCACCGAAAGCGTGGTGTTGCCGAGTGGCATCAGAAAACAGAATAAATACCATCCCAGCGTCGCCAGGCTTTTTCCTCCGCGGTCGCCTTGAGACGCTTCCGTCTTCACAGGTTCATGAGTATCACCCTTGAGCACGGCATCATTCATTATAGCTGTCCAGTCTCCTCTTCGGCAATACTAACCAGTCTCCGCACGACGAGAGCCGATAGGAGCATCACAATCAGCCCCGAACGGACTCATGTTGAAGCCGGTGCCTTCGCCGATCAGTTGATCATGCCCCACACTGTGTCCGGCGTGGGGCGAAACCCGTGAAGCACCAACCATGGTGCGATCCTGCCTGCGCGGATCCAGGCTCCCGGCGACGATGCTCTCTTGAAACACTGAACGCTGAGTGGGGCCGTGATCCGGCGCATGCTGGTACATCGCTTCCCGCATCCGCACAGCTGTTGCGGCGCTCTTGCACACCTGACTGCGCAGTGGTCTCCTCGAAAGCGATGTGCCGGGATACACCGCCCGTTACCTCCTCCCTGCCGTTTGCACCAACCCCGGGCACCGCTCGCACGGCGGTGCCTGAGGCACTCAAGAGCGTTGATCTTGCAACTGTCGCCGCAGACGATCGACCCTCAAAGGTCGCCGCGATCTGAGAGGGCCGATCGTGTCAACGGTTCCCTTCACACGTCAATGGTGATCAAGCCTGACCCTTTCACCGGTGCGCTCACAGTCAGAGCAGGCTCAAGGCCCTTTGGTTCGTAGAAGCGTTCCGTGAGATAGCGATTCAAATCAGCAACACTGTCTTTTTGCACCAATACCATTATGCAGCCACCCAATCCTGCTCCGGAAAGCTGAGCTCCTATCACCCCCGGGACTTGAAGGGAGAGATCGACCATCTCATCGATCTCGGGCGTCGAGCACGCATATCCTCCCGGTTGACGATGAATCTGCGCCCGTAGCACCCGATTCACATTCTCGCTCCGCAGATCTTCCACTAAGGACTTGAGGTAGTCAGTTGCTGCCATGTAGTCGTAGGGGCGCGCCTGCCACGC
>JBMNSS010000134.1:0-7397 GCA_050945315.1 Limnochordia bacterium | reverse complement strand
GTAAATCGTTCAACTTGATGCTCCGCGACTGGGCGAAGAGATCCTTGAGATCGAGGAACAGACCCGCTCGGAAGAACAACAAGCCGTTGTCGGACACGATGTCCACCGCATCCGGCAGCGCATTGCCAGCGGCCCAAACCATAATCTGACTGCGATGGTCGCCTACCGCCGAGATATTGACCTGAATGCCCGTTTTCTCATAGAACTCCTTGGCTTGCTCCATGACAAAGCTGACATACCACTCGCCATGCGCGGGATCAACGGCGTGGGTAATGGCTACGGCCTGAACATCGGCACTCAACACGAAGGGTAAAGCAAAAACCATTGCCACCAACACCATTGTTGCCGTCAAACGGCCTTTCAGAACATCACGTGCGTACGACATCAATTGATCCTCCGCTCCCTCAAGTAGTCCTCGGTGCCCCTCCAGGGCATCCGGCAGCGTGCCCTGCGGCCCGCGCCGCTGCCTGCCCGGGCTCCCTGCGTCCTCTTCTCCATTGCTGCCGGCCATATCCTGCATCGGGCCAAAGAGCCTCTTATGCAGTATTTGCCAGCATCCTCTTCCAATAAGGTGGACTTCTCCCTCATTGCCGGGCAGCAGCGTACGCACACAACTCCCGCCACTCGCCGAGCCGAAACCGCGATGCAGCGGATTCTCGACTCACTTCACATCCCTGAATTCGGGAAGGTCCGGCGATGCGCAAGGGAACACAGTCTCCCGGTGATTCATTCCATCGCCTCGTATGCGTCGATTCTGGTCAAGCAAAAAACGGACGGTACCCCTGTCCGGAAGACAACCGTCTGTTGTTCCACATGCTCAGACTGCACCCTATACCCTGCTGTCGGCGACCTTTCACCGTGAATGAGCGCACAGATGCAAGTACGTAGGGTGCGGGACGAAGAGACCCCTTTTGATCCTTTCCTACCATAGACTCGGGACCTCTCAGGCACGCCATCCTTACCGGGTCCGGCTTCCAAGGCGCGGTCGGTCAGAGCATTTGTGCCGACCACGATCGAACTCTCCTCTTTTTGGCTGCCAACATTCGCGAGTCGGTGCCGACCGGCCGGTCTTGGCTATAGAGCATGGACGCCCACATTGCGCGGTGTAGCATTGAGACACAGAAATGAAACAGGATGACGCCGGCTGATTAGGCTCGGCACCATCCCTCTTTCAAGAAGCCGGATGCGGCTCTGAACAAGCCGTTCTGTGAAATGCGCTCGGTTGCTTTATTTCAACACTTCGTTGATCGCCGCTTGGATACGATCCCGTGTCACTAACAACGCACTGCGAGGATCTTGAGAACCCTTCCCCACCGACTCAACAGCCGCGCCGACGAGATTGCGGGCCCAAGTATAGTCGATTCCGGGAACCAACTGACTGGAGTCGAAGACCGTGTAGTTCGTCGCCGCCATCAAGACCTCCCAGTAGGGATTGGCTGAGTAATTGTGAGGATGTTGATTGATGCGGGGCGATGCCGCCAGACGGTTCTGTTGGTGCACAAACCAGCCCGCTCCATCCGGCTCAATGGCGAGCCATTTGATGAGCTCCCAGGCTTCTGTCGTATGCCTGCTGCCGGCGGACATATTGTACCCCCAACTGGGATGCACACGGGTACGAGGAGTGGTTTGACCGTCCGGTTGCGGCAACAACCCTATGGCCAGTGGGAAATCAGGGTGGGAGCTCATGATCTGATAATACAGATGCTCTTGATCCAGGCGCATGGAGTGCTGCCCGGTCTGAAGACTACCCCCAAAAGCCATGGACTCGGCCGCCGACCCGCTCGTCCGTTCAGCGAAGTCGATCATCCACTCTAACGTGCCGACCGTCAAATCGAAGTCCGGCAAGAAGGTACGCATGGCTTTATCAAACAGGCCTGAACCTTGCTGCTCGACGAAGGCCTGCAGGTTCAACTGGCGCAGACTGTGGGAATTCCCCAAAATATTGACGCCAAGCCTCTCCAATCTCTGGTCAGGGCCCCGGCGGGTAAGTCGTTTGGCCGCCTCCTGGAACTCCGTGTGGTTTCGGGGCGGGTTCTCCGGATCAAGCCCCACCTCGGCAAAATGGTCTTTATTGTAGTAGACCAGATGGTTGCCCGTGCTGATGATCATCGGCAAGTAGTAGGTATTACCCTGGTATTTGATCATCTCTGCCACCACGGGATAGATGAGTTGCCCTAACTGCTTGCCGTCCGCCCTGATGTACGGATCCAGCGGCCGGAGAAATGCGGCCAGTCCGTATAGCTCGTTAAGATAGTTCATGGCCACATCAGGCCCGCTGCCAGAGGCCCAGGCCACCTTCACCTTTTCAAAAAACTGGGCAGGGTTCAACACAACATCTTGCACCTTGATGTTCGGGTTATCCTGCTCAAAGCGATTGAGTACTTCTCGCAACAGCGGTTGTCTGGTGCCTGTCCACACATGCCATAGCTCGAGCGTAGTCTCACTGCCCAGTGCTGCACAACTCCAAAACAAGAAAACGGACATGGCCATCAGAAGCAGCTTCGTGGGAAAACGTCTCATGGATATTCCTCCTGGTGAATCACTCTCGAGAGGAGTTGCATGAATGGCAACCCTACCCCATGCTCTTTTTTCTGACCATATCTACCCTTGCGACACTATTCCCTATAGGCCTTTAGGCATCGATCATGAGTCTCCTTCGGAGAACCCCTCTCTTCTATATGACCGAAGAGCGGATCGGAGATCGGCAAAAGGGGACACTGACGACACCGAAGTTAACCATCCGGACAGTCAACAAATCTGTCATCAATCCGGCAGGATATGGTAATCCCCTCCAGAAGAAGGCCCATGCATATTGAGATGCCAAGATAAGAGAGGGACCGAATATCATGATACAAACCTGGAGAAATCGGATCTTAATGACTGTTTGCTGTGCACTGTTGACGGTTGCATCGTCCGCAGGCGGCTCGGATATAACGCTGAACATGTCGATTTGGATTAATGAAGTGGCCCACATAGAGAACACACAAAAGATCCTGGATCAGTACATGATGGCCAATCCCGGGATACAGATGGGACTGATACAACAGCCTTGGAACGGTTACCACGATAAGCTGATTGCTCTCGTGGCCGGAGGCGTGGCTCCGGATGTCATGGTCCTTTCCCGTTTGTACGTCCCGTCATTTGCTACCAACGGCATCATCCAGCCCATTGACCAGTGGTTGGCCAAAGACGCAATTGATGTGGCACGGGATATTTCCGAGATGAACTCGGGCACCTGGGACGGTCACCGGTATGGCATTCCCATAATGGGAGGACCCGGCATAGTGTTGGTCAACGAAGACCTGTTCCAGACGATGGGTCTGCCCACTCCCATCGAATATGCCAGGAATCGGGATTGGACCTGGGACCGCGTGATTGAGTTGGGCAAGAAGATCACAAGGGATGTCGACGGCGACGGACGTCTGGACGTTTTTGCGCTGCCGCAGCCCGGCACGAACGCTTGGGATTGGTACGGCAAGATCCGTGTCTTTGGCGGAGAAGTGATCAGGAACAACCGCGCCGTGATCGACTCACCCGAGGCCCAACGAGGTTTGGAGCTTTTCAGAGATGTGTCGCTGACGCATCACATCGCCCCCCAGCCCGGAGACTCGGCAAATTTCGAGCGGGGAACGCAGGCCTTGCGCTATGCATGGACGTCGGAAGCCCCTAACATAGCCAAACGCGTAGACGGCGCCTTCCCGGTAGACCTGGTCACCATGCCCACCGGTCCCGCAGGGGCATTCCACGTCGCCGGAGGCTGTCCGGTGACCGTTTCGGCGACGACTGCCTATCCGGAGGAAGCCTACAAGTTCGCCGTTTGGTTTGCTATGGACAGCGACTTCTGGAAGCTATTAGGAATCCCGGCATCCATGAATGTCATAAGAAGGGAATACAGATCCTACCTAGCCGAATTCTTCAAGTCGCCCGATGTGCCGATTGAAGCACTGATGGGTCCCACCGCCGTAGAGCCTCAGACGCACCTGCACAGCTCTGAGTTGTCCGGCGGCTGGAATCCGATTCTCACCAGTCTGTCCCAGGGCCGTATCAGTCCCGCTGAGGCCGCCGTCCAGATCACCCGGCACATAAATGCCGTTTTGGGAGCCCAGTAAGCCGGAAATGGAGAAGGATGACGTCCTGCGGATAAAGCAGGAACGTCATCCTTCTATCGGTGGTCGTATGCCACTCCTGCAAAGCTACTCTATCTGCCCTCTAACGCCGCCTGGACACGTGGTTCAATGAAGGCGATGGCATCGGCTACGCTCTTCTGTCGAGTGCGGATCAGATTCCACGCCTCAGTCTCCAGATTCAAGATCTGACTTGCTCCCCTTCCACTGACGACCCGCCAGTCCCAAAGAACATTGACCGCTTCGGTGAACACCTGAGGGTTGCTCCCCGGAGCCCGCTCGCTCCAACGGCGTACATAATCTCGCACTGCCTCCCGGATGACAGGCACACGGTTTTCCGCTCGAGTGAAAAGGACCGTTCCTTCCGGATCGTAGGCGAGAAATCTCAGCAACCGGCCTGCCTCGGCGGTGTTCTTCGATGCGCTGGCTATGCCCAGAGAGTGAAAAGCCGACTGACTTGAGCGGACATCACCTTTGGGCAGTATCCCCAGACTCCAAGAGGGAGCGGTGCCCTGTTCACTGGCCTGAACAATGTTGTTAAGATAGTAAGGCTGAACGGGCTGCATGGCGGAGGTGCTCTGTAGGAAATTGCCACCGACAACGTTGTGCTCCAGCCACAGGCTGGTTGTGAACGTAAGAGCCCGGATCACCTCAGGTGTGTTGCCAAGATAGCGAGTGCGATCGCGATCTACGTCGTTGGCGTTCCACATGCCTAACATGTTGAACCCGCCCTGGTAACCAAAGGAGGCCAGACCGTACTGTTCCGGGATCCCGTCACCGTCCCGATCGACAGTCAGCTTCTTGGCCATGGCCACAAACTCGTCCCATTCCAGTTCATCACCCAGCCAATCGATAGGCAGGGGATTCACGCCGCCGTTGGCAAAATGATCCTTGTTGTAAAAAGTGGCGTGAATGCTTAGTGCCGTCGGCAGTGAGTAGAGCTTGCCTCGGACGCGCAAGGCCTCCAATACGGCGGCAGGGTAGTCTCTGAGGTTGATCTGACTGGTGGCAATGAACCCCTCCAAAGCAGTCAGAAGACCTCCTTCGGCCAGCTCCATGATGCGCAGGTTATCACCGTAGACGACATCGGGAGCGATACCGGCTGCCGACATGGTGATCACTTTATCGAGAAGATCCGGCCAACTGGCCGCCTGAATGATCTCCGTTCCGATCCCCGTTCGAGCAGTAAAGGCCTCCAGCGCCTGGGTGAGTTCCGGTCCCCATGTGGCGAACGGACCGATCAAAGAGACTTCGGCACTCGCCCCTGTCACTGCGAAAAGCATGAGCACTCCGAGGAATAAAACCGCCGACCACGACGAACTCCTGACTTTTCGGTATGCCATAGAACGCAGACCCCCTTCACCAGATTCCCTCCAGTCAGGCCATGCACGGAGCATAGCTACCTGGGTCAGTCTCGCACACTGTAGCACACGAGTGTACCACTGCGAACAAGCTGTTTCCTCCATTCATTCTATAGTCCTTTTGGTTTCCCTGTTGTAGCCTCAATAACTTTATAATCTAATAATAACCACTGGGCATTCCTGCTCCCCGGTTGAGCCGAGTCATCCCGACGGACATGGGGAAAGATGCCACGTGATGATATGAGCACCGCACATTTAGCCGCCCGACGTTTTTCCCCGCCAGACGATCTCAGGGATGCAAGTCACCGTCCCGTTCAGAGCCGGTCCGGACGGCTCAGTATATCAATGCCGTCTTGAGTGCAAAACTGGTTTGGAAGCAGCAAAGGATGACCCGCCTGCTCGATCAGCAGGGTGTCATCCCGCGACCGATGGTCGTGAACCTCAGTGAGACTCCCCTACTTGCCTCCCAACGCTGTTACACCGCGTGAAATCTGACCGCCTGAGGGCCGTTTTATCGCGTAAAGAATGACCGGTAGTGAAGGACCTGATACCCGCTCCGCTTAATCCTCGCAGACGGAAAAAAGAGAAAGCTCGATCGTATTCCACGCCAAAGGTTTGACCAACCACGCGCGATGGAAGCGATGCGAGCTTTCTTCGGTCCACTCCCTAAGCCGAAGCTCCAGATGTAGGAAAGCAAAAACCCTGTTGTGATCGTGTTTTTGGAGTATCGGGGTTATCCGTTCTGTCTACGGGGACTCGGCGCAACTGAGGCCCCCACCCGATCCAGCGCCTCCTGCTGTAACGGTGTGGGGGTTGTCACTACGGAGAAGGGTTCAGATTCAGGCATGGCCGGGATCCGCACGGTATTGCGTGTTATGGTCGCAAGTTCGCCAAGCAAGGTTCGGAGACTATGAGCAGGTTGGCCATTGCTTCGAGTCTTGTCTTGAGCGCCTGTTCTGAACGGATGGCAAGGCGCACCACTGAGTCATCTTCGTGCGCACCGGGATATTCATCATAAAGAGCATCGGTTTCCAGGCTTCACGCAGGTGCCATTCGACGTAGTAGGCAAGCATGCCAAGGAAGATGTGGCTGCGTACGCGTTCTTCCGTCCGGTGAATCGGGCGGATCTTCAGGTCAACGGACTTGAGGGTGCGAAAGGCCCTCTCAGCGCGGCTGAGGCTTTTGTAACTTAAAACGCGTCCTCCAAGGCCATCTTCTCTGCGGGCACACTCGTGCGGATAACGTATATGCCATCCACAGCGGCCTCTCGCTCGATCGCATCATGCTTTCGGCAGTAGCTGAATCGTCCTTCGTCAATGTCTGTCTGAAAGTGTTTGCCCACCTTGTACTTGTTGAGCAGACGTCCGACTGCCATTCCGATTCTCTTTTTACGCAGCAAACAACCGGCGGCCACCCGGCGCGCGATCTGATCCAGATCCTTCTCTGTTGCCTGTAACAGCTCTTCACGAGTACGGGCCCGATCCTCTTGCAGAAACGGATTCCGACAGACGATCAACCGTTCACCGGGAAAGTCAGGAAAGGAGATCTCAACCAGGTCACGTTCATCAAACAGCAACAGTTGAATCATGCCTTTTTCCGTCAGTTTACGGATGTCCGGTGCCCGCAAGGCGCTGATCCAATCGATGCCGCCTATCTCCTTGAGTTCATCTATGCGGGCTTGCGTGAGCATACCTCGGTCGCCGGTTAACACGACGTGTGTAAGACCGAAATGGTCCTTCCATCGCTTCACTTGATCCGTTGCCGTCCTGGAATCACCGGTGTCTCCGGGTCAAGTCCTAAATGCGGTGTAAATTCGTCTCCCGGCTGTTGAGTTCAAACTTAGGCTGCGGTGTTTCGTTGGGACTCCGTCTCAGTAGGTTTGTCGTTGCTTTCTGAGCGTTTGTGCTCCCAA
>JBMNSS010000133.1:0-7422 GCA_050945315.1 Limnochordia bacterium | reverse complement strand
CCTCACCTCGCTGCGCCCGACCTGGCTAGATGTCGTCGCCTTCTTCTTCCTCGGCATCCTCTACAGAAGCGCCATTGGTATGTGCCTTTCCAGCACTGTCCCCCGTGGCATAGACCACGGCTCCGCATGCCGGGCAGGCAATCTCCACGTCGGAGTCATAGAGGAAATCCTCCTCAAAAAAGATCTCCTCATCGCATTCCGGACATATCATTTCCACGATGTCGCTGTCACACATATCATCGTCAAAACCGAACAACGCATCTTCGAGATCGGCCAGGTCAGAATCGATAGCTTCCAGGTACTCGTCGGTCTCCGCCTGACCCGCTTCCAGCATCTCCACCTTTTCGGCAAGATCGCTACAGATGGCCAGCAGACTGTCCCAGGCTGACTTCGCCTGGGGGTCGTCTGCACAGAACCCTGATCCGTCGAAAAGTCCGCGCAAATATGCGATGCGCTCTTTCACTCCCACGTCGCCACCCCCTGGGGACACGTCTGCTAGACCCGTGACAGATACTCGCCCGTGCGCGTATCCACCCGTATCTTATCGCCCTGTTCGACAAACAAAGGCACTTGCACAACCACACCTGTAGCCAGGGTCGCCGGTTTCGTACCTCCGGTCGCGGTATCACCTCTGAACCCGGGTTCGGTATGTACGATCTCCATTTCTACGGATGTGGGCAGATCAACACCTATCGACTCACCCTGATAAAACTGAATGCCGATGACCATACTGTCGACAAGCCACTTCCAAGCATCCCCGATTTGATCCCGGGTGAGCACTACCTGCTCGTAATTCTCTGTATCCATGAAAGTGAACTCATCGCCGGTGGCGTACAGATACTGCATCTGCTTGGTTTCAATGTGAGCCCGATTCACCCTCTCACCGGCGCGGAAGGTTACCTCGCGCACTGCACCCGTCTTGACGTTCTTCAACTTGGTGCGCACAAAAGCGGCGCCTTTACCCGGTTTTACATGCAAGAATTCTACCACGGAAAGGACTTCGCCATCGACTTCGATAGTCAGGCCCGTCCGGAGATCATTGACGGAGATCATTCCGCCACCCCCTGCTTCCTCTGTTAGGCTTACCCGTAAAGAGCATAGACATACGGTTACTGCAAAATCAACAACTCTTTCGTCGCCCCGGTGAGCACCTGAGGTCCCTCTGCCGTAACACAGACGAGATCCTCTATGCGCACACCTCCCCAACCCGGAATATAGATACCGGGTTCCACACTGCAAATCATACCCTCTGCCAGGACACTTTCACCGGCGCGAGAAAGGCGCGGATATCTCTCATGAACCTCAAGACCTATCCCGTGCCCCAAACCGTGGCCGAAGTTGTCACCGTATCCATTTACGGCGATCACCTCACGGGCCATGGCATCTACCTGCTTCCCCGTTCTTCCTGATACGGCGGCGGCGATACCCACCTGTTGTGCACGCAACACAAGATCGTAGATCTCTTTCTGCTTGGGATCGACGGAGCCTACGGCCACCGTACGAGTGATATCTGAGTGATACCCCTGCCAAACCGCGCCGAAGTCAAGAGTCACCAACTCGCCCTGTTGAATGAGCTTGTCCGTCGGCGCACCATGGGGCAGTGCGCCCCGAGGTCCCGACACCACGATAGTGTCAAAAGCGAGTCGTTCGGCACCGCCTTCTCGCAACAGACGCTCAAGCACAAGTGCCACCTGGCGCTCGCTGACTCCCGGACGAATATACGGCAACAGCTTCTCAAACGCCTCGTCCGCTATGGCTATGGCTTTGGCCATCAAGGCCAGCTCATCAGCGTTTTTGATGCCTCTGAGCTGCTCGATCCAGTCATCAACCGCCACCCACTCACAGAGCGGGATCTTGGTCTGCAAGTTCTGCCAGGTCTTATGTACCACGTGTTCGGTCTCAAAACCTGCCCGTTTGGCTTTGATTCCGGCGAGCATCTCACCCGCGACCTGGTAGAAATCAACGTATTCTATGATCTCGAATTGCGGTGCCTGATCCTTCGCCTGCGTCACGTAACGAGCATCAACGAGAAGAAAGGCACAATCTTGTCCGATGATGACACTACCCGCAGATCCGGAAAAGCCCGTGAGCCAACGCCTGTTGGCGGAGGAGCTGATCAAAAGCGCATCCAGCTGGGCGTTCACCATCCGTGTCCGCACCTGTTCCAGTCTCTGCAAAACCACCCGACCCCTCCTAGTCCGAGCTTTTCTGCCTCAACCTTTCCACAAGGGCCTGAAGGGCCAAAACGTAGCCCAGCGGACCCAGACCGGCAATCTGCCCGATACATACGGGTGCGATCACCGAGACGTGGCGAAAGGCTTCTCTAGCGTATATGTTGGAGAGATGAACCTCAATTGCCGGCACTCGCACCGCTGCCAAGGCATCGCGAATGGCGATGCTGGTATGCGTCAGCGCGCCGGGATTTATCACTATACCGGAGGCCCACTCCGCTGCCTGTTGGATGGCATCGATGAGCACACCTTCGTGATTGCTCTGGCTGCACCGCACCCGCACACCCAGTTCGTCGGCCTTGCCGGCTACGAGCCGGTTAATATCATCAAGCGTGTGGGCACCGTAGATATCCACTTCACGGCTGCCGAGCAGATTGAGATTGGGACCATGAAGCACCAAAATCTCCAAGTCATCACTTCCTCCTATAGCAGCCGGCGCTGCCACTCCAGGGCCTCGCGCAACTGCCCGGCCGACACCGCAGAGCCCGTCTGCGCAGAGCCGAAACGTTGACTGAGCACCATACGTATCTGACCGGCCCTGACTTTCTTGTCGTGCGCAGCGACCTGCAACAGCTCGTCAATCGACACATGCGGGGCGCTGACCGGCAGCCCGGCCCGCCGCAGCAGTTCTATCAGACGTTCAACATCGGAATCGGACCATCCGCCCGCCATATATGACAGACGGCCCGCTGTCACCATGCCGATGGCCACCGCCTCGCCATGGGTATACTCTGTGTAGCCGGTTATGCTTTCCAGGGCATGGGCCGCTGTATGACCGAAATTGAGGATCTCGCGCAGCCCTGTCTCTTTTTCATCACTTTCGACGACAGCCCCTTTTATGACACATGACCTATACACACAATGACCCAGTGCGTCGGGATCCCGGTGGAGAATGTCTGCAAGATGCTCTTCGACGAACCGAAACAGACGCTCTTCGGCCATCACACCATGTTTGATCACTTCAGCCAGACCCGACAGCAACTCACGCTTGGGCAGGCTGCACAACACATCGGTGTCTGCGATCACCGCCTGAGGCTGGTAGAAGGCTCCGACCAAGTTCTTTCCTTGTTTGAGGTTGACGGCGACCTTTCCGCCCACACTGGCATCCACCTGGGCCAGCAAGGTGGTGGGAATCTGTATCCATGGAATGCCACGCATGTAGGTGGCAGCCGTCAGACCGGCAATGTCACCGGTCACACCGCCTCCCAAAGCGATGATAAGACCGTCACGGGACAGACCCGCGTTCACGCAAGCTTCGTACAGCGATTCCAGAGTCTGAAGACTCTTATACTCCTCTCCGGCGGGAATAACCGCCTGTCGAACATCGCAACCGCCGCGATGCAGGGCAGCCACAACACGCTCACCGTAGAGAGGAGCGACATTGCTGTCACTGATCAAGAGGCCTCGCCTCGGCAAGGAGGGCGCGAGTTCGTGGGCCCGCCCTAACAGACTTGATCCCACATGCACCGTATAGCTGTCATGAGTGGCGTGAACGACGACTTGCCGCACAGCTGGCTCTCCCCGTTTTCTGAGTTCCCAGTGGTACCGGATCGTCTTCGCCAGATGGCCAGGTGGATCATCCGCTCTGACCACTAAGTGAGCCTGGGCATATTGCGCCAGGCGAGACGCATAGAGGCTGCGAATCTGCTCTTCGCTGACTTCAGCCAACAGCGGTCGATTGCCTTCGCTTCGCGCTCTGGCCAGCAGTGTTTCCAGGGGAGCTGCCAACCAGACGACGAAGTTCTCCCTCAAGAGTCCGGACAGCGAATCTTGATCGGCCAGCGCTCCCCCGCCCGTGGCAATGACTCGACTGCTTCCCCGGGCGAGTTCTTGCACCACTTCCGCCTCCACACGGCGAAAAAACGGCTCTCCGTGCTCGGCGAAGATCCGCGGGATGCTCATCCCCATACGTTCGACGATCTGAGTATCGGTGTCGCAAAAGGGCATACCCAAAGCATCGGATAAAAGGCGGCCGACGGTGCTCTTGCCGGCCCCCATGAAGCCTACCAGAACAAGATTATGTAACGGTTGAGCACGATTAGGCATGGCGCAACCCATCCAGGTATGCCTGTAAGTTCCTGCGCAGCTCGTCGAGACTGTCACCGCCGAATTTCTCCAAAAGAGCCGCACCCACTTCAAAGGCCACGACAGCCTCGCCGACCACGGACGCAGCCGGCACCGCACAAGTGTCCGAGCGCTCTATGGCCGCCAACCGGCGCTCCTTGGTGTCAATGTCTACACTCGGTAACGGTTCATACAAGGTAGCGATCGGTTTCATCGCCGCCCGCACTACAATCGCTTCGCCGTTGCTCATGCCGCCTTCAAGACCGCCGGCATGGTTTGAAAGACGCACATACCGCCCTTCCTCATAGGCGATTGGATCATGAACCCGAGAGCCTGATTGACGCGCCGCCTCAAAACCCAGACCGATCTCCACACCCTTAATGGCCTGTACGCTCATGAGAGCCCTGGCCAATCTCCCATCGAGACGCTCGTCCCACTGAGTGAAACTGCCCAGACCGGGGGGCACCCCGGTGACGATGACCTCAAATATGCCGCCCAGAGTGTCTCCCGCCTCTTTGGCCTCATCGATGGCCGCACGCATGCGCACAACGGCCTCCGGATCCGCGCATCTGACATCGTTGCCCTCAGCCAGGGCCGCTATCTCATCCGGCGGCAGTGTCGGCACCGAGCCCTTTACGTCACCGATGCTTAAGACATGGCTGTAGACGAAAACATTCACGTCACGCAACAGACAACGAACCGCGGCTCCGGCAGCTACCCTGGCCGCAGTCTCCCGGGCACTGGCACGCTCCAATACATTGCGGACGTCACGGTGTCCGTGCTTCAGAATGCCGGCCAAATCGGCGTGACCGGGACGCGGACATGTGACTCGCTTACGCGAGGAGACTTCGTCGTTTGGAGCCGGATCCATGCATTGACGCCAATTCTCCCAGTCCTTGTTCTCAATATGAAAGGTGATAGGGGTGCCTAAGCTATAGCCGCCTCGGACACCCGACAGAATCCGGACGCAATCAGACTCTATGCGCATCCGTCCGCCGCGCCCATAACCGCGTTGGCGTCGGCGCAACTCGCGATCGATGTCTTCAGCCAGAATTCTGACCCCGGCCGGCATACCGGCCACCATCGCCACCAGTGCCGGACCGTGCGATTCACCGGCAGTCATATAGCGTAACATCCTGCCACCTCCGGAGCCTCACTTGCCGGCGACCAGTCGCGGTCGCCGAGATACATGAACGCCGGCCGGGACTATCACTCGAAAGACCACGGTCGCCCTGCGCACGGTGAGCCAACCCAAACCATGGAAGGCCAGATCATGAGCGGGAGAGATCTCAAACTCCGCCTCTTCCCAACCCCGCTCTTGCAGCAGCCGCCGACATGCAGAACACACACAAAAATCCCAGGTCTCCGCCGCATGAGGGTCCAAGAACCGCTCCACCGCGGATTCCGAGCTACGCTGGACAGTAACGCCCGGAGGCATATAGCTCAACACCCACGCATTGTGCCCGGGCGAGTGAGCGGCGCTGACGATGGCCGCCGCCAAACCGCCGAAAACCAGGGCTTGTCTGCGGCGTAGTCTGAATCGCCTTGGCCGCAGTGTTCTGACCGGCGCCACCTGCGCTTCGCATTTGGCACAGAGTCGGTCGGCACAGCGCCCCCGATTTGGTACACTGTCGATCTCAATAATTCTGACATCAGCCATGACGAGCAACCGCCTTTTTCTTTCGTCTGCCGCTGCGTCGGGCTGCTCGTTTCTTGGAATCGCTTCGTTGCTCGCCCATAGAAGAAAGGGCTTGTAGTAGCGTGCTCTTGCCCACCTGGCCCGCGCCAACGATAGCCACTACATCGTCTTGCGATTTTTTCTCCCGCCGGATCATGTCCCAAAGAGCCGCAATTCCTGTACCTTCCGAAGCACTGACGACCGCCACTCCGATACGAGCGACGTGCTCTTCGTCCAGTCTTTTGGCCAACCACGTTGACACGTCAGCACGGGCTCTTGATGGAAGAAGGTCGACCTTGTTGGCCACCACAATCAAGCGCGAACCGCACTGCAGAGCCAATCGCCTGCTGAAGGTACCCTCAAAATCTGCGATATCGGTTACCAGTAACACCATATCGGCTTCCGAAAGCCGCTGAATGTCCAGCTCCTCCTTCCTATTTTCCCGGAGCTGATGCTCTTCCTCCATGGAGCATACCCTTCCTCTTCAGCCACGCCAGCACGCGTCTTTCCAAACGTCGCATCATCTGTGTTGTGCGCAGTTCATTCTTACTGATGGGTTGGATCAAGATGGTGTGAGTGCCGACGCGGTTGCCCCCTAAGATATCAGTGAAAATCTGATCGCCGATCACGACCGCCTCTTCAGGCGCCAGACCTAGCAAACGCAAAGCTTGCTTGAAGGGGCGTTTACGAGGCTTGACCGCATTGGAAATGGCAGGTATACCCAAGGAATGTGCTACGGAGCGGACACGCTCGTCGAGAGCGTTGGAGGCAATGCAAAGAGAGAACCCGCGCTCACGGACTTTGGCTACCCATTCGCGTACTTGCGTCGACATCTCCACGGAATCCCAGCCCATAAGGGTATTGTCCAGATCAACGATGATCCCCTTGATTCCTCTGTCAGCCAGGTCATCCAGATTGATATCGAGCACCGATTTAGCCACCTGGTCAGGACAGAGTATCATCAGCACCTCGCTCTCCTCCTCGAAGCACCATGGATGGTGCTATCCCGCCAAACCACGCCTGCCTATCAGGGCTTGGGCGCCGGATGATCGGCAGAAAAATAGGGTTCAACCACTTGACGTTGTGCGCCGGCATGGACAGGCCCCGTTGAAGCATCCCAAGGTGTCTGTGTCATTCACTGTGGCGCAGCTCGCCGTTAGGCGCGACCACGCAGGGGTGGGACTTGCGACTGTCGCCGCACAAATTCGACCCTCGCAGACCATGGATGGATGAGAAGGTCGATCTCGTCCAATGCTCAACGTCAGAAAGATATACGCCACTTATTATAGCACAGAATGCACATTCTCAGTGCATCCTTAAAAACATCGAGTAGGGTGACGCTGCGCTGATCTGGCGCAGCGTCGGCCCTCTCACAGAACCGTACGTACGGGTCCGTATACGGCTCCTGAAGAACCTTGACGTTACGCTTGGTAACGGTGCAAAATCCCG
>JBMNSS010000132.1:0-7584 GCA_050945315.1 Limnochordia bacterium | reverse complement strand
TTCGGCCCTGGAACTGACACCCAAAGAGCATATTCAGGTGCAGGCCGCCATACAAACGTGGACGGATTCTTCTATCAGCAAGACAGCCAATGCTCCCAACAACTACACGATCGAACAGACGAAGGAACTCTATGAATACGCCTACGAACTGGGCTGCAAAGGTGTCACCATCTATAGAGACGGTTCCCGCGATGAGCAGGTACTGACCAAAAAAGAAGAAAAGGAAACAGAAGAAGCGACGGTGGAGGTTGCGGCATCGGCTCAACAGTCCCCTGCCCCCGACTTGTCCATCCCGCCCAAAGAACGCAGATGGCCCGGCAGGCCACACAAGCTGACCGGTGCCACATACGAATGGCTCACACCGTTGGGGAAAGCTTTCATAACCGTAAATGAGTATCAGGGGGATCCCATCGAGATATTCATTAACATCGGCAAAGCCGGCAGTGATATCTCGGCCATGTCTGAAGCACTCGGGCGCTTGGCCACCCTGTTCTTGAAGCACGCCGAAATGAGAACCGCAGATGACAAGGTTCAGATGCTGGTTAAACACCTGTCTGACATCGGGGGTTCCACCTCGGTAGGTTTCGGGATCAACCGCATCTCCTCCGTTCCCGATGCCTTGGCCAAGACGTTGAAAGTCCATCTGGAAGACAGCCAACGAAGTCAGGGCATTCAGGTCACGATCGATTTTGGCTCCGGTATGGATCTGTGCCCCACTTGCGGTATAGCGGCCTTGGCCCGGGAAGAAGGTTGCTTTGTCTGCAAAGCGTGCGGCTACACAAAGTGCTAACTTGCCGTTGATGCCACACATGGCGCGACCAAAACAGGTCGCGCCATGTGATTTCTAGCGACGTTTATTGGCAGCTGAGGCCCGGAGGCGGCGAAGGTGCTTCCTGGTGGTCGTCTTTGCCGGTTTGGTCCGTCGTCCTTCACTGCGCTTCTGTGATTCCAAGACTGCGTAGCCGTCCGCGTGAGTGATCCTCACGCCGCCGAAGACAGCCTGCATCTTATTCTTGTACCACGTGACTCGCCTGACCACCATCACCAAGCGCCCGCCCACGATCAGGTGTCTCCAGGCTCCCTCTATGAAGGCTTTGGGAACGGCAAAATCCGCATGATAGGGCGGATTGGACATAATCAGCGTGAAATCTGTTCGGCTAATCCGCTCAAATCCGTCGCTCAAGACAACGGGGATGTCGCTCAGATCATTGAGAACCGTGTTTGCCCGAGCCACCTCAACCGCCAGCGGATCGCTGTCCGACATTACCACCTGCCGCCCTCCAAACAGCTTCCCCATGTATATGCCGACAAGTCCGTAACCACAGCCCAGATCCAGCACATGCTCCTGGGGTCTCAACTCCGTCACTGTCAGCATGCTCACAGTCCCCGCATCCGCCCGATGCGGGGAAAAGAGCTTGGCGTGCGTCCTCAAATGCAGCTGAACGCCGTTGATGACCGGGTGTATCAGCATCCGCCCCGAGTCATATGACTCAGTCGTGGTCACGAAAACCAATCTCCTCCTCCCACAGGCGGCGGGCATAGGCAATCGCTTCGGGTGTCGGTTGAATGTCCCCTCGGATGCTGGGGAAAGGTTGGCCGGGACCTGCGTCCTCCGGAAATGGCGACCAGTGGTCATTCTCATATTTCGCTCGGGATTTCTCGTCCTTGAAGTCCGGGATCTCATACGGGGTGCCGTTATCCAGGCATGATCTCCAAGCCTGTATACCGACGACGGACATCGCCACACCCCGATAGACATCCAAGTATGGTTGTTCACCTTTTCGGATTGCCTCGGCAAACAGGTAGCTGGTGAAAAAGTCTCCACCGCCGTGTCCGGCTTGCTTCGCCTTTTCAGCCCAGGCCGGAAACTCGGGGGTATACACCTTCTCCTCCTCTTCACCGGGCAAGACATCCCAAGGATCGTGGGCCAGACGGACCTGACCGGCACCCCAATAGCCCTTGCCTCGCACCAGCTCGACGAGACCGCGCGTGCCGTGAAGGCGATACCAGACGCTATGACCCGGAACATTGATGCCAAAAAGGCGAAACACGGCTTCATTATCCATCCGACAAAGGATGACGGCTCCGGCATCCTGCCGCCTGACACTCAAAGGATCCGTCTTTATCCAGGGGATGGCCAAAGCGTTGACAGAGACCGGCATCGTATCAGTGATATGCATCAACGGCCCCAAAGCATGTGTGCAGTAATACGTGGCCGCCAGATTGTTGCGCCAGTGACGCAGACCGGGAGAAATACGCATCCAGTCTTCCCTTTTCATCGGATGGTTGTACTCTCCCTCAGCGTACATGACCTCACCTATGGCCCCCGCCTGATACAGGCGGTGCATCTCAAGCGTGGCCGCCGTGTACACGTAGTTTTCCGCCAGCATGTAGATCAAGCCGCTGCGTTCAACTTCGCGACACAAAGCCACGCCCTCGGCCAGAGTATGACAGGCGGCACATTCGCTCATGACGTGCTTGCCCGCACGAAGAGCCTTGATTGCCAACGGCGCGTGCTGATGGAAGTAGTTGGCGGTGACGACCGCATCCATGTCGTGTTCCAAGAAAACGTCATAGTCCGTATATGTGGCTACAGCGTATCGCGCGCCGACCTCTTTGAGTCTTTCTTCCCATGTGTCACAGATCGCCACCAGTTCCATTCCGGCCGCAGGTGCTTGACGCATGAAGGTCTGACCGCGTCTGATTCCCACGACCCCTACGCGAATGGCTTGTCCGCCGTGCGCCATTGTATGCCTCCATTCGATCCGTCCGCGGCAAAGCGTCCATCTGATCGGTGCTATAGACCGCAAACCCAAGATGCTCTGTGAAAACCTAGGTGCTCGATCGAGCACCCAGGTCATGCTGCAAGATTCTCTGTCGTTCTAGTCTCTTTGAGCCCACCACTCAGCCAAGACGGCGTTTCCAATGGCCTCCATCTGCTCGAGAGCTGAGGCAGCCGGTAGCCTACCGGCCCAAAGCTCTGTCCAGACCGGACCTGAGCGGGCGATAATGTCAGTTCCGGCCGGGTGAGTGTTATAGATCGGTTTACCCACTTCGAGACAGTCCAGGAAAGCTGCCATGTTCTGCGGCTTGGAAGTGGACGGATGGAAGAATTCCCGAGCCACCGACTGCTGAGTCGGGATGATGCCTCCGAGACGGGCAAACTCGCGCATCTGCTCTTTTTCCAATAGGAACTCGACGAAACGGCGGGCTTCCTCGGGATAGGGAGTCGTCTTGGAGATAGCCCACGCTTCACCGGACATGTAAGAGCTGTGATAGCGCTCACCCTGATACTCAAAAGCGGGGAAAATGATGGCCTCCCATTCATCTTCCGGAAGTTGACGCAAGGCCGGGACCGCCCAAACGCCTCCCGCCATGATAGCCACATCTCCGGATCTGGCCACCGCTGCATAATCACCACGTCCGGCCGGCAACTGATATGGGCCGTATCTGTTGCTCGCCAGATCCGCCAGAATCTGAGTGGCTCCTACGGTGATCGGGTTGTTGAAGGCCACTTTGCGTGCGTCAGGAGTAAACGGAGGACCTCCCCAAGACAAGGCTGTCTCCCGGAAGCCACCGGATCGGAAATCAAAGCCCCACCGATCAGGTTGACCGTCTCCGTCCATATCCACGGTGAGACGCTTGATCAGTTCGATAAACTCACTCCAGGTCCAGTTCGGCGATGGGATCTGTAGACCTGCTTCCGCAAACAGTCGCTGGTTGAGGAAGAACGGAACCGTGTTGGCACCATAGGGAGCGGCTCCGACTTGTCCGGCCCAGGTAAACAGAGGAAAGACCTGAGGCATGACCTCACGAAGCGGCCCTCCGGCCCTGCTACGCATATCATCCAGAGGGGCAAACAGATCCGCCATCTGAGAGAAGGCGCCGCCGATCCATATCACATCGGGGCCAGCTCCACCAACAATCCGGGTCAGAATCACGTTACCGTAATTGCCTGCGGGGTACTCCCATTCTATTTTGATGCCCGGATTACGGGATTCGTAGCGCCGTGCCCACGATTGGAACAGTTCATGGCGATCTAACTGTCCACAACATGTGGTCCACTTCAAGACTATCTCTTCCTTCGCCCAAGCCCCTGATATGCAAATCAAGACGAGTAACACGCATACCACTACAGACCAGCAAATCCGACGCCTCATTTTGCCATTACCTCCTCATTCGGATTACTTAGCCGCTGCAAGTGCTATCGTTTTTATTTTCCCTTCGTCTCCGTAGATTTCCTTCTATTTAGCAGCCCCGTTCTTTACTATTGGGTTCAGGGGTAGTAATAACACTATGATCCCGGATTATTTAAATCTATCATGGTAATAATCTCAGTCTGTAGAATGGTAAACCTTATCCCCGGCCGACAGACAGGTATGTCGCCTCGCACGCTGCGGCGCAAACAGATTGCAGCGAGAAAAAACAGTCGGGCAACCCGGATTGAGAAGACAACCGTAAAAATTCGGGGGATGTTAGTCGTGGTTCAGACCCGTATCAGCGATTCGTTATGGTACAATCATGCATGGTGAGTTGCCTCGACAATCGATTCGATCGATCATGGCCTGGTCGGCGTGGTCGATCGTACGCACCGACAGTCGTCGTTTCAACCGTTGTGAGTCCGCTTAAGGCAGGCCGGGTTAGGGACGAATGTACGGGCAGATTGGGGGGCGTTTGCCGACAAACGAACTTTCTTGAAGTGATGTCCCGCGTCTGAGACTCCGTGATTATCACAGGAGTGATCGGGCAGGATCTCACCGTCCGTGGTGCTTTGAGGAGTGATTTTAGTGGCACACCAGACACAGGTCCGCGTGCGCATGGCCCCGTCTCCCACCGGGCCCATTCACGTCGGCAACCTACACACAGCCCTATTCAACTGGCTATTTGCCCGCAGTCGGAATGGAGTGTTTATCCTTCGCTTCGAGGATACGGATCAAGAACGCTCCAAGCCCGAGTGGGAAGAAGTGATCTACAATGAGATGCGCTGGCTCGGGCTGACCTGGGATGAAGGCCCTGACATAGGCGGTCCCTATGGGCCATATCGCCAGATGGAGCGTCTCGACATCTACGGTCGTTATGCCAAGCGCCTCTTGGATTCCGGCCACGCCTACTACTGCTACTGCACACCCGAGGAGCTGGATGCCGAAAGAGCCGAGGCCCGAAAGAAGGGCGTAGGATACTTATACAGCCGCCGTTGTCGCCATCTGAGTGAGGAACAACGGGCCGCCTTCGAAAAGGAAGGACGCCGCCCCACCATTCGATTCCG
Organism: Limnochordia bacterium; assembly: GCA_050945315.1. Classification (GTDB taxonomy): domain Bacteria; phylum Bacillota; class Limnochordia; order DTU080; family DTU080; genus DTU080. The sequence continues at coordinate 2,318 of JBMNSS010000132.1, read as the reverse complement.
TGTTCCTGATGGCGACGTGGTCGCTTTCGAGGATGTCATACGAGGTGAGATAAAGACCGCAACCGATGATATGTCCGATCCGATCATCGTGCGCAGTAACGGCATACCCACCTACAATTTTGCCGTAGCCGTTGATGACATTGAGATGCGGATCACTCATATTATTCGAGGTGAGGGGCATATCAGCAACACACCTCACCAGATCCTCATATATCAGGCACTGGGCGTTGATCCACCGACTATTGCCCACGTCGGACACATACTCGGATCAGATCGCACAAAGCTCAGCAAACGCCACGGCGACAGTTTCGTCGGAGACTATCGGGACAAGGGATTTCTACCGGAAGCCCTGCTCAATTTCATGGCTCTTTTGGGATGGTCGCCGCTTGACGGCAACGAGGAGATCAGCAGGGATCGCATGATCCAAGAGTTCACTCTTGAGAGAGTCTCCAAGGCACCGTCAATTTTCGATCTGAAGAAACTCGAGTGGCTGAACGGTTACTACATCCGATCGATGTCGATTGATGAGCTCACTCAAGCTTGCATCCCCTTTCTGCAGCAGGCCGGTCATCTGCCCGATGATCTCACCGGCGTCGATATGGAGCGCTTGACCGAGATAATCGCCCTGTCGCAAGAGCGCATTAAGGTCTTGTCCGAGATTAACGAGATGAACGATTTCTTTTTCGGGCCACCGCAATACGATCCGAAATCGGTGAGAAAAACCCTGACGGCAAAGGCTCGTCAGGTACTCATGACGCTCGAGAAGGAACTGGCTGATACCCCCTGGCAGTCTGACGCTCTGGAGGCGACAGTGCGTGACGTCGCTGAACGACTCGAAATCAAGGCTAAAGATGCTTTCCAGCCCCTGCGGGTTGCCATCACGGGCAGTCTGGTGAGTCCACCGCTTGTGGAAAGCATGAAGATCCTGGGCCGTGAGACCTGCCTGGAACGCATTCGTCAGGGCCTCGCCCTATGCGACTCACAATCCTGATCAACACCTCCCCCGTCGCCGTTCAACCGATACGGCGACGGGGCTTTTCACGATGCTTCCGCCGCGGCAGGCATGGTGTTCGACGCTTTACCCCTCAGCAAACGCCAAGCAGACACGGTAATTATCACGGCTAAAGCACCGTCAAACAGCACCACCTCGGGAGCTCCTAAATAGCCCTGCCATACCATGACAGCCAACGCAAAGCGTGAAATCACTGCCAGACAGCCACAGACGACCGCCTTTTTCTGAACTCGCTTCGCTTGCACGATGAGCCAGGGGAGATCTCCGATATTCCGTTTCGTCAACGCCAGCTGCCCTTCTTGTTTCACTATGGCATCAGGTCCCAGACCGATGCCCACGTCGGCCTGTCGAAGAATCGAGGACTCGTTTTCAGCGTCAGCCACCGCACCGATAGCGGCACCGGATCCTACCCATGTCCGTAACGTCGGAATCTCCTGGCCACCCAGCAACGTGACTTCCAGGTTATTCTCTGTCAGCCACGCGGTTCGCTGTCTATCGGTGTCGCTGCCGCTGAGCAGGACCGATTTCACCCCGAGTCTCTGCAGGCGGGCGCGTGTGCGCGGCCATTCGTGACACTCGGCCACACTGATGCCGATGACCCCCAGAATGTGATCTCCAGCGGCACAGTAGATCGGTTCACAGCTATCCTCTCTCGTTCGAGCCACCAGATGATCGGCCGCCGTTATGTCCAACCCGTGTTGGCGCATCAGCGCCTCATTTCCCACCAGGCAGCGATGTCCGTCTACCAATGCCGACACTCCCAACCTGGGCCACAACTTTCCCTGTTCGGCATTGGGCATAGTGATCTTCTCAGAACGAGCAGCCCGGCAGATGGCCCTGGCATACGGATGGTTAGCGCGTGCGGCAGTCTCTGCGGCAGCGGCCACCGCCAGCAGTTCATCCGCAGAGCACGCCTGTGGTTTCGCGGGCAAGACATCTACGACCAATGCTTGCCTGCTGTGAATACTCGTCACGTCGACAAATGCCAACAAGCGGATGCGGACCATCAGCCTGAGCAGCGTCCGCGTAGATTGGCTCATGGGAATGATGGCTCTGCGCAAGAGTGCGCCGACCGTAGCCACATATGGCATCTTTGCCGCAGCCGCCCATGCTCCGGGTACGGCGAGCGCCACCAGACTCATGCTCTTAGGCAGTGTGCCTTGAACCGAGGCACCCCACAGAGGCAGAACCGCGGCCAGTCCCACCGCAGCGACGGTACACAACTGGGACCACCTGTTGAGTGTGAAAAGCAGGGGGTCTGTGCTGACTGCCTGGGCCAGTGCCTCTTGTCCGGCATGGGCGGCCC
>JBMNSS010000131.1:0-7589 GCA_050945315.1 Limnochordia bacterium | reverse complement strand
GCTGTTCATATGCCAACACGTTTCTGCGCCGCCACACATTCTCTCACCCTTCGCCGCAGATCATGATCAAAAGAAGTCCAATCAAATCCCGGTTGCGGTCTCTGCATAGCCGTCAGCGATTTGAGCACGCCATCTATCTGACGTTGAGTCGCGTCGAAAAGGCATTGTCCGCCGCAGTCTAAGGACAGCTCCGGTATTATATTCAAAGATGAACCCCGACTATGATTCCCAGGAGCTGGTTACCACCCCGAGCCATGTTGTCATCACGGGCGCGCCATAGGCTGCATCGGGATCCTCCTTAGCCTTGAGGCGCTCTATGCTGTCCGTCGTCAGCCGACCTTCCCACTCGCCCACAATGAGTTCGATGGGCAGACAGATATAGATCTCGCCGCGCGGCGATGGGTATCCGAGCTGTTGCATCCGTTCTCGGGTCATCACCTGCGGACCGTCCACTACGCGCCACACCTGCGCCGTCAGCAAGGGCGGCCCGTAGAGCACGACGAACTCAGCGCTCAACTGAGCGGCATGTAATCCCACGCTGCCCGTACGTCCGTCGGCCCGCAGATTGTAGCGACCGCTCGCCTCGATCCACGCCAGGTGAGCCTCGTCTCTCACATATCCCAACAAGACCGGAGTGTCCGCAGGTGGCTTGGTCAAAAACTCTGCTGCCCGTGCCGAGCGAGCCGGCGGTGCCCCGAGATGAGCCCGGGCGACCCAGTACCGCTCCCGCTCGTGTTGCGTGACCTGAGAGGCGACATGCTGCATGGCATCTTCAATGAACCGGGTCAGCACGTCAGTGCCGTCAGCCACACCATCCTTGGTGGGACGCAAGGGAAAGGCACCGAGCCCGGGGAGGATCTCATGATACTCGACTCTACGCTCCTCTTCGGTCCCGGGATAGATCACATATGCCCCCGACGAGCGGCGGATGGCGTCCTTGTAGGCGTGCATCTTGAGCAGATCGGCTCGAAGGGGACGCCCGGTCTTTGAGTCCTCCGCATCGCCGAAGCCTTCCTGTTCATCTTCCGCATCCGGCCCTTCCTCGCCTGAGTTATGGGGGCTACCGCCGTACGAGGATGGACCGCTCGCCCCGGATTCCGCAGGGCGTGGAACACCAAAGAGCTGGGTGATCGTCTCCACTCGATATTTCGCGTCAAAGTGGATCCACGTCTCGGCATAGCCTGCCCCTTCACCTTCCGGCATAGTCCGCAGAGAGAAGTCAGGCCGCATCGCCCGTGTCCACGATCCGCCCCGTTGCGGGGAGAAGACGCGGTTGAACCAGAATTCCAGACCCAATCTGCGACCGAGGCGTTCGAGCGTACCTTTGATCACATGCTCCCGCCCTTTTCGCAGATCGACAGTGAGACCGTTGGCACTCAGATGCACCAGTGAGCGGTAATCCAACTGGCGTCCGGACAACCGGGCGACGATTGCCGCCAGCTGAAGATAGACCCAATACTCATATAAGGTGGCGATGTCCCGCTGCCCGGCGCGATACACCTCATCGCCGCCTGACCACGACAGACGGGCGGCCATCTCGACCTGCAAGTAAAGCTGAAGAATCGTCCGGTAACCTTCTGCACGCTGGAGGACTGTGTTTCCCGTCGGGAAGCGAGTGAGCGGCGACAGCTCGGGAAAATCGGTCATGGTGAGATAGCTGTCGAGACGATCCAGCACGTCCTGCATCTCCCGCCGGGCGCGCTGAGCATAGCCCCCCTTTTTCTGCAGTGTTTCGCCGATGTCCTGAACCAGCCGGCGCCACTGTTGCAGGGCAAAGCGGACGAAGCGGTTGGGTTCCGTATCAAGCGTCTCGCGAGTGCGAACCACCTCGAGTCTGGTTGGGAGAGGGTAACAAACGACACCTGATCCGGTATTGCTACGGACCCGAGGCCCGGGTCGCACCAGTTGTCTGGCGACAGATGACGAGGCTGGGATGGGTTGGCTGGGATGGCGCCATTCACTCGCTTCAACCCAGGCTCGGTGCGGGCGATTGGCGATGTACATGACGGCATCCTCCAAAGCCTCGTCCATAACGATGCTTCGCAGAAAGGCGAAGCGCTGATAGACGGTAGCGGCATCTCGCGCCTCATCAACGGCAAAACGCTGTTGCGACGGAGCAAACGATTCCATAATCAGCTCGGTCATGGCCTCAGCGATGTCCCGCAGCATCCACCGGTACTGAGTCATGTAGTCGACCTTGCGGGAACGGACGTCAAAGGAGGTCGTCCCCAGCTCCTGACCGTCGACCAGGATTGTAACCTCAACGGTACCCGTGTACTGCCCCGGACGAAGACGGCCCCGCCTTCCTGTGATATCGTCCGGATGGAAGAGAGTCTCTTGATCGGTGGTGATCGTCGTCCCGGGTTCGAAACACACGATCCGGTAGAGATACTCCTCTCCCTCCAGAAGCTGCACGGGCTCGAGGAGCGGGTCGCGGTCGGGATTGTCTGTTTCGTCGATGAGCGGAGCAGGAGTCTGTCGGCTCCGCCCTCCGTTTTGCGGCAGCAGCTTGACAGTGAGTTCCCCACGCACCCGACCCATACGATCTTTGATCCGGAGCTTGGTCTCATCCACCGCACTCACGTCCATCACTCCGTGAAGCTGACAAACTGATCGGCGCGCAGACTTCTCATCATGCGCCGTACCTTGCCAAAAGAACGGGGCAGCTTGGGTTCTCCTGCCGGCGGTTCCTCAGGATCGAAAGCGGTATGTTCAGCTTGGGTTTCTTCAAAGGGCTGATCAGGATCGAAGCAGAAGCGACCCAAGGCTCGCAACACCGGTTCGAGGCGCTTTCGCGAGCCATGCACCCGAGGGAGCACCTTCTGCAGGACCTGCAAATCGAGGGCGACCAACGGTTCGGCCACACCTGCCGATGCCAGAAGAGCGGCAAACCGATTGGCCTCGTAGACTACCCGGTGTCCAAACTGGACGTGCGAATCAGCCAGGATGCGATGGAGGGTGCGAAGATAACCGGTGAACCTGGACAGATCAACCGCACTCTGCTCCAGATGACCATCCGGATCGGTGGCCATGGCTAGAAAGCCGCGCACAAGTGCGGGCTCGCCCGGTTCGATGGGAGTCGGACGCCGCATCATTTCGGTCAGATCGTCGCTGTCTACCTGAAACTCCAACGTATTGGCCCGATCGAGCACTTTGGGGGAAAACATGTATGTGGTCTCGTCGACATTCACGGTGCCGACTACGAAAAGGTTGTCCGGAATGGCGATGCGCTCAGGCCCGTCGGGCTGCAGACGCCACCGCCCGTCATCTTCTTCGATCAGATTGGGCAGGACAGGTTGCTCCGACTCCATGCCCGAAAGCACATCGGCGAAGTATCGCTCGACATGGGCCAGGTTCATCTCGTCGAGGACTAACAGATATGGATGTTCGGGGTCGCGAGCGGCCTTCAGCATCAAGGCTAACGCCTCAGGGACATGCCACGGCCTACGACCCTGTTCATCGGGCGCCTGAAGGGCATCTTCGTACCCGAAGAGAGCTTCAGGGCCTGTCCAGTCGGGCCTCACGGCGACGACAAGGCTGCGACCGGGACCCAGCCATTCACCGAAGCGGACGGCGATCAGCGTCTTGCCGGATCCGGACAGGCCGGTCAGAATGACGAAAGGCTTTGTGGTCAGACTGACCACAAACGAGGTAGCTACCTCGTCGTGACGGCGTCCGAAGTGAATGTGACTGCCTGTGAGAGCGCGAGCGAACCGGTTACATACTGTAGCCAGATCCGGAAAAGGAGGAGGAAAGCCAGATCCCGGTGTGCGGACAAGCTCCGCCAGATCGCTGTCGGCCTCTTCCACGACCGTCACACGCCAGTGGGGCTGTTTGCACACTCGGCGGGCTACGGTCTCATCCCAGGCTACGGCAACGATGTGGCCGATGTCCTCCCCGTCCCACCGATAGCCCGGTTCCTGAACCCGGCCACTGGCCAACATGGCTGATGTGCCTTGAGTGGCAATGATCTCATCGCCGGGCTGCAAGGTGCGGAAGAGCCAAAGCTGGCGGGCTACGGACTCGCGTTGCCGCTGAGTCGGACATTCTTCAGCCAAGTATTGATGAACGGCTGCAGCGATCTTGTCGAATGAACTGTATTGCCGCAAGTCCCCGATGGCCTGCCAACCGATGGATATATAGCCATGCTCCCGATACGCCTGCCAGAGCGACAAAGCAACTCCAACGCGGACAATCCTGCCAACCTCCTGCTGTCCTTTGATTATCTCATCAAGAGCCGCCGCCTGTTCAGCGGTGAGCGGGAAAATCGCCCCTTGAGGCTGTTTGAGAATGCTCACCTGCGACAGCACCTCATGCTCTCGAAACTGCTCACGTGTGATCCGGTTGGGCAGTACCCTATCAATTGCGATGCGCACCCGCAGGACCGGCTCGGATCCGGCAAGGCTCCTGTCGCGGAAATACGGTTCTTCCTCTTCGGGAAGAGTCATCTGCTCCGGATCTGACAGCACCTTCCCTACGGCAATTACGCCCGCGTCCCTCCCTGACTCCCATATGTACGCCTTATCACCGGATCGGATTTGGCCGGCGTGCTTTCTCACCGTCCAGGTTAGCTCATCAAGATTCTTGACCGCGCCCATCACATCATAGCTCTCAGGGTTGGCTTGGAAGACCCAAGCGTCCTGAGTAGTTGCGCCCCTCAACAAGTCACGGACGTAGTCAGGCCAGTCAACCGTGGCGCTGACCACAACCTTGGCCAGTGCCTGAACGGTGAACGGAAAGAGATAACCCTGTTTTACGGTTCCCGGACTTGTGATCGGACCTCGTGGGATCGTACGTGCTTCTTCATGTTGGGTGATAGTCTCGATCGGTATGGGTTGGTCAAAGTGAGCGTAGTCGGTCTTCACATACCGTCCTTCGGCTTGCCATTGGTCGCCGGCGATCTCAGGCGGGCATGTACGCAACGTGGCCGCTTCACTCACCCTGCTGACAGCTCGCAAAGCATTGCCGGAGTAATGGAGGACCATATCGCCGGGGCGCACATCATCCATGCTCTCCCAATGGTACACCGTGCGTCCCTTCTTATTCAAAAGCGGTGCCCACAGGAAGCCTCCGTCTCGAGCTGCTTTATACGTCCTGCCCTGATTCACCCACCAGACGGCAGGTTCACGCATGCGCTCCATCTCAGACTTGGCCATGTAGATCGCCGATTGCAGATCGATCATATCGGTGGGGCTATAGGAGGCGAGGAACTCGCCGAAGCGGGCGACGTGGTGTTTTATCGTCCGGTAGAACTCGGCCGACGGCGAGCTTTCCCATGGGCGTTCTTCTCCGGCCTGCTCTAAGAACCATCGAATAACGGGAGGCTTGACGAAGATCTCAGTTTCGGGGTGAAGCATGAAAAGCAGGTATGTAGGAAATACCCACCGGTTGGGCAGTTGTCGTGCATCGACGTAGGAGACATATCGTCCCAACCGCGCAGCGGCATCATCCGGACCGTAGAGAAGATCGTAGACTTGCTTAGTGTAGCTTTCTCTGTCCAGGTTGTCGGCGTAAAGGATCGACATAGCGCCCTGTGTCGGAACCCGGTTCCATAGCAAGTCAGATGACTTGCCGATGGACTCGAGACGGTTAAGGCTTTCGTCCCAGTTGCCCTGTGAGATCAGTTGCTCCATCACGGCCCGACCCAAAAGGTCTCTCGCCTTGTGAACAGCCTCTCGCTTGGCCTGAATCTCACGGGAATACAGGCGCGGATCGTCGAATCCGGACCATTCAGGCATGGCCCATCTGAGTGCGGCGAGCATGTCAGAAAAGCCTTCGGTTGACATTCTGCGTCCTCCCGGACCAAAAGATAGAGCGCTGAAAGGAGTCTAAAACGGCTACGCCTCGGCTGCTCAACAGTGAATGCAGGCCATGTTCCGAGCCTACAGTCCAATAAAACCTTCTCCGTGAAAACCTGCGGCACCTTCTTCTCACGGCCTCCGGCGGTGTCGGAAGCAGACTATCGGGCAACGCATTCCCAGGACGAGTCAGGCGGTGTTCCCGACGACACCTTCGCGAACGTAACGTGCATATTCTCCTGATGCTTTTTTCCCTGCGGATCCGGAACACAGCAGGCCGATCAGTCGGCTGAAAACAGCTGCCCCAAGTGCAAAAGAAGGGAGGGCTTTCAGGCATTCTCGCTGGGTCTCGTGGAGTGTCTTCTTACACCACAATTCATGGCGACCAGTTGGGTCAGGGATGTACCGACGCGACGATGTATTGTAGATCCCCGTCCTTCAGATGGCGTGATCTCTGGGAGTTCTCCCGGATGGTGAGTGTGGTCCTCTTTTTTTCAGACCGCACCCTTAACTCGATTTTTCGGCTGCCAACAGCTCAGTTCTTATTGCGCCCCCACCTCAGAACTGAAAGGCCGCGAGGTACTCCGGGGTGTCTGGGCTTGGGGTCAGCACGGAGGTCCCGAGCACAAAAGCTGATTGAGCCCGAGGTAAACGGTCCCCCTCAGAGAGCATCCAGGGCGGAGACGATCGATTACAGATCAGGCGATGAACCGCGTTGGCGGGCGAGTCCCTCAAACTCTGACCTGACTGAAACACCCGATGCTGGTTGCATAGCGCTCCCGCCGCGACACCTCTGCCAGACGCGACTTGTGCTCGTCAAGCGCTTTGTCAACGTCCTCCCGATCTACCGCATACATCCATCCGTTGGTCTGCGCGAAGTCGAAGACCGGAATGACCCGCGCAAATACACCCATGCCCTTTCTGGCTCTGAGGAGGAAACCGAACTCGATCAAAGACAGCTCCGGACGATCCTCATTGATCAGATCCCGGATTATCACGCATTCGCCGGTGATACGCTCCACACGGAAAAGAGAGATCCAAGCGTTTTTCAATCCCTCATGAAGCGCCTCATCGAGCGCGTCGTTGATCGGGACTCTCTTTTTTCCGTGACGGGGCACCTCGTACAAGAGCGCGTCTATGAGAAGATCTACTACATGCCCATCAGGTACCACCGGATCTTTGATCACAGGATCCAGCAACTTGTGCGCTGCTTCGACCTCCGAAGACAAGCCGATTTTGGCGAATCCGGGTAGGATCTCGAGCGTTCCTGGATCACAGGATGGAGCTCCAGTTGCGGTCGATGGCTTTCGTCGTCTGATTCGGATGTCTCAACGCCGGCATCCGGACTCAAAAACAGATCCCGAACGTTTCTTTGTCCTTTGGGCAAAGGGATGGGCAAGGCGTCCGCCAACGCATTTCACATGGCCAAATACCGAGCCTCGCTCCACGCGTCTATCCGGAGCAGGCCTGGTTTCAACAAAACCGCGCCGAACAACTCGGCCCTCATCCCGCGCCTTTCACCGCGATAGCAGTATGTGCACGAGGCGTCCGAATCCTCAAGGATAGAAAGATCAGGTCGGTTGTGGAGAGCCTGGCGCGTCTGGTCAAATGGCTCCCCATGCGCACACCCTTGAATGATGAAGATAGCGCCGGAACCGGCGATTAAGAACTCACTCCCTGAGTACATGCGTTTCCCGGGCTCGGGTTATTTCACCCGCGTTCTCTCGGTGTCCCTGATCAGCAGTTGTGCCAGCAGATCGCGGCACATGCCCTTGAGCCTGTCCCTCAGCC
>JBMNSS010000130.1:0-7719 GCA_050945315.1 Limnochordia bacterium | reverse complement strand
AAGAGTGACTGCCGAGGTGTGCAGTCCGCAGCCATCGACACTTATAGGCATAACAGCGGCGGAGACTCCGGTCATCATCTCCAAGGTCTCCATCACGGCCTGTCCCGTCGGATGCTCTATCTCCAGGTAACCTTCCAACGGCCATCCGTGCAACTGAGCCAGGGCCAGCAGTCCCGCATGCTTACCGGAACAGTTGTTGTGAATGGGGCGGGGCAGCTCACCGGCTCGCACAAGATCATCGGCGGCCGACTTTGATCCCGGAGGGTGGGCTCCGCAACGCAGATACTCTTCGCTAAGACCGATGCGCTCCAGTATCGATCGGACGGCCTGCACGTGCACCTGTTCACCCGAATGAGAACCGGTCATGACCGCAAGTTCGTCTTCCTGCAATCCGAACCGCTCCATGCCCCCACCGGCGACCAGTGGCAATACCTGCAACGGCTTAGCTGCCGACCGCCAGAAGGTTATGCGATCCGGATTGCCCGCATAGGCTCTCACACGACCCGAGGTATCGCTCAACACCACACTCGCCACATGTCTGCTCTCGACTACTGAGCCTCGAGTGACGTGAACCGGAACTTCACTCATCTTGACCCCACCCCCGCTACCTGCAGGATAGAATTTTTCGCTTCATTCGCTGGTCTTACCCGCGAGGCCTGCCTGAATGAAGGCTTCAAATAGTCTTTTCTGCAGAGGATGATGCGGCAACATCCCCTCAGGATGCCACTGGATTCCCAAGGCAAAAGCCCTCCCCATACCTTCGATGGCTTCCACAACACCGTCGGAGGCTTGGGCCACCACCCGCATGCCCGGTCCACAGCTGCGAACCGCCTGATGGTGAAAACTGTTGACACGCAGCTTAGTATCGGCTAGAATGCCGGCCAAAAAGCTGTCAGTTTCGATCTCCACATAATGTGAGCCGTGCCAGCGCGGAGCCTGTTGCCGATGCTGCAGTAACGAGCCGCCATCCCACTGCGTAGGCAAATCCTGGTACAGAGTGCCCCCGGCCGCCACGTTGAGGACCTGACATCCACGACAAATGCCCAGGACAGGCTTTCCGTGTCGCAAAGCATAGCGAGCCAGATACAGATCAATCGCATCGACCTCAGGCTCTACACGGCCGTTGGCTGGACAAGGCTCTTGCCCATAGGAGGCAGGATCGACATCGTTGCCCCCGGGCAATAGGATGGCGTCAGCCAGTTCACAAAGAGTGGATAGGGTCTTTTCGCACACCCTGGGGGGAGCCACCATCACACTGCCTCCGGCCCCTTCCACGGCAGCCACATAACTCAGACCGCCTTGGAATCTGTCCGCCCCTGATTCAATACCACAAGACATGAGCACCAACGGCCGCATATTCCACACCTCCTGATACAACCGCAAACGAGACCCGCCGACTTGCGAGTCTCGTTTGCGCATTCTGCACAACATGATCAAGGTCTACAGCTCTATCAGCCCCAGGCTGATCATCAGACCCTCGTTCACTCGATCCATGCTCTCTTTGTCAAGATGGGCCAGCTTCTCTTTGAGCCTGCGTTTGTCGATGGTCCGCAACTGTTCCAGCAGAATCACTGAATCGCGCTCCAGACCATATTCATCTGCACAGATCTCAACATGAGTAGGCAGTTTAGCTTTCTTGATGCGGGATGTGATAGCAGCAACAATCGTAGTCGGACTGTGACGATTACCTATGTCGTTTTGCAGCACCAATACAGGACGGGTGCCGCCTTGCTCGGAGCCGATTACCGGATTGAGGTTGGCATAGACAATATCCCCCCGCCGGACCTGCAAATCACCTATTCTCCCTCCGACAGAGCCTGTTCGTACTCGCTCCAAACGAAGTCACCCTCGGCCTCACAGGCGAGCTCCAGGTTCAAGGCTGCCATCTCCTGGTATCCCTCAATGAGCTGACTTCTTACAGCTCGCCGTCTGCGCTCTTTCATATAATACTCAACGCTCTCGCAGATGAACTCATTCCGGTCCATTTTTGCGTTTTCGATCTCACGGGTCAAGCGCTGCAGCAGTGTTTCGGGCAAGGATACAACAATCTGTCGGGACCTGCTCAACTGCCTGTCTCCTCTGCACATACTTCCTAGTCTGCGGACAAGCATCTACCCCAAGTTTACCTTTGCCTGGCAAGGCGTGTCAATCATTCACACATCGATCATTTGATCGCCTGCTTGAGCTTGTCAATGGCCGTGATGGGTGTCGGATCTGTCTCGTATAGCAGGGCCAGATACGTGGCTACGAAGTCACCCGGATAGACCAACGACAAAAGTCGCGCCACCGGCGAATCACCCTGGGCCCAGAATTCAGTGATGCCCTCGGCCTTTTGACCCATGATCTGTTTGGTGATATCAATGCGACGATTATTGCGCTCACCGTCACCGGTATCTCGCAAGAGCACCACGTGCAACCGTCGCAAGACATCTTCCGGTTGCTGCCAGCCGACCACCTCATTGTGAGTGAGTTCAGGGAAAGAATTCCAGAAGGCGGCTGCTTTACTGTTTTCGTTGCATTGACACTTCCAACGATATGCCGCCACGTTGCCCCGACCTTCCGTACCGAGCACCAAGGGTACCTGATCTACGAGCTTCGCGGCCAGGCTCTTAGCAGGGTTTTGCGAGGCCGGACTCATGCGTCCGTATACTGCGCGCTGCCCCTCCAGCAGCTCGGTCGCTTCGGCCAAGGATTCCGCTTGATCCGGCAGGAAACCCAACTGTTCACCCATCACAAGAAGCGGCACAAACGTATAGCCGATAGCGGCTCTCGGCGGTAGCCCGCTCGGAATGCGAACAACCGGATAGCCGTCCTCGACCGCCCGAGTGGCCAACTCCCCGCCTGTGGTTATGACTGCAATACGAGCCCGGCCCTGTTTGGCGGCCGCATAGGCGGCGAGAGTCTCCTCCGTGTTCCCCGAATAACTGACGGCCACGACCAAGGAGTGCTTGTCAACCCAAGCCGGTAGCTTGTCGTTACGACAGACGATTATGGGAACGTTGCCCTGCTCACTCGCCACAGAGCGCAGGAACTCGGCGCTGATGGCCGAGCCGCCCATGCCCACCACTACCACCTGCCGGATGTCACTCCAGCGCGGCCAAGGCATGCTGCGCGCAATGCGCTCCGCCTCACGACATTGCTGAGGCAAAGCCTCCACCAACCCAAGCATGTCGCTCGGATCAGCCCTCTTCAGCCATTCCCGGTCCTCAAGCCTTCCGGTTGCCGCCATCGCCATCCCTCCCGGCTACCTACTGCAGATCAAACAAAGCCATGCTTGCAGCACCCAGCATCCCGGCTTTGTTGCCCAGCCCGGCCGGAACGACTTCGACAGTCTCGGCATTGGGTCCCATGGCTCTTTCCTTTATTGTGTCCCTCAATGGCCCGAGTATCATGTCACCGGCCTGAGCCACTCCGCCGCCGATGATGATCCTCTGCGGATTGAGCACGTTCACCAGATTGGCCATGGCAGTGCCCACATAGCGTCCCGTATCGGCAAGAACGCGGCGAGACAAAGAGCATCCGGCTACAGCCGCGCGATACAGTGCGGCCGGAGTGATACGACTAAGATCACCGCCGATCTCCTGCATCAAGAGGGGAGCATCCTCGTCTTGAAGGGCCTGTCGCGCCCGTTCGATTATGCCCTTGTTGCCGGCCAGCGCCTCTACACAGCCGTAGTTGCCACAACCACACCGGGGACCCGCTTCGACTATCGTCTGGTGCCCTACTTCCCCGGCATATCCGTTCGGTCCTCGGTACAGTCGTCCGTCGATGAAGATACCCGAACCGATGCCCGTCCCCAAAGTGACGAAGATGAAGTTGTCACAATCGGCGGCCGCCCCGAAGTACCTCTCACCGATAGCCGCTACACGTACATCGCCGTCCATGTAAAAGTTGGTGTCTATCACACTGCGAACACGATCACGAATCGGGACATTCTCCCATTTCAGATTGGGGGAAGTAATCACCACTCCCCGCTCGCGATCATGCAAGCCCGGGATGCCCATTCCGATGCCGGCCAAGCCCTCCGGCCCTACCTCCGCTTTATCCAGAAGACGTCGGATGGAGGCGATGATCCGTTCAACTACGGCTTCTGCGCCCTGTTCAGCCAATGTCTCCGCTTCATCCAAAAAAAGGATCTTACCCTGCCGGTCCACCAAGGCCACACTGAACGTAGTGCCTCCCACATCGACACCTATCGCCACACGTTCTTCGGTCATCTACGACACCTCCCGGTCGTGTTGTCGGCGCAAAACAGTCAGAGAAAGAGCCGGGATCTCCCCGGCCCTGTCTTCCATACAAGTCATCGTATCGACACTCAGGAGATAACCAGCTCCGTGTCTTTGTCGAAGAGGTGGATCTTCTTCATGTCAAATGCCATGGGATGCTCCACACCGTCTGTGGCGGTGCTGTTGGGATCTACGCGAGCGATGAACTGCGCTTCGCCCTTGGACAGATAAACAAGAATCTCAGCACCCATGAGCTCGGTTACGTCGACCATCGCCACTACCGTGTTGGCCTCGCTGCCCTGCTGCAACTTGGCATCAGTGATGTCCTCAGGTCGGATACCAAGGACAACTTCCTTGTCCACGTACGCACCCAGATTCTTGATCTGGTTTGATCTTTCAGGATCCAGAGTCAACTGAAATGCGCCCGAGTCAAAGACGTAGTTGTCTCCGCTTCTCTTCAGAACTCCTTCGATGAAGTTCATGGGCGGGCTGCCGATGAAGCCGGCCACAAACATGTTGGAAGGATGATTATAGATATCCAACGGTGCGCCAACCTGCTGGATAACCCCGTCTCGGAGCACACAGATGCGGTCACCCATGGTCATAGCTTCGGTCTGGTCGTGGGTGACGTAGATGGCTGTGGTCTGCAGACGAGCGTGAAGCTTGGACAGCTCAGCGCGCATCTGAACGCGAAGCTTGGCGTCAAGGTTGGAGAGCGGCTCGTCCATCAAGAAGACCTGGGGTTCACGCACGATGGCTCGACCGACCGCTACACGCTGACGCTGACCTCCTGAAAGAGCCCTCGGCTTGCGATCGAGAAGATTCTCGATCCCCAGCATACGGGCACCTTCTTTCACGCGTCGGTCAATCTCAGCCTTGGGTACCTTACGGAGTTTCAGTCCGAAAGCCATGTTGTTGTACACGTCCATGTGCGGATACAAAGCGTAGTTCTGGAAGACCATGGCAATGTCTCTGTCCTTTGGAGGGACATCGTTTACCAGTCTGTCGCCGATGTAAATGTTGCCTTCAGTGACGTCTTCCAGACCTGCGACCATACGCAGAGTCGTTGACTTTCCGCACCCTGACGGGCCTACGAGGACCATGAACTCCTTGTCGCGAACCTCAAGAGTAGCGTCGTTAACCGCTACCACGTTACCGAAACGCTTAGTGACATTCTGCAGAATTACTTGTGCCACTACGTGGCCTCCTTTTTTGCGACCCCCGAAAAAAGAGGTCGGACTCATAGCTGGTGCCCCCGGATATGAGCCCTACCGGGGCACTACTGCCAGGTGACTACAGAGAGCCCGCGGGCAGCTCGCCGTGAGCAGAAAGCATCTACCCACACCTTTCCCCTTACAATTCGCCAACAGCGAACACATTCCTGCTGTACGGTTGATGTTATAGGATGAATCTCAGCTGCACCAGTTGCATCATCTCTTCGACACGCACCCCGCTATATTCCTCCGCCATAAGCACTCCCAAAGCCAAGGTAAGCTTCACATGTTCGGACAGCTGGCGTTCCACACTCGGGCGCCATGCCCAGTACGAGGCTCGAGGGAGTTCATCCCTTCCATACTCATGTTTTACCTCTTCGGCCACAACCAGCTCAGAAAGAAAGCGCCATCCAGGTTCAACGCTCTTTACAAACAGTGTCTCCAGACGCAACCCGCTATGCGATTGAGCGGAGAGCGCCCTTCCATCGCTGAACAGAGGATACGACCAGCTGAGGCGACCGTTCTTCGCTTCGGCAAGGCGCAGACGAGCTCCAAAGCCGCCGTTCTGACCCACCGGCCAACGACCTTCCAGACTGACCTGCCAGCGGGCGACTGAAGCATCATCCCAGATCCACGGATACCCGGAATTCAGATGGTGACCCGGTTCGAGTTGGCACTGCACATGGACTCTCCAGGCGCGCCCAATGGCCCGTTGCACCTGGTGCAAAGTGTAGACGGAGCCTATACCGGCGGCGGAAATACCAGGCCGTCCTCCGACGGTTAAGGTCCAGCTGTCTATGGGCGCTTTTGTCTGGTCGGACTCTTGGCGCCACAAGATCCTGGCACCCACCTTTCCGTTGGCCCGGGTTACGCTCAGTTGGGTGACATCCTTGGCTCCGGATTTTGTGTAGCCGGCCGCCCTGTGCGAATGGCGAAACTCCACGCGCCATCCAGGAGGTGAATAGCGCATCTGCACGGCTCGAGCCCAAGCGAGGCCGCCTTGTGCTGCGGGCTCTTCCTCAGAGACTGCCGCGGCCAAAGCACCCTGCAGACGCCAAATCCCGTTCTGATATGTTCCGAAGAGCACACCTCTTTCCAAGCCCCTCTGTAGTCCCACCTGAGAGGGATCATTGGCGGAGTCTTCCTCAACTTCGTCGGTAACCTCATCCCATTCGGATTCCTCTTCAGGTTCGGGTGGAGGCAGGCCCGCGATCACTAAGGCGCCTGCTTTGGTGCTGACCCCGGCTCCCCTCTTAGTCTCTCGTTGCCAACGTACACCTGTCCGCTCAGTTGTGTAATCGAGCCCCCACGGACCATGCATAATGCGTAGACGGGGTCCGCCATGCTCCACACCCACCAGTGTCACTAAGCTCTGATCGTCCGCCCAGCGCTGACTCCGATATCCCCCGCCCCATACCTGAACAACGGTATCACCCACTGCAGCACTTGTTGAATAGGGCCCCAGTCCTGCGCCCTCGTCACCCCACACTCCGTGTATTTCCAGCGCTCCGTCACCTGTATGAGCGCGCAACGCCAATGCCGGTTGCACAGCGATCGTGAGATCCCGGACATGCTCAACGCCCAAGATGATGTCGCCACGAGCCTCAAGTCTGTCCGGGATTACCATGCCCACTGAGGCATATACCCGAGAACTAGTAAGCAGACATAAGAACATCACGATGAAACCTATGCACAAGCCACAAAGAGAACTCTGCCAGCGCCTCCGGCACCTTAAGATATACACCATTGATGCGCTCCCTTGCGTCAGTATTCCTATCCCTTGTTTCGACGCAGGGAGCTTGACTCCTCTAACCCATCGGACAGGACGCGCCCCGATTCCGCCTTTCAACAGACACGAGAGACACGGTTCCACGGATCAGTTGTCTCCGCTCACTTGCAGCCACGTATAAGGATAGCCCGTGCAAAAAACGGAACGGACCTAGCAAGCTAGGTCCGTTCGCCGTACCCCCAAGCAGTGCTCGTGGGTGATATTATCTGACTAGAACTTCAGTCTGAACTCAGCACTGACAGTGTTGGTCGCCTTGTCAGCGTTGGAAGCCTTCGCTGAGTTCAACCCGGTGACAACGCGTACCTTACCTACATCATACCAGAGCTCCGCGCCCAGGGTCCGGGTTGAACCGGTATCGTTACCGTCGCTGGTGGACTGATGATCGAAGATACCCAGCAAGAACCAGCCGTTCCAGCCCACTTCATTGAGGTTGTAGCGCACGCGACCGCGCAGCTGATAGCGGGTATCCTTACCGTCGACACCGGCAATG
>JBMNSS010000129.1:0-7730 GCA_050945315.1 Limnochordia bacterium | reverse complement strand
GGCCATCCTCTTCGACCTCCTGTTGGTTTTGTCTTCACAACTCAACCATTACCAGGAGGGGGATGGCCTTTCCTACTGCTTCGCCACCCTGCTTCTCGAATTTACACCATCATACTGGACGCTACTTGTCTCCGGCATACACTTCAACGCCCAAAGGGCGCCCGTCATCAAGCCGTAGACAATCCGGCGTTTGCCTTTTTTCCCGTCCCGATTGTAGCCAAAAGCGGCTAAGGTGCACTTTGTCCCCTCAACGTAACAGGAGCTCACGTCGTAAAGCACGAGCGTCCCGTTCTGCAGGTGGCGTTTGGCAAACTTTGTTTGGATCCGCTCTTGTCTTTCCAGCAAGCAATCCATTGCTTCGTACAGATCATCTTCTGTCGCATCCCCGATACCAAAGCCCTCAGGCAGAGTCGTTGTATGCCACGAGCACACGGTGGCAAGTCTTGTCTGTGGCGCGGCGATGCGGCTCACGATCATGGCTTCGACAAGATCCCGCATCCGGGACGGACGCGGGTCTATGATCTCGTGCAGCTCCAACTTCCGCAACATGGCACGGATGGCGGCAACGTGACCATGTGCTTGGCTGCGGATAATCTCGATGGCCTCATTGACCGGGACGAACGTCCGGCCGCGCAGAGACTGCCGGATCACTTCAACAGTTTCTAAAGGCGGATGAGACAAGTTGGCCAGCGTTTGTTGTTTCACCTTTCGGTCTTCGCGATAGCTACAACGGAGAAGATGCGTGACATATTCCTTGTCTTTGTACTTGCGCTTGATTTCGGCGACATAGAGCTCCGAGAGCTTCCTTTTCATGGTTCATTCAGACCAAAGTATGAAGAAAAGGCCAGTCCCGTTTTGCACATTTGCTGTCTACACCAATCAGACGGGATCATGCCCAAAGCGCGTTGCTAAAGCATTCTTGGGGCTGTGAGCTCTGGAACTCCGGCATAGACACAAGCCCCGTTACTCACCAACGAGGTGAATAACGGGCTTGCCGTAATCTCACATGAACGGGATCCGAGAAATGATCACCGGGGCCTACCCTTACTTGCCCGGTTTGTGTCCTTACTTGCTGTACCAATACTCATCGAGAAGAGGTTGCACCATCCGCCGAGCCTCTTCCATGGCCACCACGGAGCCCTTGCGTCCGTTGACCACTTCTGTCAAAGCCGCGGCGTGAATGTCCATGAGCCGCCGGGAGATGGGTAGCATCTGTATGGGAGAGGCCATAGACATCGCCTGAGCCAAAGCCAATATGTCTCTGTTGATCTTCAGATACTCCGGATTGTTGTTGAAAGACACGATGGGAGCCAGCCGGCCCTGCCTCAACAGAAAATCCCCGATGGTGTCCCGTCGAGTGGCAAGCCAGCGTAACAGCAGCCAGGCCTCATCAGCGTGAGAGCCGGCGGGAATCACATAGTGCCAAGTTCCGATGTGAGCTCCTGCGTACGGAATTTTCGTGTTCAAACGGGCCCGGGGTCCTACGGCGAAGTTGAAGCCCTCTTGCGCGGCAATGTATGACCATTCCCAAGCCCCTGTCTGATACATCGCCGCTTTTCCGGCGAGGAAATTGGCGCGGCCCGCACGGGCGTCTCCCGGGCTCCGGTGCCAAGACAGGTTGATCTGAGACAGCTTCTCGACGACATCCAACGCGGCTCCCTGATGAAAAGCCGGTGAGCGCAGATCGTCTGTGAGGAACTGGCCGTTGGCGGCATAGATCCACGCCACGTTGTTGTAGTCGCCCGTCGTGGTCAGAGCCATCGGCGATACGACAATGGATCCGTTGGCATCATAGCGGACCAGCTTCAATCCGGCCTCATGCAACTCGTCCAATGTCTCCGGAGTTTTTGTGGCATCAAGGCCCGCCGTCTCAAACAGATCGACATTTCGGTAGATAATAGTGTTGGCATCCCCGCCGGCCCGGACGGGCAGACCGTACTGCTTACCGTTCCACCTTCCCGATGCCAGCTCCGATTCATACCAGAGGCGCGGCTCCAGACCGTCACGACTCATGTAATCATCGATGGGCATCAGCATACCCTTGTCGGCGAAGCCGACAAGATCAAATGTCTGAAACATGATGAGATCGGGAGCCACGCCGCCGGCATAGCCCACGACGAATTTCTGGATGAGATCGCTTTCACTGCAGCTCAAGGTCCTGACACTCGCCGTGATGTCAGGATGAGCTTTCTCGAACTCATTGATGTAGTCCTTGATCCAGTCAGTACGATGGCCTCCCCAGCACTCCCAGAACTCGAGTTGCACGGATGATGCAACACCGACAAGAGTGCAGGCCACGATGGCGGCAGCGATCACGAAGAACCGGATTCCTTGAAACCTTCTATTGCGGCCAAGACCTGCCATTAATCTCCCTCCCGTCTGTCTTGCTGCTCCTAACCCACACCCAGAAAGCTACAGCCCTGCTCAGCCAAGGCCTGATGCAACTGCTCTGTCGGCAGATCGCGGGCGGCCAGCTCTTCGTCCACACACAAGGCCGCCGCGACACCCGCAGCTTGGCCAAATTGCATGCAGTTCACCATGACGCGTGTCGCTCCGTGAGAAGCGTGAGTCGTGGAGATACAGCGCCCCGCGACCAACAGATTGCCGCGGTTTTCGGGAACCAGACAGCGATACGGCACCTGATAGCACACCGTGTCACGAGGCTGCCCGTCCTCGGTCCAGTAGCCGTGCCGCCGGGAACCGTCCTCCAGGATCTCCCGTATGGTCCCGTCTATTTCTTTGAAGACAATGCCCCTGCGAAGAGGATTGTGGATGTCGATCGGATACGTCCCCTGAGCGATCACGTCAGGGAAACGAACCCCTTCAAGGACATCTTCCTCTTGCAGCACATACTCACCGACAATCCGTCGGGTCTCCCGAATGCCGATCTGCGCGGCTATGTCCACGATATGGGCCTGTTCAAAACCGGGGACGTGGGCTCGCAACTGGGCCAACACCCACTCCAGCTGACGGCGTCCCTCCATCTCGGCCCGAGTGAAGCTCCAGCTATCGGTGGCATCGACTTCCGTCACACGTACCCCTGCCAGCATCAGCTCGTCCTTGCGATGAAGATTCGGAGCCGTCCACAGGAAATTGGGGTACTCCTGCCCGTTGTAATCCATGGGCTTGTTGAGAGCCGCGGCCAGTTTCTGCCCATAGCCCTCGCGGCGGGCACGTTCCATGTCAAGGCCACCCAGCCGGAAACACAGCGATGGCGGCTGCATGAGGCCCTGCTCATCTCCTTTTTCCCACGGCACACCGGCTCGGGCGGCGATATCGGCGTCGCCGGTAGCGTCAATGAAGAAACGGGCCCGGATGGCCTGGCGCCCGGACTTGTTTTGAACAATTACTGTGTCGATTCGGTCGCCGTCCAGTATAACGTCACTGGCCCATGTATGGAGCAGAGGTGTCACCCCGGCATCGAGGATCACCTCGTCGAACACCAGCCTGGTCTGTTCGGTATCGATGGTGAAATGACCACGCCCGTCGGGCCTGGAGTTGCGCACCGCCTGACGGCGGGCCAGCCGTTCCACGAGCTCTTCGGGCAACCCCCGGATGACTTGGGTTTCAAGATCCATACCGTAGAGTTTGTGCCAGATGACCACCAAACCCGCAGTAGCCATGCCGCCAAAGAAACCATGTCGTTCGACGAGCATGACCCGGGCTCCGAGTCTGGCTGCGGCGACAGCCGCACATACCCCGGCGGGTCCTCCCCCGCATACCAGCACATCGACTTCACTGACCACCGGGACTTTTTCAGCCGGTACCACCACAAACGGACCTGAGTTGGAATTCAATGCTACTCCCACCTTCCCAAAGACTCGCCTTTTCCGCCGCTGCCCCTCCTGCATGAAAGACTCACCGAAAGTGAACCCCAAGGAAGTAGGGCCAGGCGATGAGTGCGAGAATGGCCTCCCAGACGGAAAGCCCCAAATAGCCGACCGTGAACAGCCAAGCGCCGATCCAGAATGTCCCTCCGAACACCTCCAAGTTGTAACTGCGTTCCGATCTTCCGTTCACCTGTGAGCACCTTCCTTCGTCTTCCGGTGGCGATCGTATGAGGATGCCAAACCCGGAGAACACCTTCCGCCGCCGAGGCGACCAAGATCAAGGCTCGGCACGACTGGGGATTCGATGTCCGTGGCTCAGCACCGGAGCCTAAGGGCGCGGGATAAGCGAGAGAACCACGGCAATAATGGCTATTTTGGCTGCCGTCACCCAGGATATCGACGCGGCCACCAGGCCTTCCTCCACGGCACCGGGGAACAGATCCGGAATCGTCCGAGCCCAAAGCACCTTAATCAAGAAGAGGACTACAGTGAAGATGGCAACCATGGCCACGAGGCCTCCGGCTAGCATGGTCGCCGCTCTCTTTGACTTGAACATGATCGATCACCTCCCGGGAATCCCACTGAGCCACTCCATAACCCTACGCTAAGCGCAAGCGCTTTCCTCTTCTTGCCAGCCGGCGAAGAGATCGATCAGTGGCATCCTAGCGCGGCTCGAAGCCGGAAAAGACTATTTCTCCGATCTGAACGGCATCCTTAGGAAGAGGATCCGACAGCGTCAGACGAAACCGATGGCATTCTTCGACATCGGCAAAATCAAGGGTGATCACCGCCTGCCGCCAATCCCTGGTGTCGCCCTCTGTTCTGACGGTGTAGTCTACGGGCTTCCATGCCTCCGGTGAGACGGCAACGGCCAGCTCAAGCCCTTCTTCTAAGCGAACCTCCGGCCGGACGAAAAACCTCAGGGTAACCTTGCGCAGCCGGGGCGTCTCCCAGATGAGATACTCCGTCTCCTCAGTTCCCCGTACCAGGCGGTGCGGATCCCGGAAGAAACGGTCACTGTCTTCCGTATCGTAAACCCAGCCTTCAGAACGGCTCACCGTCTGCAGAAAGTCGATCGGAAACCAACCCTCGGTGACCGGAGGAGCCATGTTCTGCACAAGGGTCCAGCGGTTGGCAACATTGATATTGAGGCTCTGTTCAAACGTGCCGTATGTGTCATGCACAGTAGTCACCGTCACCCGGTGATACCCATCCTCCAATTCTTCGGTATCGATGATCAGCTCATCACTGCCCGGAAGAGTCGTACCGCCATAGATGACGGCACCGTCTACATCGATGGTCAGGTCGGTCACATGCGCGGCTTGATGCGCATGCAGTAGCTCGATATTCAGTGCCAGATCACCGGTCACTCGGGCGTTGTCGGCCAGTGGAAACCTCACCCTCACCGCCGGGTAATCCGGGAGGCTTTCGTAGAGAGCGTCGTAATAGCCCGTGCGATGAGCCTGCTGGAGAAGCTCCTCGGGCCATGTACCGTACCAGGCGTAGTTGAGCTGTCTTTCCAGATCGATCTCCGAGAAGTTGTAGCGTATGATGCCGTCTCGACCGACGAAGATGGGCCTATCGGTGCCGATCTCGTAGAAGAGTGCCCACCGCTCGTCTTCGAGGCGGACCTTCTCCAGCCACTCAAAGGCACTCAACACCGCCCGCTTGACTTCGACGGACGGGTCGGGAATGGAGTACAGCAGTCGCAAGACCCCCATGGTTGAAGAGACCGCTATGGCCACGGGCTCGAAGGCGCGGGACGGCCGAGGCTCGTAGGTGTCAGGGTCATGTCGATGTCCCCAACCTGTCAGGCGACCGTTCACCTCAATCTGCGATTTGACGATGTAGTCAATGCCTCTGTCAAAGGCTTCGGCGAGCCGAGCCTTGTATTCGGCATCGACAAACTCAAACGGATGTTTCTCCAAGACGACATCCTGAATGAGCGACATGACGGTCGGCATGGCCTCGGTGTAGAAGGTCACATTACGACTGTAGGAGGTGTATCTTTCAGGCTTGGGATAGACATGGGGCCAACCACCCGAAGGGTACTGCGAAGCCAGGATAAAGTCCAGACCGCGATAGAAGGCTCTCCCAAAGCGCTCTTCACCTGTGGCCGCATAGAGCTGACCCAAGAAGCGCATGGGAGCAATGGTTCTTCCGCGGTTGAAATCGGCACGTTCAATGCCATCGGTGCATGACGGGGTTCTCGTGGGATACTCCGGGATATACGGGAAGTGTGCCATGCCCATGACCCATCCCCATCCGCCCTCGGGTATCTGCCAAGTGAGCAGGTTATCTCCGATCTGTATCGCTTCGTCGGATTTCCACCATTCCGGGCTTCGAGCGGCATAATCGGAGTACATGAAGCGTTTAGTCTTCTCTTGCGGCGGTATGCGATGCAAAGCCGTCTCCACCGCCACGTGATTGATGGAATCGGCTATGTCCGTATCGAAGGGATGCTCTCGCTCGAGAACGCCCTTTAGCAGTGCCGGGATAGCCGTCCAGGTGGACTTGGCGTAGAAATCGTCGTGAAGATCGCGATCCGTGTACCTGGGATAGACCGTCGGCCAGCCGCCGCTGGGAAACTGAGCCTCGAGAAGGACACTCAACCCTCGCTGAAATGCTTCTTTGTACTTGCGCTCCCCCGTGAGGACGTACATATGCGCCAGTACGCTGAGTTGGGTGGCCAGAATCCCGTCAGGAACGGTCAGCGTCCCGATAAGGATGTCAATGGTGATCTCATCCTCTTTCATTCTGCGCACAATGCGCTCGGCCAAAAACCGGGCCTCATCGGACTCCCACCACTCGGCGGGTTTCTGCCCCAACTCGTGGTATTCGATCCACATCGGGGTTGTGGCCAGTTCGGATGTCTGGCGCGACTCCTCCTTTTCCTCTGC
Source organism: Limnochordia bacterium (assembly GCA_050945315.1). Classification (GTDB taxonomy): domain Bacteria; phylum Bacillota; class Limnochordia; order DTU080; family DTU080; genus DTU080. The sequence goes on along the minus strand of JBMNSS010000129.1, from coordinate 1,000 downwards.
CTCCAGGCTCCACACCTTGACATCTCCGTAGAGGAACTCGCTCTTGATGTTCCGATGCTGAGCAAAGGTCAGTTCGGCATCGGCCCACGAATCAATGGGCCGCCCAAAGGCCAAGGGTTCACTGATCGGTGCGTCCATATCATTTACATAGAAGACGGCCGTCTGGCTTTCAATGTCGGCAATGATCCGGAGGCGATTCCAGCCTTCCTGAAGCCGGCCCAGTTTTGTTGAGCTCTGCCCTGTGGCCACACCGCGATTGAAGTACAAGTGATCGGCTGACACCCACCAGTGCAGGCGATGACGACCCTCCTTGGTTATGTACATATTGTTCTTTTCGGATGAAGATCGGATCCAATGCTCGATGCCGATGGTCCGGGCTTGACTTGCCGGCGGATCCCACAACACGACGGAGATCGAGGTGTTCTCTTTACCGGGATCGGATGTAACACGTACCGCCCGCCCGGTATGCAACTCGGCATCAGATACGACACCGACGTACCCGGTTCCGCCATAGATCTTCCACTCAGCAGGAGGAGCTCCCAACTGATCCTCAGTGAAATCATCCGCAAACAGCAACTGTTCAGAGGCCAGCGCATCCGGCCCCGACACAATGGCTAACAGGATGGCTATGATGAACGCAAAGGCAGCCCTGCAAGACCCTGGCATTCTTTCGATCCCCCTTCCAACCGTTCTCAATCGATCGAGTTTTTCGAAGAACGGTTTCCGGACTTCTGACGATGCTGTAATCACTTCGCTCAGCGTCTGCCTCAATCCTCCGGATTCCGGAAAGGTTGAAAACAAGGATTACAATTGCGCATCCAAGGTCAAGCGAGTCTGGCACAATAGCCTTGTCCGCTCATGCAAGAATAATCGTATCGCCGGCGTGTCCGCAATCGACATGGAGAACCAGGTAGTTGAGGGAGGAGAGAAGCTCTTGGCAGTTCCTGCACCGAGGGTAGTCAAACGCCGCCTCTGGGACTCGTAAGGGGGGCTTTACCGG
>JBMNSS010000128.1:0-7734 GCA_050945315.1 Limnochordia bacterium | reverse complement strand
GATCAACTCAATCACTCAGTCTTTTCTATGACTGTGCTTCCGCCCGCTTCTCGGCATCTTCGGCATAACGTGTTAACCACGTCTTCCACTGCACCGAATCACATACTTCGTGCAACTCGTCCTCGTGCTCCATCACGTACTCTGCGGCAGCCCGATAGGCGGCGGCCAACTCTTGATAGCATCCTGCCGCCAGTCCCTGCAGCCCCTTGAGGATGATCTCCATGAAGGCCACTCCGTGGCTCAGATAGAACCAGGACGCTTTTTCACCCGCGAGGGGGTCTCTATCATCGGCCAGATACCGGCGCGTCAGACTCTTCAGATCCGACAGCACATCTTCGGCCTGCTTCAGATCCGCTTGGTAGGCCTCATCGGGAGTCGGCCCCATCTTAAAGGGCAGATCCGAATCCATGAGGGCGCTGAGTTTTTCCATCTTCTCTTGAACCCGGGCCCCAGCCTCGCCAAAGGCGGCGGCGAAGAACTCCCGGCGGATTTCCTCTAAAGGCTTGTCTTTGTCCCACATGGTCCGACCGCTGACTTCCATGGCCAGACCCGTGGGGAAGAAGTAGCGTTGCACCTGGCAGTTGACGATACCCTGCAGACCCAGACGCTCTGTGCCCACAATATCGCGGTAGAGAATCTCAGCTATGAAAAGCCCCGTGGGCTCTATAATGGAAGGCTTCCACAGGAGGTGATAATCAAATGTGAACCCGTCTCCAGAGAAGATCCTCTGCCACGCTTTCAGGTAATGGACGTTGACCGCCGTGGAGCGAGGGAACGCATTGCGATTGAGCTCAAAAGGACGCGGCTCTTCGGTCGCCGGGCCCATCGTTCCCTCCAGCAGGCTCTGCCGGTAGTTTCGGGAAATGGGAGCGAACATCAAGATAAAGCGATCGGGATTGTTCAGTTTCGACTCCTCCGGTGCCCACAACAAATCCACATAGATGAGGAATACCAGCTTCGTGGGTAGCCCTTCTTTTTCGAGCTCCGCATCAAGGGCATTCAAAAGATCGACATACCAGTCAGAGGGGATCTTTTGGCGGCAACCGTCACATTCGCAGCGGTTGTTTGAGCCGTCAGACATCCAAATGTGCAGAATGTCGACATCCGGGTGCTCCTTGGCATACTTGACGATGTACTCTACCAGCATCTTGAAGGCCCGAGGGTTCGACATGCAAAGCTCCGTATTGATCGGCACACCGCGCCACCATTCACGTTTGCCGTTGACCAGGGCCAGAAGTTCCCGTTTTTCAGGAGGCAGTTCCTCCTCGACGGGAATCCATCCCAAGCCCGGCACGTCTAAGCATTCACAGGTCCAACCGTGCCCCACCATCTGCAGGGCGAGGCCCCGTCTTTTGATCTCTTCGATCAATTGCCCGGTGTAGGCCTCGGCTCTTTCTATCTCCAGCTGCGGCTTGTCGCTTTTGCGGTCGTACCAACGGCTCCAGAACATATAGGCGTTTTGGAACTGAATAAAGTACGTGTTGAATCGTTTCTTAGCCATGTAGTTGACCATGGCCTTGGCATGCTCAATCGAGACCCCGCCCTCGATACAGACCCCCCGGTAGCGGTAGTTCGCATACTCCGTGATGTCATAGCCGTCGAGTCTGGCCGACACACCTCGCGGCAGAATCTCACCGTCTTCACCCATTCTGACCCAGCGGCATCCCAGACTCTCCAGGTAGGCATAGACGGCAAACAACACACTGCGGGGATTGGCTCCCGACAACAGAAGCTGATCCGTACCCACCGAGCGCAGAAATATGGCATCATCCAGCTCATGATCGCTTTTTGGCGCAGGAAATGCCGTTCCGAAGGAATCCCACACACCCAGCCAAATACCGCCCGCCTCGGAATCATACGACGCACGATTGCTCACGGTGAGCGGACCGCCGCCGATCCGTTCCAGATAGCGGGCCAGCTCTTCGGCGGCAAAAGCCACTACGGGATCATCGCCGAGCGTATACAACTTCAGCACTCTGACTCATCCTTTCCTTGCAGCACCTTCCGCAGCCGATCCGGGAAGTTGGTGATAATCGCATCGACACCCAGATTGATGAGATGACGCATAGCCTCGGGTTCGTTGACCGTCCAGGCTCTGACCATAACGCCGCGGCTGTGAGCCTCGTTGATGAGCTCGGCATCAATCGCCCCGGCATGAGGATGAAGGTCCCAACCTTGTTCAGCCGCCTCTTGCCAAGGCTCCGCAAACGGCTTGGAATACAACAGTGCGGCCCGCACCCCGGGGGCCTTGCTCCGCAACTCCAGCAGATACTCCCGTCGAAAAGATGAGACTACCAGGCTTTCCTCCAAACCGTTGCTCACAACACGATCGATCAGCCGATCGATGATCCCCGGGTACAGCCCTTCCGGACCGGCTTTCACTTCGACATTGAGAGCCATCCTGCCCCGCACCGCGTCCATCACTTCCTGCAAAACAGGCACGCCCTCGCCGGCATACTCCGGCCCGAACCAAGAACCCGCATCAAGCTTTTTGATCTCCGTCAGGGTCTGCTCACTGACCGCACCGGTGCCGTCGGTGGTGCGAGACAGCTGAGCGTCATGAATCACGATCAGTTCGCCGTCCCGGCTTTGATGGATATCAAGCTCTGACATATGGGCGCCCATGTCCATCGCTTTGGCAAAGGCCGCCAACGTGTTCTCCGGTGCGTGTCCCATCGCCCCTCGATGAGCGACGATATGAAATTCCGCCAATGGCCGCTGCAGTGGATTCATGGAAGCGTGCCCCTCTCAGCATGGTATTCCCGCCAGACCCGCTGCAAGATCTCAGGGTAGTTGGTCCCGACGCCGTCCACACCCAAAGCGATCAAGGGTCGCATTTCCTCAGCCTTGTTAGGATTCCAGGCCCGGACCGATATCCCTCGCGCATGCGCCTCGTCAACGAGCCGGGGGTCCACCAGGCTCATGTGCGGATGCAGATCCCACCCTTGATCCACAGCCTGTTGCCAGGGCTCATCAAAGGCTTTTGAGTACAACAAGGCGGCTTTGACGTGCGGTGCCTTTTGGCGCAACTCATGGAGATAGGGGCGCTGAAAAGAAGAGACCACTACGCTGTCTACCATGTCATGTCGCTCGATCTCATCAATGAGTCGGTCAATGATGCCCGGATAGATCCCCTTGGGACCGGCTTTGACCTCAACGTTGAGGTCGATCTTCCCCTTCACCAACTCCATGACTTCGCTTAAGACAGGTACCCGCTCGCCGGCGAACTCCGGAGCAAACCAGCTGCCGGCATCAAGACTTCTTATCTGCGCTAAGGTGAGCTCGCAGACCAATCCTTCTCCGTCCGTGGTGCGTTCCACACCGGGATCATGTATGACGATCAGCTCGCCGTCCCGGCTCAGATGAACATCCAGTTCCGTCATATCGGTCTTCAATTCGATGGCCTTGGCGAACGAGGCCATCGTGTTCTCAGGTGCATGTCCCATGGCTCCCCTGTGACCCAACACGCAGAATCTCTTCGCCGCCATGATCTTTCACCTCTTTGTAATCAACATACTTATTTGGCTACCACTGGAGCGAATCCCGGGCAATGGTATGAGCCAACGATTCCAGACCGCCTGCGGCTGCGGCCAGATCGAGTATGCCAAACCGATTGCGAAGCTCCCGGGCATACAGCAGCGCTTTTTCCGTATCTTCGGCTGTGATTCCCAACTCCCGCGGGGTGGCCGCCAGACCGTGAGCTCGCAGAAGCTCTACGAGCTGTTCTGGCTCGGGAATGGCCTCTGCCAGCGCGCCTCTGACGCGGCTCCAGCGGGCTTCAGCCTCTTGGTGGGAGAGCGCACCGAGATTTTTGGCATCTTTGTCTTGGGTCTGTGTCTCCACTTTGCCCGCAGCCTCCCCATAGCCCGCTTCCAGACGGCTTCGCCGAATTTGTCTGTCACTTAAGCGGTCGATACGGCGCTGCCAGACTTCAGCGGAAGGGGCCAAACACTCTCTTTCCAAGACGGCCCGATACACGGCCGCCAAAAGAACCGTGCCTACCGCCACGTACTCACCGTGTAAACACCCTTCTTCGCCACGAGCCAGAGCCTGCATCTCCCAATAGTGGGAAATGTGATGCTCTCCGCCCGAAGCCGGTCTGGAGTTTTCCGCATAGACCATGGCCTGCCCCGTGATCAGCAATGCCCCCATGATATCTTCGACTGCGCACGACAGTTCCCGGATCCCTTGCCCGGCCCGTTGCCGGCACCGCTCCACCGCCACATTCACCATCTCGCTGAGCGCCGGGCACCAATACTCATCGGTCATTGCATGTCCCAAGCGCCAATCGGCCAACGCCGTGATCTTCCCTATGACATCACCGAAACCGGCTCGGGTGAGTCTCGGGGGAGCCGCGGCGAGCACCTGCAGATCAGCCACCACCGCTTCGGGGGGCTCAGCCGACTGGGTCAGTTTGTAGCCGTTGACTATGATCGGGGAGTGCCCGGACAGATAACCGTCCATAGAGGCGGCCGTGGCCACGGCAACCAAAGGCTTGGCCAATCTGAACGCGGCCAGGCGAGCCACGTCGGTGATACAGCCCGAACCGACCGAGACCAGACCGACGCTCGAATCAGCTACCTTTTGCACCTGCCGCACCGCTGCCTCTGTCGCTCTCAACCGCCCGGGATGGACAAATACGGTTGGCTCACTCCCGACCAAGGCCTCGGCCACCCGGTGAGCGATGGCCGCAGTATGCTGATCGGCCACCAAGCAGACCGGCCCGTCGATGTATTTGGGAACGATCAGCCCCGACTGTCCAAGCAGAGCCTGCCCAAACCAGACTTGCGGCATGGCGGTCCCATCCGTATGCGCTCTTGCGCATCGGCAATCCCCAAGTCTCGGCGAGTGCCATTGCCCGATCTCCATGGGTGTTTAACGCACCTTTCAGCTGCACTGTCTTCTGTCATCTTGCATCTTCGGTATGCAGCCGGCGATGCCTGCATTGTATTCGAAGGATTCTGACCCTCAGGGCCGAAGCAACTGCAAGAAAGGTTTCATACGAGGTGAGCAGCTTGAGCCCTTCAGATTCGTCATGGTTTGAGCACGAAAAACAGCGCATCACTCAAGAGGCGCTAGAGTTGTGCCAACTGCTTGTCCGCACCAACACCGTCAACCCCTACAGCGGCGATCCGAACCCGGGCGGCGAGGCCGCAGGCCAAGCCGTGATCCGCTCCTGGTTGGCCGAAACAGGTGCCGCCATCGCGGAGTTTGAACCGCCGCCGGATATCTACACTCGCATGGGAGTCTCCGGCCCCAAAGACCGTCGCTTTGAAGGCCGCCCCAATCTCGTGGCTGAGTGGAGATTCGGTTCAGGCAGCGGAACGCGCCTTGTTCTGCAGGGCCATATGGATACAGTGGGCACGCAGGATATGATCATCGATCCCTTCAGCGGCACCATGAGCGACGGCCGCATTTGGGGCCGCGGTTCCAGTGACATGAAAGGCGGTATGGCGGCCGGAATAGCCGCAGTGCGAGCCCTCTGTCGCCATGCGGCGGATCTCAACGGCTCTCTGGTCTTTATGAGTGTCGTTGATGAAGAGTGCGACGGCATCGGAGCCGGAGCCCTGGCCTGTCTGGATCGCGGCTATCGCGGCGATGCGGTCATCTGCTTAGATGGAGTAGGTCCTGCCATTCACGTCGGCTGTGACGGCGTCGTCACGGTGAAGATCCGCTTGCGCAGCAGCGGCGGTCATGCCGCCCAGCGGCATCGCACGCCCAATGCCCTCGATCGGGCTCTTGATATAGCCAGGGCCATCAATACCTTTGCCGATCAACGACGCGAAAGTGTCGGCACGGGTACCAACCTGGGAGTCTTCCGGGCGGGCTCCCACCACAGTGCCACCCCCACCACAGCCGAATTGGCGATCAATATCTCCTATACGTTGGCGGAAGCCAAAGAGAGTGTCCGACAAGGAAAGGGTTACGGCGGATATCTGGTGAAGGAAGCTTTTGCCCGCATGATTGAAGCCGTGGATTCCCAGGCAGAATTGGAATGGGTCAAAGATGCCATTCCCTTTGAACCCCTGGAAAAAGAGCATCCCGAGATACGGGCCTTACAAGAGGCCTTTCGGGCGGAGATGGGCTCAACACCGCCGGTGAGCCCCTTCTACGCCTGGAGCGATGCTTGTTACCACTCGTACTTAGGGGATATGCCCACGATGATTTTCGGTGCCGGAACACCGAATACCGCGCACGGCCCCGAGGAATACAACGAAACGGAGCGTATTTCAGCACATGCCCGAATCCTGACTCGCTACCTTTTCGACAGATTGACCGGAACAAAATCGCAAGAATGAGGTGTATCGACAATGGCAGAACTGAAACTCGGCATGATCGGTCTAGACACGTCTCATTGCCAGGCTTTCTCAGGGTTGCTCAATAACAAAGAGCATCCGCACCATGTTCCCGGAGCCACGATTACCCACGCTTTTCCCGGAGGCAGTGAGCAGTTCTCATTGAGCCGGGAGCGCGTCGAGCGCATCACCGCCGAAGTGCGCGACAACGCCGGCGTAGAGATTCTCGACTCCATCGAAGCCGTGGCGGAAAAGGTGGATGCCATCCTTTTGACCAGCGTCGACGGCCGTGTACACCTGGAGGAGTTCCGCAAGCTGGCTCCCTTTGGCAAACCTGTCTTCATCGACAAGCCTTTTGCCACTTCGCTGGCTGATGCCAAAGAGATCTTGGCCCTGTCAGAGCAGTATAAGGCCCCGGTGCTATCCTGCTCGTCGATTCGCTTTTCCAAAGGCATAGACGAGCTTGGTCAGGACGCTGAGATCTTCGGCTGCGAGGCCTTCGGACCGGCCGCCATTCTCGATGACTTCCCGGGTCTGTTCTGGTACGGTATCCATACCGCCGAAGTACTGTTCAGCAAGATGGGTGCCGGCTGCAAAGAGGTCTCAGTTCGCAAGACCGACTCCGCTGACATGGTCACGGGGGTCTGGGAAGACGGACGCATCGGCACACTGTACGGCTTCCGTTTCAAGGGACTCAGTGGTTTTGGAGCGACCGTCTACTCCTCCAAGGGCATTGAGCACGGCATAGGCGCCAGCAAACCGCCGGCCTACGCCCTCATGCTCGATAAGATCATCGAGTTCTTCCGCACGGGTGTCTCACCCATCGAAACACAGGTGATGCTCGAGATCGTCGCCTTCCTGGAAGCAGCCAACAAAGGCCGCGAAAGCGGCGAGGTTATCTCGCTCTAATACACGGATGGATGAGCAGCGACTTAGGGCTGTCCCAAAAGGGCAGCCCTTCCTCACATTTTGGGGTCGCGTTTTGCTATGAAGGCTGTGAAACTTAGGGTATGAAGCCCAAGACTAAGAATCGCAGAGTTACCTTCAAACCGTATCAGATGGACCAGCCAATGCTTCTGCCGCCGAGCCTGGATGAGTTGATTCCGGAGGGACACCTGGTTCGAGTGGTCAACGATGCTGTGGACAGCATTGACACGGAGCCACTTCTTAAGAGATATAGAGGCGGTGGCACAAGCAGTTATCATACCAAGATGATGCTTAAGGTCCTGATCTATGCGTATACTCAGCGCATTTGTTCGTGCCGCCGCATTGTAAGTGTCAAACGTAACACACCTTCCGAGTCAGGCGTCCCCGGTGGATAATGATCCCATAATCGTTAGATGGGAGGCTATCGGGATGACTCGAGTTGAGCGACGCAACATGTGGCAGCAGCGTGTTGCGGAGTACTGCGCCAGTGGTCAGAGTGTGGCCGCCTGGT
>JBMNSS010000127.1:0-7746 GCA_050945315.1 Limnochordia bacterium | reverse complement strand
ACACCCATGTGAGCTATGCTACGTAACCCTTGGCCAAAAACCAGGGGGGAGTCAGGCAGAAGGGTGCGGAAAACTGGCTTCACCTGCGCAAGCTTGAAGTAATTGCCCCAGCCGCACCTCTCCTTTGATGGACGAACTCAGGCAGCTGTGCACACTGAGCTTCGCCCCGGAAAGTCTCCAAACGCAAAGGAAAAGACCGCCTTCTATCGGGCAGCTAAGGCACAGCTTCCGGAAGGGGTCAAGGTGGTGTTCGTCAGGGCAGACAAAGCCTTCATCCCGGAGGGTTCAGATCCGATTCGTAGCCTTCGCAACCTCTCCAGCCTTGACGACCTGCCTCCAAAGACCCACCATGCGAAATCCGGATTGATCCATTGCGCCGTCCTCCTGCTCCCGCTTTTATCGCCCGCCAATCTCCTCCCCCGGAGCGTATCCCATTTCGTATGGCACAGGAGACCGGAATAAGTCTCTCATCCTCTTGCTTGAAAAGGACCGAACCGGACGGAGAATAGCGTTTCGGTCAGCTCAGCCATTTCCAGGAAGTTGGTATTGAGTAGCGAAGTGATGGTCATATACATCACATTGGGAAGGGAGCCGCCGAGTGCAACGAGGGAGCATCGTTCCTACCCGTCTTCGCTGTGAGTACGCAGAGAATCCCATAGGCTTGGACGCAATTCATCCTCGCCTCAGTTGGGAGCTGATGTCAGAAAAACGCGATCAGATGCAATCCGCGTATCAAATCCTGGTCGCCAGCAGTGAGGAGTCTCTCATATCCGGAGTCGGTGATCTTTGGGATTCGGGGAAGGTAGAATCGTCGAAGACGGCCCAGATAGTCTATGAGGGCAAACCGCTCGAATCTCGTCAGCGCTGTTACTGGCAGGTGCGCGTATGGGATGCGGCCGGAAATGTCGGTGATTACAGTGAGCGGGCCTATTGGGAGATGGGCCTTTTGACACCGGAGGACTATCGCGGGCAGTGGATTGGTTTTGACACGCGGCAAGGTAGACCTGAGCTCACTCTGGATGGCTGCCACTGGATGTGGCGCTCCGGCGACGACCAAGCGCCGAACCGAGGCTTTTTCCGACGGCAACTCACGGTAAGCCCGGGTGCCGAAGTGGAAAGCGCTTGGTTTTTGCTCACCGCGGACAATTCCCTGCAGCTCTATGTCAACGGCCGTTTCGTGGGCCGCGGCAGCGGAGCCTGGACAGCCGTCCAGTACATGAACCTGGCCCCCTATCTCCGGGAGGGTGCCAACGTCTTGGCCATCAGCGCTATTCGGCGCAGATCCGATTCGGCCGGGCTGATCGGACGGCTCTGTGTGGCCTATACGAACGGTCAGACGGAATGGGTGGACATCGATGCCTCCTGGCGGGCAGTCTCAGAAGAGACGGCCGGTTGGCAAGAGTTGTCTTTTGATGACAGTCCCTGGCCGGCAGCGGTGGCCCGCGCCCCGTATAAGGGCACGGTCAACATCAAGGAGTGTCCTGCACCCGCTCCCTATATGCGGCGAGAGTTCGCGGCACAATCGGGCATCCGCCAAGCCCGACTGTACAGTACAGCTCTGGGCGTATACGAGATGCGGCTGAACGGACGGCGGGTCGGAGCGGATCAGCTACGACCGGGCTGGACCGACTATCGGCGCCGTCTGCAGGTTCAAGCCTATGATGTCACCGACCTCATAGATGAGGGAGCCAACCTTTGGGGAGTCATCCTGGGAGACGGCTGGTACACCGGCTATGTAGGAGGCTTTGGACGGGGCCGATACGGTGACTATCCCTTGGCCTTCCTGGGTCAGCTGCATATTGAATACGAAGATGGCACCTCGCAAGTCATCGCCACGGATTCACAATGGCGAGCCGCGTCAGGACCGATCATCACTTCTGACCTGCTCATGGGCGAGATCTACGACAGTCGGTTGGAGATGCCGGGATGGGACGAGACATGCTTTGGAGACGACGATTGGCATCCGGTAGCCGTCGTAGAGAAAGAGACGCCTGAATTGGTGGCCGCACAGGCTCCCCCGATACAGATCACCGAAGAAGTCCGCCCCATTGCGCTGGACGAGCCGCTACCCGGCACCTTCGTCTTCGATTTGGGGCAAAACATGGTTGGCAAGTACCGTTTGCGTGTCCAAGGTCCCCGGGGCAGTCGGATTTTCCTGCGTTTCGCTGAAATGCTCAATGACGACGGAACGATATATACGGAGAATCTGCGCTCGGCGCGCCAGACGGATGTCTATATTTTGAAGGGGGAGGGAGTGGAAGAGTACATACCCTTCTTCACTTTCCACGGTTTTCGTTACGTCGAAGTGACGGGTTTTCCCGGAAAACCGACCCTGGACAGCTTAACGGGCCTGGTGATGCACAACGCTCTGGATCCCGTGGGCACTTTCACCTGCTCCGACGAGATGGTGAATCAGTTGCAGAGCAACATCGTCTGGGGCGCCCGAGGCAACTTCGTGAGCACTCCTACCGACTGTCCGCAGCGTGACGAACGGTGCGGATGGACGGGCGATGCCCAGGTCTTTGTGCGCACCGCCTGTGCCAACATGGATGCGGCGAGCTTTTTTGCCAAATATATGAATGCCGTGGAAGACGGCCAGGCTGACACGGGCGCCTTCCCTCACGTCGCTCCGGCCGTTGAGGAATACCGCTTCGGTTCGCCCGCCTGGGGTGATGCCGGAGTCATCGTGCCCTGGACGGTTTATCTGTGCTACGGCGATACGACAATTCTCGCCAAGCACTATGAGGCGATGAAACGCTGGATCGCCTATCTGAAAGAGAACAGCCAGGATCTGGTGCGCCCGGCCGAAGGCTACGGCGACTGGCTCTCCGTGGCCGCCGACACACCCAAAGAGGTCATATCCACCGCCTACTTCGCCTACAGCACAAAGCTTTTGAGCAAGATCGCTCAAGTGTTGGGCCGGGATGATGATTCCCGTCACTATGAGGGACTCTTTGGGAAGATCAAGGCGGCGTTTAACAAGGCCTTCGTCGCTCCCGACGGCCGGATCCACGGTGACACACAGACCTGTTACCTGTTGGCGCTCCATATGGACCTGCTGCCCGAACGGTTACGGCAGGCAGCCGCTCAGCATCTGGTACGAGCGATCGAGGAGAAAGACTGGCACCTTTCCACCGGTTTTCTCGGAGTCGGCCTCCTGCTTCCCATACTCAGTGATATCGGGCGTACGGATATCGCCTACCGTCTGCTCCACAACGAAACCTACCCGTCGTGGATCTATTCGATTCACCAGGGTGCCACCACGATCTGGGAACGCTGGAACTCCTACACGAAAGAACACGGTTTCGGCGATGCAGGCATGAATTCGTTCAACCACTACTCCCTGGGATCGGTCGGCGAGTGGTTCTACCGTTACGTGGCCGGCATTGAAATCGATGAGGAGTATCCGGGATATGAACGGTTCATCATCCGCCCGCAGCCGGGAGGAAGACTGCAGTGGGCGCGGACGGAGTATCATTCCATCCGCGGTCCGATTGCCGTTCATTGGGAGCTGAAAGACGACGCCTTGAACCTGGATATACGGGTGCCCGCCAACACAGTGGCGAATGTCCACGTGCCCTTAGGAGAAGAGCAAACCCTGACCGAGAGCGGCTCTACACTCATCTCGGGGGGCAGTCCGGTCTCCAAAACCTTCGACGGTGTGCGAGATGTGCAGATCGTCGACGGATCGGCCGTCTTAGAGGTGGGTTCAGGCGAGTACTCCTTTGTCGCCCGGTAATCCAAAGCATAGTGCATCAGAGAAGAGCCTGATCAGAACCCGAACGAGACGAAGCGGTACAGACTCCATACCCTATAGATCTTGACAGAGAGGCTAAAGAGGAGCTTCCGCCCGCTGACGGCGGCGGGGCTCCTCTTCTCGCTTTCACGGTTTATATTTTGTGGCTGCAGCCCGTCATGCTTTACAAAGCGTGTCCAACAACGACGAGGCCGTGCCGACCAGGATGCCTTCCGCGCCTTTACCAACGGGATTCCAAGCCGCGGCCCAGGTCTCGTATCCGCCCTGTTCTTCGAAGGCTTTGTCGGTGGGGATATAGGCCAGACAGTCATTGGCCAGGCCGATCACAAAGGTGTGCGGACAGGGAGAAGACTTCTTGATGGCCAGCCCTATCTCGGTGAAGATCTCTCCGGGCAGACCCACCCATGCCGAATCGCCGATGCGAATGACCTGCACTTCGGAAGATATCTGCTCCGGCAGATCGTTCAGCAGCAGACACTCCTTGGCGTACATGGGGCGAAGGCCGGCCGGAATCGGTTGGCCTACCACCCAACTGAACGGACCGCTGTCGGGATGTGGATCGTTCCCGTCCAAAACGGCTTTGGCGACATTCAGATCGTCCTCAGTCAGCTCTTTTCGGGCCAGGGTCACCTGTTGGCTTTCGCCCCGGATGCGGATCTCAGACTGAGGAGTGATGCGGCTGAGCACTTTGAGCACCTCGCCGCCGAGGATGGAAGCCACGCGCCTGGCTTGTTTGTGCCCTGCTTCCTGATGCGGGTCAAAGACGTTCACGTTATTGATCTGACCCGATGTACCGTTGAAGAGCATGGGTATGCATTGATCTCCGAGAGTGCGTCGCATGAAGCGGTCGAAGTGTCCGTAGTAGTCAGCCGATACGGCCCGTCCGTCGTCGGTGCCGACGTAATGGAGACTGAACTGAGCGACCACCGATATCGGTTGTCCTTCGGGAGTCTCCACCAGCAGTACGCCGACCTGCGGATCAATGGGGCTGGCGGGCTCGACAATCTCCGGGTTTCCCCGTCCCGGGTTCATCTGCACGTAGCCGTTGCGCATGCGATAGCGACGGCAGAAGCTGATGCCGTAGACTTCCCCGCTGCCCCAAGAGATTCGAGCGGGACGCAGTCTCCGGACCGCCAAAGCCACGCTGTCGGCAACGCGTCTGACCACCCATCGCATGTAGTCCGGATCCGGTTGCACTTCGCCTACACGAAACATGGCGGGTCCGGTGTGCGTATGAGTACAAGCGATAAGTACATGCTCCGGCGGAATGCCGGTGGCCTCTTGCACGAGCTGACGTATGATTTGGACATCAGCCAGAGTGATCCCGATAAGATCGAGTACAACCATGGCCACCCGCGCGGTTCCGTCATCAATCACCAATGCTTTGGCCCGCAAGGGATCGTGCACATCATGGGCTGGGCGGGGCGTGAACGATCCCGCCAAGGATATGTTCAGTAGGGGTGTGATATCAAGTTCGGCAACGCCGGCCTCAAGACGAACCATAGTCTCCCTCCGTTATCACACTGTGGTTGTCAAAGACGATTAACCACAGTCTACAGTATAAACACTACTTCAATGCTGTGTGGCAAGTCTTCCTCGGTCAGCGACGAGTCAATCCCATGCGACGGTCTGCGATGAACCTGTCTTCGCCGAGCGCCAGATGGCTTCAGTGAACAAGGCCACCTTAAGGGCATCCTCCGGCGGCGAGTGGACCGGTTCATCTCCCAGGCAGGCCGCGATGAAGTTGCGAGCGGGATTGTCCGAGTCTTGCCGGGCGGGCGGAGTCAGCGCAGCCTCTTGGTTGCGCAGCTTGGCCATGACTTGACCGTCACGGTAGTAGATCACACCGTTTTCAGCCCAGAAGGTAATCTCATCGCGCCATTCGGTTCCGTTACCGACCACAGCGAGATTGAGCAATGCTCCGTCGCTGCAGCGTGCCGTCAGGGCCGTATTGATGTCTACCCGGGCACCGAAGTACTCCATAGACGCATACACGGTCTGCGGCCGTACACCCGTGGCCCACATGACGATATCGAGCAAGTGGCTGCCGGAGTCATTGATCTGGCCCCCGCCTGACAGCGCCGGATCTTGGCGCCACGCGCCTCGGGACAGATTGACCCAGTCTTGCCCGAGAAGCGCTGACACATACTGCGCCTTTCCCATCGGCCCATCATTCAGCAAGTCACGTATGAAGCGGAAATTCTCCTGATAACGCCGTTGATAGGAGACCACAACCACTTTACCTGATCTGTCTTTGGCCTCGATCACGGCTCGGGCGTGTTCACTTGTACAGACCATAGGTTTTTCCACGAGAACGTGCAGACCACGATCCAAAGAGTTGACGATGTGTTCGAAATGCAACGTATGGGGAGTCAAGACTTGAACGGCATCCAACTCAACGGCATCCAGCATCTGCCGGTAGTCTGAGAACCTGGGCAGATCAGGCATCAATCCAGGTACCCTCTGATACAGTCGATCAAAGGCCTGGGGATCAATGTCACACAAAGCGACGAGCTGAACTTCGGGGATACTCAGCATCCAGCGAGCATGTCGGGTGGCGATGTTGCCGCACCCGATGAGTCCGACGCGGATCTTGCCCATGCAACTCCCTCCCCTTGCTGAGGTGTGGATGGCATACAGGTGTAACTCCGATTGCAGCTAAGCTTCGGGTTGTTCGATGCATTCCCTCCCCCGCAAAGAGCACTCCGCCTAAGATCATCAGACAACCACTTTCTTCCAACTCCCATGGCGAAAGCGCCAGTACAACAAGCAACCTCGTACGGTGAGATCGATGGACATGGCAATCCATGCTCCGACTAATCCATACCCGAGGCTGACGAGCCAGTGAGCCAAAATGAGGCGTATGCCGCAGATTCCCAAGAGGCTGACTATCATGACTGTGCGTGTATCGCCGGCCCCTCTCAGGGCCCCTGACAGGACCCGGTGGAAAGCCATGAAGGGCTGGGTGATGGCCACGATCCGAATGACCACCGTACTGTGATTGATGACCTCCGGATCCGTGGTAAATATGCTCACCAATGCCCGGGGGAACATAAGAAAGATCAGTCCCATAAACCCCATGATACATGCCGCGATGCGCGCTGCCTCCAAACCTACGCGCTCGGCTTCCTTCGGATCACCGGCTCCCAGAGCCTGTCCGACCAGGGACGTGGCGGCCAAGGCGAAACCTGCCCCCGCTATGAACGATAGATTCTCAGTCTGCAAGGCAATGCGATGGGAGGCGAAGGCCACGGTACCCAAAGACGACAGAATCATGGTGAAGGCCATTTGTCCCACGCGTATGACACCTTGCTCCATGCCCGCCGGAATGCTGATGTTAAGGATACGCCTCAGAGTCCCTACATCAGGGCGGTAATCATCACGCAGGCGCAGACGGACCGCCTTCTTGCCGCCATAGAGAGCCGACAAGGCAACAAACGCACCGAGGAAGTGGGCGACGGTCGTGGAAATCGCCGCGCCTCGCAAACCCAAGCGGGGAAAACCGGCAGCCCCGAAGATCAGCAGGTAGTTGCCAATGACGTTGGCTATGTTTGTTACACCGGTGGTCAACATGGGTGTTTTCGTGTCCCCGGCACCCCGTAGTGCGGCATTGCTCATAACGAATAAGAATTGCGGAATAACGCCGAGCCCCACGATGCGCACATACGTAGCGGCACCCTCCAAAACATCCGGTGCGGCCTTGGGAAACAAGATTTTGACCAGCTGATCAGCCAAAAGAACGAAAAAAAGGCTGGCCGCAAAGGCCAGACCACCCCCCATGATAAGGGACTGACGCGCCACTTTGTTCGCCTCATCAAACTCCAGAGCACCGGTACATCGGGCGACAAGCGCCGTGGTGCCGGTGGTTATCGAGGCAAAGAGCGAAGCGGCGATCATCATGATCTGTGCTCCCAAACCCACCGAAGCCAAAGCTGACGCCCCGAGACGTCCCACCATGGCCGTGTCAACCATATTCACCGACATATGCA
>JBMNSS010000126.1:0-7846 GCA_050945315.1 Limnochordia bacterium | reverse complement strand
CGGGATTTTGCACCGTTACCAAGCGTAACGTCAAGGTTCTTCAGGAGCCGTATACGGACCCGTACGTACGGTTCTGTGAGAGGGCCGACGCTGCGCCAGATCAGCGCAGCGTCACCCTACTCGATTTCATTTCATGCGTGTATGCTCTTCGGGGCGGATGAGAGCGGGAGAGACGGCCCGACACGACGGACGCACAACGAGATCCATGGGAACGTACTCACAGCGCGGCTCGCCGTCGTATTCTTTCTCAATGCGATCCAACAGCCGCCGGCTGGCTCGGGCTCCGACGCTTTCGTAGTCATACGTCATCGAGGTGATCTGCGGGCGCGAAAACGTGGTGTGACTGTTGCCGAAGGTCGCTACCGATATGTGTTCGGGTATCCATAGGCCCTGATCCGCCAAGGCGGCCGTGGCGCCGGTCACGAAGGCATCGTTAAAGGCGATGAGTGCGCTGAAGGGCACCGCGCTGCTGATCGCTTGAAGCGTACCCTCGTAGGCGTCTTTGGTGGTGTATCCGCCGACGGGATAGGTATGGATGGAGGATGTCGGGATCCCCGCCTCTTGATATGCATCCCGGATGCCCTGCAAGCGCCGTCCGGCGCTTTCGCTGTCGGCGGGATGAAGGAAGGCCAAGACTCGGTGACCCAGCCGCAAGAGGTAACGGGCGAGCGTGTATCCGGCGTTGACTTCGTCCCACAGGAAGCAATCGATACTGTCCACGGGCCTGGAGCCGGATATGCCCACAGCCTCGATATCCCGTCTTCTCAAGGCATCGACCAGCTCAGGGTGGGCCAGATCCCAAGTGAGTGACAAGATCACTCCGTCCACCCGCAGTTCGATGACGCGTTCCACACTCTCCCGGGCTGCATCGGGATCCCCGCCGGTATCGAAAACGAAGACTGTGTAATCCCGTTGACGAGCGGCGCGGGTGGTAGCGCGCAGAATGCTGGCAAAACCGGGATTGGTCACGTCAGGCACGAGGTAGGCCAGTGAGTGGGTGCGCTGACGTTTTAGTGCCCGGGCGTAGTGACTGGGGCGGTAATCAAGGGCTTGGATGGCCTCGTCCACCTTTTGTTGAAGCTTGGGAGAGACTCGTCCGCTCCCGTTGAGCACCGCTGAGACAGTGCCCACCGACACCCCGGCATATCGGGCAACATCATGAATAGTGGCCAATCTTTGAACTTCCCTCCGGATGGAGTAGGGCGATCGGCACCATATGCTGAGCGCCCCACACTATCATCATTGTAGCAAAGCATGCCCTACAAACCAATGGAAGGGCCTAGTTTGGGCACTTACGTAAACGAAGTCGAAAGCCGTTGAGGACGACGGCGGATTCAGCGGTATAAACGACGCGAACGGGTGCACCACCCACGATTCTCAGGGCAATCTCGCCTATTTCATCGGGATTGAGACCGGTGCTCTGCCATCCGTCTCTTTCGGTCTCCCGCCCGTTTACAAAGACTTGCACCGGCTTGAGTTGCTCGCCGTTCGTATGGCAGTGATGGAACGTGACAAGATCGTACTCGCCCGGGGGCAGTCCGGCCAATGTCAGCTCGAGTGAGACGGCTTCACCCTCCGGGTGAGCATTGGCCCGCACTTCGCCTCTGACCAAGGCCGACCGCGGTTGCATGGGGCCCGCCACAACAGGATCGCGCCAGCGAAATCCAAGACCGGTGTTTTCGCCGGCCGCAACCGTTACCGAGACAGGGCCCAAAGGACTGGGAAATGTCTCGGTCTGCGGGCTGCAGATGATGTCAAGTTCCTTTGGAAAGCTGCGTGCCTTCGGCTCTTCCGCGTATGGCGGCACAAAGACCCGGTAATCAGGCAGAGGCTCAAACTCACCTGCGGCAAAGTGCAGATTAAGTACCTGCCCGTCTTTGCTCTCCGTGGCGGGCCACAATGCCTGAGGGATCAGGCGCTCTCCTGATTCCGTCACGGCACCGAATGAGAAACTCCAGCCTCCGCACGAAAGCCCCGTGGTGTTAGTGAGCAAGACGACAAGACGGTTGCTGCCTTTGTGAAGGTCCACCTCAATCGATTGAGAGCGGAAATGCGGGTGATGGCCGAGATCAACGGCAGGGGCACCGTTGAGTCGGAATCTCAACGTGTCGTCCCAGCCAAAGGTCAGTGTGGCCCTGGTTGGTTGAGCCGTGTGCAGCTCGCAGGCGGCGACGGCGGCCACGTCAGTGAGCGTGGCACTGTTGTCATTCGACGGTACGGGGCGGAAGACATGGTTGAAGTCAACAAACGACCGCAAAGCGGCGCGTCTGCGCCAAGGCCGGCCATGGAGTGACCGGTCGGCATCCGGGCCGGTCTGGGGCAGATCCCAGTCGACCGGACACGGAAAAGGTCCGCTGATGAACCAATGGCCGGTATCCCGCAGGGGCAGGTCGTAGGCTCTGCCGGGGCTTTTTCCCGGCAGTCTCTGCGGATACGGGGGCACGGCCACATAGGGATGCACCGGGGCCGCGGAATACCAGTATACCGTGGTCGCCACGTCATGAGCCCGCGCCCCGAAGCGGAGGTGGATAGACTTGTCAAAACGGATCTCGTCATGGACGAAGAATCGATAGCCCACCATCTGCTGCAGGTCGGTGTTTTCGGCGTTTTTTTGTCGGTAATACGGCATGTCGGAGAAAACGGATGACTGCGCAGGGTAGCAGTGGCCGCCATAGGACGTGCCGAAGGTGTCTTCTCCTCCGATACCCCTCAAAAACGCCGGGAAGGGTCCTTCGCCGTCGATGTAGATATTGTCGGAACCGGCATGGCTCCAGCGCATAATATGCCGGCTGTGCAGCATATCCACGCTGTGCACAAAACCAACCAGGCGACCCGGACCGTCTGCGTCAAGTATCAGAAAATCATCCTGATAGTCCGGTACCGGGGCCTCTCTGCGCCACCGGGCGCAAAACCGCATAGGCTCGGTCAACTCCTGATCAGGGTACTCATGCCAGTCTATGATGTAGTACAGGCGCGAAGGCCGCTCCGAGTCGTTGTCGACGGTAATCTTAGCGGAATGGGCGAAGGGCATGGGAAAATAGCAGGTAAAGCCGTTGTGAGGCTTCGAGGCCAAAAACGGCGTGTTGATGGTGTAGGCGGCTCTTTCCGGATTCTCTCCGTCGCGGTTGCACTCCGATTTGTCGTGCATGATCCCGAAAAAATCGGCCAGAGGCGCCTCCACGTGGGGTACCGATGCACCGTCAAAGTAGATCCGCAGGACCAGCTCCCGCCCAATGCCGCGACCGGTCACCCAGATACGGCGAATACACCCCGGGCCCGTGATGTCGGCCAGCGTCTCGGATCCTTGTATGTTGAAGCGTCTGCTGACACGTCTGGACACGCCCGTTGGCGGCAGACTAAGTCCCCAGGTCTCTTGCGTTGGTTGAAGGTGGGCTGAGTATGCCCCTGTCACATTAACCACTCGATTCTCATCTCCTATCGCCCGACGAGGACGACTGAATCGGTTCGTTCGTCCAGACATAATTCCCCCGCTTCACCGAAATCTCCTGCTGCGGGCGCTTTAAGGCACGTTTATGTCTCAACTGTATGATCTCTGACTCGGGCGCCAGGCACGTATACTGCTAAGCCGTGCCGCAGCGGCACATACCCGCAAGCCGATTTGTGCGGATTTTCGCCGCACTACGGAGGAGATCGGGTTCAGAGCGGGCAATCATCGCAGTGAATCGATTCAATAGATCGATTCGATCAGGCGACACAACACATGATTGGAGGTCAGAACCATGAAAAGACGCGACATCCGGACGTGTATGGCAATGATGGCCCTGGTTGTTTGCTTGTGCGCAGGGGCAACGGCGATGAATGTCACAGTGACCGTCCAACCCGAACTGGGGGCGACCAATCGTCTGGTCAACCCCGATGTTGAGGAGGGAACGTCGAGCCCTGAGGGTTGGCGCAACAGCGGCGCCCGACCGGGCGAGGTGGAATGCCTGTGGAGCGACGATGCTTTCCGCGGTCAAAAAAGCCTCTATCTGTCCAGTGTCAGGGGTGACTTAACGGGGTCTTGGCGGCAATACGACATCGCGGTTGAGCCACATGAGAGCCTTCTGTTCAGCACGGCCGTCAAGATGGAAAGCGGGAAAGTTCTCATGTATGCCATGGGCTATGACGACAACCGGAAGCTGGTCTACGACAATCGTCGGCTGTATTTGACTGCCGCCGCCGAGCATCCCCTCTATCCCACGTTTGTCGAGGGCGAGCTTTTGGAGGGGTCGGTCGGTGTTGACTGGCAGCGGGCGCGCATGTACTTCACCAATGCCGACAGTGTCACTGCTTTGCGCCTCATCCTGACGTTGTACAACAATCCGATGCCTGGCAAGATCTGGCTTGACCAGCTGTATCTTGGCATTCCTTGGGTGGATATGTCCGTGGAAGTGACGGCTGCCGAGCAAGGAAGCGGCATTCAAAGAGTTGAGATATTGGACGATTTCGGCCGGTCGGTCTATGACACCGGTCAACTCAGGCAATCCGCCCGGACTTGGTCGCACACTCTTCAGGTGGCCGCCGACGTCACCGGCTACACGGTTGTCGTCACTGATGAGCGAGGAGACGCATTCGAGGTGCGCTATCCGCGCTAGAGAGCAATAGGCTCAGAAAGATTGGAGACGGGAGGTATTGCCTTTGCGTCAGACGATGATAGCAACCCGCACTCTGGTTGTGCTCCTGGCATTTGTCGCCGCCTTGGGCGCACCGGAAAGCTTCGGACAAGTGGCGACTGTCAGCATGGTTCTTGATTCCCGACCCGAGGTTCTCGCCTCGGGTCATCTGGGGACGCTCATTCTGTCAGATCTGCCTCCCGGTATCACCCAAGCGAGGGGATCTCTGGTTTTGCGCGACGGTAAGGAGAATCGACAACTCAGGCTGATTGACGGCAAGGCCGATGACTCAGGGCGTCAGGCTCAGTGGACGTTGTCCGACGGGCTCGCCATGAGTGCCCGCCTGCTGCCGCGGGCAGGGCATCTGTCGCTGGTCTTGTCTTTCACCAACGAAGGAGAGCAACAGCGTTGGCTTGAGCCGGGGGTCAGCCTTGATCTGTCCCTTGCCGCGGACTGGCACTTCTGGGACGGCCTGAACATCGTTGCCGGGCGGCCCGGCCTGACCCACAAGCATGATACTCTGCCGGCGGTGTTTCCCGCCGCCGCCCTGTTGACGCCGGGGGCCGGAGTGTTTGTAGGAATCGAGCCCATGCAGCTACTCTCCTATCTGTGTTCCTCCGTCACTTCGGTCGACCGGCTGCGTGCTGAACTCGAGTATGTCACCCGTATCGTGGTTGATCCCGGGTCCACTGAACAAGTTGAGTTTGTCCTCGGCGCCGTTGACGGCAAGTACGGCCATCTTGCCGTGCTGCAACGTTACTGTGATGAGTTCCCGCACGCATTTGCTCTTCCGGCAGAAGCCGATACCCGGCTGACACTCGCCGGAGCGAGGAGTTCGGCCTGGAACAGAAGCAATCCCGGCATGTACCGTCGAACGTATTCGGGCTGGGAATGGGAGTACGCGCCGTTTAAGCGAACCGGTGACATCTACGGTCACCGTGAGTTCTGGAACTACAGGCCGCCGAGCCCGATCACGGGCAACAGAGCTTTCGGCTACGAGCAGTTCCACCAATGGCGCAAGGATGTCTTCCGGGGCGGGGTCAATTCCGGCGTGGCCATGCTGTTTTACGTGCCTTCGGGTATCTGGGTGGAAGAGCAGCTGGCGCAACGGCTGTATCCTGAGGCGTGTCTCAAAGATGAAGAGGGGCGGCTCGTCACCAAGGTGGGCTATGTGACCGGTTACGATACCACATGCCGTGTCTTTCCGTTCGGCAACGGATATGCCGAAGTGTTGCGGGAGGACATGAGGTTGGTGGTTGAAGAACTCGACATGCAGGGTTTTGCCTTCGATGTTTCGGGCGGGGGCATCCGGGTGTACGCCGACGACACACAAGGTGTGACGGAGGCGCCGGGTCGGGCCTACGATGAGCGGGGTGTCTTTGTCGACGAGGGTGTAGGCATTGCTCTGTTGATGGAGTACGCCCGCAGTTTGGAAAAAGACGGTCGTCCCATGCTGATCGTCGCCAATCCGAGCGCTGACGGTGTCTACATGACCCTTGTTCGCTCGGACGCGGCCATGTTCGAGGCCGCTCCTTGGGGTACGACTCATGGCATGCGCCCCGAGCATTTGAGATCGCGCTTTGGCCAAAAGACATTGTCCTGGTGGAGAGACTGGGATCACGAAGCTCCGCTCAGTCGAGCCTATGGCCCCGAGGCACTGAAAGAGGCTTTCCTGGGCAAGGTGGATTATCTTATCCTCAAGAGCATAGAGCTGGGGGTCCTGCCGAACGGATCGGCTTACGTGCAAGGCGTGCCGCCGTTAGGTAGGGTAATGCCCATGCTGGTTGAGCTGATCAGGGCGGGCCGTCAGCCGGTGCCGGCGATCTGCGGTGCTTCTCAGTTGTGGTACAGCCGCTACGGCCGCGCCGGGCGCAGCTACGTCACGGTCGGCAACGGGACCACGGTCCCGTTCGAGGGTGAGTTGTCGGTGGACAATCCCTATTTGGGCGATACGGAGTATCTGTTCACCCATTTTGACGGCACGGCCTTGTACAACGTCGTGCAAGACCGCGTGACACGCCTCAGTGTGGCGATCCCCTCCCGCGAATACTTCGTCGGGCGGGCCGCACTGGGCCTTCTCCCAGTCGCCGGCGATGCCGTCATCGGGGCGTGGGTGAGCCAAGCGGAGGATCTGGCGTCGGTCACGACTCGTGTGGAGTTTGATCGGACCTCACCCCAAACAGTCACGTTCTTCGTCGATCCCCCGTTGGGATACTCTCTGTCGCGAGTGACGATCAACGGACGCAACGTGGTGATACAAGGCTCCGACGGAATACACACTTTCAGGGAAAAAGTGAGCGAGGGTGATGTCCTTGAGGTCCGTTATGTGTCAGACAGCTATCGCCTGAGTCGGGAAAGCCTGCTTTCCTTTGCCTTCGTCTCCCAGCCCGGCGGATCGCAGACGATGGTGAAGCTTCCTGATGATCCGTCGGAGAAGGTGCTGTATGCGGCGTATCGGTTGCAGAAGTATTTCACCGATTACATCCAGGCATGTCGCGCGGACTGTCAGGGCGTTCTTGCGGCAGACGGAGTGTTGTTTGACAGGGCCACCCTGGTGGTTCCGCCGCAGGTCTACTATGAAGACAGCGCATCAAAATGGCATCTGGTCACCTTCTCCGGCGAGTTTCAGGGGCGCATGGAGCGTCAGGTCCCCGCCCCCGCGGGTGATCGGGCCCGGATCATCTTGGATGACGCCTTGACAGGACCGGAGGCCGACGGTGTGGTCGAGTTGCGCGATGGCGGCCGGACTCTTTTTGTCGGTGCGGGCGACGGGGACCGATTGGTTGAACTGTTGATTGACATGCTGAACAACCTGGATGCCAAGTACAGCTATTTCGGGCCGCTGGTGAACGAACTGCAAGCCGGCGCACCGAGCTGTTTCTGAAGCGTGTTGGCCGATGCGACAAGCACGTCGAACACGAACGGTTGAGCAATGCCACCGCCTTGGTGCGAAAGGATGATGCCTGTTATGATCAATGAGATCTGGGCCCGACATGGGACGGCTCTTGGTACGATGATCACGTCCATGCGCAATCCCGCGGTCATGCCCATCATGGCTGAAGCCGGCTTCGACTTCGTCGTGCTGGATTGTGAACACGGTTCCTTCAGCTACGAAACGGCGGAAGACATGATCTTGGCCGGCCGGGGTTCAGGGTTGGCACCCATCGTGCGTATCCCTGAGGTGCGCCGGGAACCCGTTTTGAAGTACCTGGAAGCAGGCGCTCACGGTGTCC
>JBMNSS010000125.1:0-7950 GCA_050945315.1 Limnochordia bacterium | reverse complement strand
ATGGCCACGGCATTGGTGTCATCAGCCGTCACCGTTTGCGTTTCGGCATCATACCATTCGACGTTCCACGGTGCGGCCCACGTAAGCCAGTCGCCCAGCCAGGGAACAAAACCCAAACGCGTCAGATTACCGGACCCATCGGTGCGGGTGAGTCTGCGGGCCGTGCTATCCAGTTCGGAGATGCTGACAGGGTAAGCCTCGGGATCAAGGCCTTCGCGGGCGAAAGTCTCTTTGTTCCAATAGAACATATTGACGTCGATGTCACCGGTCATCGCCCAGGTTTGGCCGTCATAGCGCCAGGATTCATATGCTCCGGGAGCAAAATCGCCCGGTTTGACACCCGCCGCGGCCATGAACCGGTCAAGCGGTTGAACCAGACCCTTATGTGCAAACTCCGGAATGGAAAGCGTAGGGAAGACCTGGGCCACATCCGGCGCGGCCCCTGCGGCGATGGCGACTACCAGCTTAGTGGAGTAGTCGCCTGTGACGGTCGCGTATTCGATCTCTATGTCGGGGTTGAGTCTCTCGTACTCTTCCATCAGCGCCCGATGGGGTGCAAGTCTGTCATCAGCGAACTTCGTCCACAACTCAAGGGTCGTCTTGGCCGCCGTGGTGACAGCCCCAAGGATTAAAGACAGACACAGGCATGCGATTACCATCCATGCCGTTTTTCCTGCTCTTCGCCGCCTTAGGCAGGCACTCCGCTGAATCATATGGGCACTCTCCCTTTGGTATATCTGGCGTTATTGTCATGCTAGGTGTTAGAGATTGATCCATAATAACCTTCAATGGCAGCGAAACTTAACGGATCAACAACTTATCATGGATGAAGAAAAGGGTGGGAAGGGAGCAGGTATTGACTCGGCGAACCAAATATGCGGTGCGTAACAACAAAATCCGCACGTCGGTGACGGATGGTGAAATCGCTCAAGAAGGAGTGTAAGAGCATGATCAATCGAAGAAGGTGCCTGTCGCTTTGTCTTGCCGTTGCGTTAGGTCTGGCGCTCGCTTTTTCTTGTTTGGGTTCTACGGTGAAGATCACACATCTGAGCTCAGGAGCTCACAGCGAATCGTGGCAGAATTTCTTGCGGGAAATGAAGGAGCCCTTTGAAAAGGCCAATCCCGGGTACGAAATAGAGATTTTGACGGACTCCACACCTAATGAGAAGTTCTTGGTCATGGTCGCCGGGGGTATCTCACCCGACGTGCTCGATTTGGTAACTCACGTGTCGGCGCCTCTTATCGCCGAAGATATGTTCTACGATCTCAACAAGTTCCTAGATCCCCAATTGAAGAGTCTTATTCCGCCGGCCATGTTGAATGCTCTGACCACTCCCAAAGGACTTCTGTTCATGCTGCCTATCGAGGTGTACTCGATCGTCACTTGGTATAATCTCGACATGCTGCGTCAAGCGGGCTTGACACCGCCTGCCGAGCTGAAGGCGGGGGAATGGACATGGCCGTTGATGCGCGAATACGGCCGCAAGCTGACTAAAGATGAGGACGGCGACGGGATAGCCGAGATCTGGGGCCTGGACCGCATGCGTTCCCGTCCGTACATCCAATCCATCCAAGCAGGCGGCAACTTCTTTGATCGTGACATTTTCCCGACGAAAAGCTTGGTCTTGAGTGAGCCCGTGGTCACGGCCATAGAGTTCATAGAACGGTTGATGTGGGAAGATCGGGTGACGCAGCCGGCAACCGTCGGCGGAGGGACCTATTTCTATCACAACAAAGCGGCCATTGCCGTCGTTGACGGCCCGGGGATCTTGGGTACCTACATGAAGGGTGTTCCGTTTGAGTGGGACGTGGCGCTGCAGCCCTACGGGCCTGTCAATAATGCCACGAACGTATCGTTGAACGGTTTTCAGATCAGCGCCCACAGCAAGCATCCGCGGGAGGCTTGGGAGTGGGTGAAATTCGTCGGCACCACGGAGCAAGCCCAACGCAGCATGGCCTCTCACACCGGACGTCTGCCTGTCTTGGCCCGGGTGGCCCGCGCTTGGAATACCTGTGTGCCGGATCTGCCTGCCAACTGGATGGCCTTCTTCGAGCAGTCCGTGCATCCGGACAATATCTTCTTGAAAGAGGGGATGGTCATGGATGCCCGGATCACCACCACGCTCACGAATCAGCTCAACAGGGTGTGGCGCGGCGAAGCTTCGGCCAGAGTGGCCCTGGAGGAAGCCGATCGAATTATCACGGCTCTGTTTGCTGAAGGAGCCCATTGATAGACTACACATCGTAGAACGGACTTAACACATCACGCAAGGCGAAGGGGAGCCGTATTGCTCTCCTTCGCCTATGGATTGGTGGGACCAAACATTGAAGCTGGCCATCCTTGGTGATCTGCACATCATCTCGCCCCATGATCCTTTTCCGGAGGCCCGTGAACGTCGGGCGCATTTTGCTCAAACGGATGGGGCCCTAAAGGCCCTTCGGATTCTGGTGCGGCAGGAAGCCCCTGATCTGGTGATCTCCGTAGGTGATCTCATCGACTGGTACAGTGATGAAAACCGAGACGCGGCCATCCACTTCCTCGATTCTTTAGGCGCGCCGTGGCTGTTGACGCCGGGGAATCATGATATTGCCGGTTACATAAGAGAGAACGGAGAGGTCACGGGTCCCTATGAGACGCCGCAGATCGAGGAGGCCGCCCGGAAGGGATGGGCCGATGCGGGGATTGAGATTGGCAATCGAGCCATCGATGTCGGTTTTGCCCGGCTCCTTCTGTTGGACAGCTCGCCGGCTGAGATCCCGACGCAGACGCAACAGTGGCTGGAAGAAAGCCTGACCGAGAGTGCCAACCGTGAAGCCAACGGACAGACCCTTCTCTTTACGCACAAACCCTTCAACATAGAAGCTATCAGGAGGTTTATCACCTCGGTTGAACCGGGGCGAGACCCTCAGAAGTCACTGCAACAGGGCATGCCGGCTACGATCGAGGGTCTTCTGGTCGCAGGCCTGGATATCGTCTTCACCGGGCATCTGCACTTCTTTCCCGGTCATGTGATGGCCAACGGGCTGGACATGTATTTGTTGCCTTTAAGTGTGGTTTCCGCCGGCCGAGTCTACCCGCGTCAAGGCACCGTCACCTTCTTGGAATTGGACGGTTCACCGCCCCGCCAGGTATCGCTGGACGGGGCTCACTGACGGAGGCGATCCCGGATCCTGTGGATTGTCGTGGTCGCCTCGGTGCTCTACATGATGAGCTCTCCGGTCGCGGTCTGCTTGGTCACACGATTGTTTTTGACACTTGGTGTTTTCCGTGATCCGATCCTCGCTGAGTATTGCACAATCGCCTTCGCGAAGTCTGCAACACGCGGCGTGTTTGCCGGGCTGTCCTCGAACTGAGGCGATCCAGGCAGTAGCTGCGGGCCGGACGGCGAAGAAAGCCTTCGGTGGAACGACCCAATGTGAAGCGAAGTCCATGGTCGGGATTGTTGGTTCCGCCAAACACAGGCGGCCATGGCAAACTATGAGTTCATTTGGAGGGATAGCGATGGACGGTGCGCTGGCAAATCTGGCACGGTTACGGGAGTTGAAGTCACGGAGAGTATCCAGCTGGGATATCACCGGCGGTAACACGGACAACTGGCTTATTCAGGCCGGGCAAGACTCTACCTTGGTAAACCTGACGGGGCCGGGATGCATAAGGCACATTTGGATGACGATTGCCGGTGGCGAGGATTTCTATCTGCGCAATCTTGTACTGCGCATGTACTGGGACGATGAAGATCTGCCCAGTGTGGAATGCCCCATCGGAGACTTTTTCGGCCTCGGGCATGCAACGGTTGCCTACTTCAGTTCCGCGCCCCTGCAGATGTTCGACCGGGCCTTCAACTGCTGGTTCCCCATGCCGTTCGCCCAACGAGCCCGGATTACGGTGGAAAATCAGGGCGAAAAGGATGCCATCCTCTATTTCTATGTCGATCATGAACTGGGTACGGACGTGAGTGGGTTGGGCCGCTTCCATGCCCAGTGGCGCCGGAAGCTGGTAGTCAAAGCTGACGCGCCGCAGGGTACCTGGGCCCGAGGCGCCACTGGTCCTGTCAATGCCACGGGGCGGGACAACTACGTCGTCTTGGAAGCAGAAGGGCGAGGGCACTACGTGGGCTGCCACATTGATCTCGATACAAATGAGCCCGGATGGTGGGGAGAAGGCGATGATATGTTTTTCATCGACGGAGAGGCTTGGCCCCCATCGTTGCACGGAACGGGCATGGAAGATTACTTCTGCGGCGCCTGGAACTTCAACCGACTGCAGCAGACGTTCTGTACTCCGTACTATGGTTATCACTTTAAGGGGAATGACGACTACACAGGGAAGCACTCTATGTACCGCTACCACATTGAGGATCCGGTCTACTTCAACAAGTCCTTGCTTTTCTCCATAGAACACGGCCACGCCAATGACCGCTCGGGCGATTGGACCAGTGTGGCCTACTGGTATCAGACTGAGCCTCACAAGCCGTTCCCGCCGCTGCTTGTCGTGGAAGATCGCATCCCGTACCGTTTCGGCGGCAGGGAGGGTATGCGCAGAGGGAAAGATCGACGGGAGTTGCCGGTCAATCACTGACAGCGATGGCGTTGTAGAGAGACACCCGGTATCCGCCGGCGAAGAGGG
This sequence comes from Limnochordia bacterium, assembly GCA_050945315.1. Classification (GTDB taxonomy): domain Bacteria; phylum Bacillota; class Limnochordia; order DTU080; family DTU080; genus DTU080. The sequence goes on along the minus strand of JBMNSS010000125.1, from coordinate 3,323 downwards.
ATAGGGAGCTGTCTCCTTGTGTGCGAGGGCAGCTCCTTTTGCATCACCGGGCTCATCGTTCCGTCGGCTCTTATCAAGGTGCTCTGAATCGACGAACGGTAGCGCTCGGTGTCATGGTTTAGATCTTAGAGCCATGGCAAAACTCCAAAGATCGAGCTTCGATGAGGCCGCTCTCATGGATCGCCGGTCTGTACTTCTCCGGTAGTGTCTCAATACTTTATAAGGAATTAAGCATGTATAATCAGGGGTTGACATTATGCTCTAGGAGGAGTCTACTGGATTTATAGGTTAGGCGACCTACAACATCCCTATGGGGTTGTATGGGTGACAAGGGCTGAAGCCTATAGCGAGACCAGGGAGGTGTTCCATATGACAGGTTTGAGGGGCAGGGGAAAGATCATTGGCGGGCTATGGCTGCTCATGCTTCTTGTCTTGCCGGGCATGATGGTTGCCACTGCAACTGAGGTGAAGCTTTCATTCGTTCATTGGTTTGGCGCCCGGGAACCCTATAGGACGCAGTTGGCGGAACTGATCGCTCATTTTGAAGCGCAGCATCCGAGCATCCAAGTTGAACAGGTCAACGGTGATACCGACAAGATCAAGACTCTGATTGCGGGAGGAGCGGCCCCCGATGTGATGGCTCTGCGGTCTCAGGCTTGGGGCCCGCTTGTTACCGATGTATCTTTGGACATCACCGATCTCATGAAAAGGGATCGAATTGACCCCAGTGCATACAGACCCGGTTCCATGCAGGCTGTACACATCAACGGGCGCTACTACGGCTTGCCTTGGACTCCGGGCTACAACATGATGTATGTGAATCGCACACTTCTTTACAACGTGGGTGCCGAGGCACCCGGACGAGGATGGACTTTGGACATTCTCAAATCCCTGGCGCAGAAAACGACACGCGATCTCAACGGCGACGGAACGATCGACCAGTGGGGCTTTCGCGGCGGGCATTACTCCAAGCCCAGCTATTACTGGCCCTACCTCAACGGCGGCCGAATAATGGACGAGGCTACCGGCGAACTGACCGTGATGGATAACCGGGTGATAGATGCCCTTCAATGGTGGACCGACCTGAAAAACGAGCACGATGCCATGGATACGGGAGGCGGATCCACGGACCGCTTTCTGAATGGCAAAGCGGCTTTCATGGATTTGTGGGAAGCGCCGCGGACGCTCTTTCTCGATCAGAAGATGCATGAGACCTATTCCTGGGCCATCATAGATCTGCCCACCGGAGCCGGTCCCACCATCAATTTCTCGCTCACACATCCCTTGGCCATCGCCCGCGATAGTAAGCATCATGCTGAAGCCTGGGAATTCCTGCGCTTCTTCGGTACAGAGGGGCAGCAGGTACTCGGTGACAACGGATTCTTCCCTCTGACGCGGGCCAGCATCCGGCGTATGGTGCAAAAGACTCCTCTGCCGCCCGGTCATAGCGAGCAGGACATCTTCGGGCCGCTGATCAATCCTGCAGGTGTGCCGATCAGCCATCCCTTCTTCTTGCCGGGTTTTGCGGAAGTCTGGGCCGAAGTGGAAAAGGCTTGGACGCGCACGGTTACCCAAAATCTGTCAGTACGAGTGGCGCTGGAAGCTGCACTTCCGGCTATGCAAGCGGCCATTGCCTCCGGTGGCAATTAGTGTCGATCGCGGGCTTGTGCAGAAAGGCATAAACGGGCAGTTGGACATCGATCAGCGGGTTGCTTGTTCGGACAAGAACTGCAGCAGGGAGTGTTGTAGCCCATGGAGATCACGTTGCTTAATCGCACTTCTATCGAACCCTACGGTGGATATCAGTTCTTCGCGGATGTCAACGGCGACGGTGAAAAAGAGATCTTGTGCCTTCAGGCGGCCGGCATCTTCTATTCGCGTGTTCATAGCGTACGCGGCAGCGGTCGACAGCACTTCTGCTTGACCGCCCTCACATCACAAGGTGAGCTCTTGTGGCAGGTGGGTACGCCCTGGTCCGGGTCTGAGCCGTTCCTCACGCATTGTGCAGAACGCTCGCTCGATGTCGCTGACATCAACGGCGATGGATATCCGGAAGTCCTGTGTCTTCAGGGCACCGCTCTGTTGGTCTTGGATGGCCGTACCGGTGTCGTTCTGTCCAAAGTCGATTTGCCGGCAGACAACTTCGCCATCGTCGCCGCCGCAAAAACCGGTCCGGGAGCCGATGAGTACACCATATTGGTGCAAAACAGTGAGAAGGCATATCCCCCCCATACCTATGGAAACCCGTGCCTTTTCTTCTCCGCCAATCTCGATCTGTTAGACACGAGAGAATTGCGCGGGGCAGGGCATCTCCCATTGGTGTCCGATTTGGATGGCGACGGCTATGATGAGTTTATTATCGGGTACAACTGGCTGGACCACGATCTGTCCGTCCGCTTTATCTTCGACCCGCAGGTTGAGGAGTATGATCCCCCGGAACACCATGTCGATGCCTTAGCCGTCGACGGGCAACCTGTGCGCAAGCTGGCTCTCGCGGCAAGCGAATACGTCTACATTATTGACGATCAAGGCGATTTGCTCTGGTCACGTGAGTTGCCGCACCCACAGCAGTGCCATTTCACCATGATGCGCGACGATGTGCCGGGGCCGCAGGTGTTTGTGCACAACAAACGCGACAGACTGCAGCTGTTCTCTGCTGACGGCTCTTTGATTTGGGAGGTATGGCCGGAGGAGTACTGGCCTTTAGGAAAGCCGTCCGCCGTGCGGATGAAGTTCCATCAAGCGATGCCTACCTTCATCCTGCCGGGTGTCTTGCCGGGCGGTATGGATGCTCTGCTCTACAGTGAAGGCGGCTGGCCGTACATAGTAGATGGCTCCGGCCGATGCATCGCCCATTTGCCTCACGACGAGTATTGCCGTCAGGACTTCGGTGAAGTACCGGGACGACCGGATGACTTCGGCTACAGCTTCAACTCAATGGTATTTGCCGATGATCTCGGACCCGGCAAACACCGCGTCTACGTATTCGACCGACGCTATGTGTGGGAGTATGCCGTGACTCGAGACACATAGGGTCAAAACGATCGACTTGGTTTGGTGGAACAGACTCACTCCCAGGGGCGGTTGGAAAGAAGGGGGCGGTCCGGGGAGCCTGATTGCTCAGCATGACGGCCTCCGGACACAGTTGCAGTTCTGCGAATCGTGGCTGCACCGGCTGACGCGGCTTTGACGATGAGCCGGCGATGTACGTCACGGATAGACCGCGGCTCCGGATAGTCCGGGAGATTCAGAAGCAGAAGGTTGGGACGAATTGCGGCCTGTTATCCGAGCGGATAGCGGGCCGCATTGCGTGTGCCCGGCAT
>JBMNSS010000124.1:0-8063 GCA_050945315.1 Limnochordia bacterium | reverse complement strand
CCCTTCGGCTTCCTTCAGACCCCGCCGTTACCGGCGACGCCCTTGCCTACGGGTTGTTTTCCCACTGGCAGGTAACGAAGGTTTCTTTCAACCTTCCGGCTCGGCAAGCATGCCGGGCACACACAGGATCAGGGTGACGCTCACCGTGAGGCGTCACCCTGATCTAACCGGACCCATTGGTGCCGGCCCACCTTCGGCGCTAGACGGCACCAAGGTCGTCGCACCCGCTGCGGGTGCAGCGAATCCAAGTCATGGGTCTTCAGCAATCCGATTCTTGGAAGGGCACCGTCGTCGTCGGCTTACAGGGAAAAGAAGTCCCCTTGACCCACCCCGGAAGACTCATACGCCATCGACTCTCTGGGATCCCAACGTGTCCAGTAGCTCTTGTGGACTCAAGCCCCGCCCATCGCGCATGACCCGCATATTATCCGTGGAAATGTCGTCGATGATCACTAGGCGGTCATCCACAAGACCGCACTCGAATTTCATGTCCAAGAGCTCGAGTCCTTTGGCCGCCAAATTTTCGCGAATCAATCCGGCAGCTTTCTTAACCAGCTCTTTCCCCTCCCGGACTTTCTCCAAAGGCATGATACCAATGGCATCCAAGGCCTCGTCGACGATCAGAGGATCTCCTCTCTCGTCATCCTTAAGGGTAATCTCAACCAGTGTCCCCAGATCAGCGCCTTCTTGCACGTATCGTCCGTAGCGGCGCACGAAACTGCCGTAGGCCTTGAAGCGGACTATGAACTCCAGTCCGTACCACTTTGCCCGTCTGGCGACCAGAATTCCTTTGTCCAGGTCGACTGACACGAAGTGTGTGGGGATTCCATGACTGGCCAAGAGACGGAAGAAGTAGGCTGACTGTCTAAGTGCGGCACGCCCTTTGCCTTCGACCTGGCCTACCACTTGGTTACCGCCCGGATCAACACCGCTTTCCGTGCCCGTAACGTCATCTTTGAATACCATGACCACTCGATTGTCATCCAAGGCATAAAGAGTCTTCGTCTTTCCATCGGCGATCTTCTTCATCATTGCCACCGTCCTATGCTCCAGCTTACCCATGTATGTATTGTGACCAAGCGTGGCTTTCCGGCCTCAATAGCTGTGAATACCAATCATTTGCAGCGCTTGCCGACTGGTGATCTCCTGTCCGTGTAGATCAGAGGCCAAAGCCGCTGCGGCGGCGAATCCGGATCCGGCTGCCTCCGCAGAGACTGCATGTTGTTGACGTTGGGCCTCAAACTCAGATGCGCTCTGACCATGGATGGCTGCGGTCTTGGCGATTGCCGAGACGGCCCCGGGCGTAGTAGGTACGAATCCCGGCGCGATACTCAACACGGAGACACCACTGCCGGCAAGTTCAGCCGCCAATGTCTTCGCCAACTCGGTCTGAGCGGTCTTGAAAACCTCGTAGGCACCCATATACGGTGCCGCGCCGGAAGATGATACGCAGATGAACACGCCGTACTTGCGTCTCAGCATGCCCGGCAAGAAGGCCTGTGCCAAAAGCACGGGAGCGCGCACATTGACTCTGTAGCTGCGATCCCACTCCTGGATGCGCATCTCACCGACGGCTCCCACAGGAGTCACCGTCGCATTGTTGATGACGATGTCCGCCTTGCCGACACCGTCAGTCAGGCGTTGAGTCAGGCGTCCGACTGAACGCTCGTCGCCCACGTCGGTATGGACGAAGGTTACGCTGCCCTCACCCATCTCTTCCAAGAGCTGACGCTCTGCCTTGCGCCCTCGACGTTTGTCCAATTCAGCAATCACAACGTGGGCACCCAGCCAGGCCAACGCCCGCACCGCTTCATAGCCAATACCGTCCCCGGCCCCACTGACCACAGCCACTCGTCCTCGCAAGGCCTCACGCGTGAGAGTACCCGTTCCAATCAGGGGCGTATTAGGTGTCGTCACAGGGTATCTGACTCCCTCCGTATGAGATCTCGACTCAGCCTCTCACCTCGAAATAGACCTGACCTTCCTGCCCCGCCAGATGCACCCTGACCCAATCGGGGTTGGGGTCCAAGATCTGAGCCCTGTCGAAGATGAGATACAGCGAAAGGTATGACATATTCTTGGGCCACTCAAGGCAGGCCGTCGGAAGGATGGCCTTACACTTGGATGTCTCCATGAAAAGAGACAATTGATCCGCTGTCAACGATCCTATCGTCGGGTACAGGCTGAGGCGGGCGATCAGATAGTCTCCCGACAGCATATCGGCAGCCGTAATGGAGGCATCCTTGGACTCTTCCAAGATTCTTGCCAGTTGCAATAGGACATCAAAGGACATCAGATGCGCCTCGGCAACGGTGACCATGCTGCCGGTGGCCAGAAATGCTTCGCCCTTTTCCCAGACCGGAGTGATGGACGTAACATAATAGCCATCGGGCGGCGACAGACTGGAGCAGGCACAATCATCGGACCATGCCCAAACCTTGTCTGCATCCCCTGACACAAACACGAGCAGAACGATCAATGCAAACACTATCCGACGAGTCACGGTTACTTCCCCTCCTTACGGGCGCATCTGATCACCTCGTCGCCCTCTGCCGAAGACGGCAGCAACCGTCACGGCCAAGGCAGCGGCGACTGCACAGACGATGAGTGTCCCGGATAAGTCATTCAAGATTTCGGGCTCAATCAGCAATGCCCCTGCAAAAGCCAGCATAAGACTCCCTCCGCCCAGTTTGAGGAGCCGTCCATGCTTCTCCTGCATTCTGGTCGCCCGAAGAGTGGCGGCCGCTGCACCGAAGACGATCAGTTCGTCCAAAAGATACAGCCCCATGTACAACGATAGTAGAAGTATGAACCCGGTCTTACTCACCCCTTGGCTGCTCAAGAGACTTGACCAAACCATTGGAAAGCCCGCGGTACAGGGCAACTCCATCAATGCCACTGCTGCCGCCAAGACCGCTGTTGCTCCGAACGCCATCACCGGGCTTCGCTCAGCCATGATGTCTCGAATACCCTGGTAGATGCGAGGTCTGTTCTCCTTGGAAATGGCCAAGGAAGGACCGACACCGAAAGCAGCATAATCCTTGATGTTGAGCACGCCCATGACGAGAGCCACCATGGCGGCACCCACCTGGACCCAACGCAGGTAGCCCACATACGAGAAAACGCTGAACAACCCAGCTACAAAGAGTGAGTAGATGGCCGCAGTGACAAAAAGGAACGTGACTCCCACCAGGATGATCCTCGCCCGTGATCCCGAACGCATGATCATCGCCAGAAGCAACGAAAGCATCCAGAGCGAGCAGGGATTCATACCGTCGACAAGACCGATCACCACAGTCGCCCATATCAGGGAATGCTTGCGCAGATCGACTTCGCGGCCGAAGGGCAGACGCACCACGGCGGACGGAGATGTTGCCTCAACGGGTTCACCGGCCATAGTGGCTTCGATGGTGGTGATCATCTCTTCGCCCGCGGCTTCGTCGAAACCGATCCAGGCCCGCTCGCCGATAAAGGTGACCGGAACTGCATCGACCTCGACTCCTCGCTCCGCCGCCATCTCAAAGAGCAAGGGTTTCAGCTCCGGATGATACCAAATCTCGTAGTCATGTATTTCCAGAGCCTCCCCGTATCTTTCCTGAAGTTCGGCCAAGAACAAATGTTCTTTTGCGCATACCGTGCAGCCGTCACCCCAGAAAAAATGAACATCGACCGTGGCTGATTCCACACCGGTCGCGATGACGATCAACAGAAAGAAGCGCAGAGCGATGAGCTGGGCGTAACGTCTCACCCGTCTCTTCCTCCTAAGCCACACCGGGATCTCCCACGTTCATATTGTAGCAAAGAACAGGCCTGACATCTTTTGCTCCGTTTGATACCTCTAAGAATCCCCGGCAGCCGGCGATAGCCCCCTGCTCACTGATCACACCTTCAGTTTACTCAAGAATCGGCGACGAAACTGTCGGACTTTGGGGGCAATGACCATCCGGCAGTACGGTTGAAACGGATTGCGGCTGAAATAATCCATGTGGTAGTCTTCCGCGGGATAGAACACCTCATATGGAACTACTTCGGTAACGATGGGTGCCTCCCAAATACCTTCTTCATCGAGAGCCTTGATGAGCGCCCTGGCAATCTGCTCCTGATCCGGCGAGTGGTAAAAAATCACGGAGCGGTACTGCGAGCCAACGTCATCCCCCTGTCTGTTCAGCGTAGTGGGATCGTGAATGGAGAAAAACACCGTCAACAGATCAGCGTAGGAGATCTGACCGGGGTCGAAGGTAACTTGCACCACCTCAGCATGCCCTGTCTCCCCCGTGCACACCTGCTCATACGACGGGTTGACGGTTGAGCCGCCGGCGTAGCCCGACACCACCTTTCTTACCCCGGCCAAATCACTGAATATGGTCTCAAGACACCAAAAACATCCGCCGCCGAGCGTGGCGATCGACGTGCGACCATCCGTCATGGCTTCCACATCTCCTTCAATTCGTTTTCTTTGCCAGATCAACAAGGCTTGCTGACTTAGCCTTCCCGCAATATGATTGGGGCAAGGGGTGAGTATATGTCGTCCGTAGTCCAGCTTCCTGCTTGGCGCGCCCTGGAGGCCCACCAACGGGAGATAGCCAACACGCACATGCGCGAGATGTTTTCCGCTGACCCTCAACGTTTTGAGCGGTTTTCAATCGTATTCGACGACCTCATATTTGACTACTCCAAGAATCGTATCACACAAAAGACCCTATCGCTTCTGCGTCAACTGACCGAGGAAGCCGGAGTGCCGCAGGCCATAGCGGCCATGTTTCGCGGCGAGCGGATCAACACCACGGAAGAGCGCCCTGCCTTGCACATCGCCTTGCGTAACCGGTCAAATCGGCCCATCTACGTGGACGGCACGGACGTGATGCCTCAGGTAAATGCCGTGTTGCACAGGATGCGGCGCTTCTCAGAGGCGGTGCGCAACGGTGAGTGGCGAGGATATACGGGCCGCGCCATTACAGATGTCGTCAATATAGGCATCGGCGGTTCTGATCTCGGACCGCGCATGGTCGTCCATGCCCTCCGGCCCTACGGCCACAGCCGCCTCCGCATGCATTTCGTCTCCAATATCGATCCAACTGACATCGCGACGACCTTGAAGGATCTTTCGCCGGAGACCACTCTCTTCCTAGTGGCCTCCAAAACCTTTACGACACAAGAGACAATGACCAATGCGCACACGGCGCGAGCCTGGTTGTTGCAGCACCTGCAGGATGAGGCCGCTATTGCCAACCATTTCGCCGCGATCTCGACAAATCACAAAGAGGTGCAGGATTTCGGCATTGACAGGGATAACATGTTTGTTTTCTGGGATTGGGTCGGCGGCCGCTACTCACTGTGGTCGGCCATCGGGCTTTCCATCGCCTTGTACATCGGTATGGACAATTTTGAAGCGCTTCTGACAGGTGCCCACAAGGCCGATGAGCACTTCCGCACTGCTCCGCCGGAGCGAAATATCCCGGTGGTCATGGCCTTGCTCGGCATCTGGTATAACAACTTCTGGGGTGCCGAAAGCCATGCCATACTCCCCTACGATGAGTACCTGACCTACTTGCCCGCCTATCTGCAACAAGGAGACATGGAAAGCAACGGCAAGAGTGTCACCAAAGACGGGCGTGCCGTGGATTACCAGACCGGGCCCGTCATCTGGGGACAGCCGGGCACCAACGGACAGCATGCCTTCTACCAGCTGATCCATCAAGGCACCAAGCTCATTCCCTGTGATTTCATCGCCGCGGCTCAGAGTCACAACTCTATCGGTGAACACCATGCCATGCTCATCGCCAACTTCTTAGCGCAAACAGAGGCACTCATGAAGGGTCGCACCGCTGAGGAGACTCGCCGGGAGCTTGTCGCACAGGGTTATTCGGGTGAGCGCCTGGAAATGTTGACGGCCGCGAAGACTTTTGCGGGCAACAAGCCCACCAATTCTCTCCTGTTAAAGCGACTGACACCGGAAACCCTGGGCCTTCTCATTGCCATGTACGAACACAAGATCTTCGTTCAGGGTGCGATTTGGAATGTCAACAGTTTTGATCAGATGGGCGTAGAGTTGGGCAAGCAGCTGGCCCAAGCCATCCTGCCCGAGTTGCAGGACGAGACGACGGCTGATCACGACAGCAGCACCAAGGGACTCATCGAGATGTACAAACGTTTTCGGTAGACAACCCGTGAACGGCATCATCCTGACGCCACGGAAGCAGGAGACGTGACGAACTCTCTTCGGCTATCCGTGGCTCAGACTACTCACCGACTCACGGGTCTTGGCAGTACCCTAAAGCAATCGGTGCTCCCTGAGCTTTTCCGTCAAGCCTGCGCTCCAGGCCTCCGGAACCGCCCGGGCGGGATGCGGATAGTACACGACGCGCTGGACACCCAGGTGTTGTCGGAGTTCATCGCCGATCGCTTGTTGCACGTCCCGCCCCAACAGAATCACGCCTCGGGCATCCAGAGCACGCACTCCGGCCACGGCACATTGGAGACGAAGCTCTCTCACTCTGTCCAACACGGCTTGTAGCTGAGTCTTGCTCCATTCACTCCGCCTTTTTCGGATTCGAGTGCGAAAATCGGCCGGAGTGCGATTCTTGCCCTCCTCATCATCGATGAACAACAAAGAACATGGATTGGCGAAGACCAACTGAGTCAAGCCGTGCTCGGCATCGCCGAAAGCGATTTCCAAGAACCTGAAGACACGCACCGAACTGGCCTCATGCCTGAGCTTCAGATACGGCTGCAGCGAGCTCGGCGCCAGACCGGGCACTTCCAGCCGCTCCCCCGCTTCTTCGAGTTCCTCGCGCAGGCGCGGCAGGCGCTCCCGGATGCGCTTGATATCAGTAAAAGGGATCCCCGTCTGCCCCATACCATAGGGGCCGGGGTTCAAGCCGATGCCCAATAAGCCCCCGGATTCAGGCGGATACAGCTCCAGGCGCCTGGCATGCCAGTGAGCCCCGTATAGACCGGGATTGAACACCAAATAGCCCGTGGCTTGCCGCAAAAGACCCGCCAGTTCATCCCATTTTCCACCGCAGTCGAGCCAATACTCCTGAAACCGAACAGAGGTCATCGCCGACTACATCCCTGTGGCCGGCAGCGCCATATTCTCAAGGTTCCAGTCAACAGGTTCTTTTCCGATCTGCTGCAGAAAACGATTGGCTCTTGAGAAAGGACGACTGCCGAAAAAGCCGCGGTGAGCGGAGAAAGGACTGGGGTGTGCGGATTCGATGATACAGTGGCGATCCATGTCGATCATGGATTTCTTGGCCTGGGCATTTCGCCCCCACAGAACAAAGACCACAGGGTCCTCTCGCTCATTCAAGACTTCCACGACGCGATCGGTGAAGTGTTCCCAGCCCTGTCCGGCGTGTGAGTTGGCCTGACCTCTGCGCACGGTCAACACCGTATTGAGCAGGAGGACTCCCTCCCTGGCCCACTTCTCCAGACATCCATGATTGGGGATCGGGCAACCTAAGTCGTCCTCGAGCTCCCGCAGGATGTTCTGCAGTGACGGAGGCGGCGGCACGCCAGGTTTCACCGAAAAACTCAGCCCGTGGGCCTGACCCGGCCCATGATAGGGATCTTGTCCGAGAATACACACCTTGGTCGCCGCGTAGGGGGTGTAGTGCAAGGCGTTGAAGATGTCGTACATGTCAGGGTAGACCGTGGTGGTGCGATACTCCTGGATGAGAAACTGGCGCAACGCGAGATAATACGGCATCTCAAATTGATCATTGAGCTTATCAGCCCAATCGTTCCTCAGAATTCTGGCCACAAGAATGCTCCTTAAATGAACACTTTCCGCCTCCCCCCTTCGACAAGGACTAAGCTAAACCTGCCGCCGGTGCATCCCGAGAAAGATCACAAGGCCAGGACAGCCAGACCCAAGCAGAGCAAGAAGCCTATGCTCGTGGAAAGATCCACAAGATGAGCCAGCTCCTGACGTTCGTCATCATCCCTGCCCTTCTTGAGGGCATAGGCTGTGAGCAGATCCTCAAGGGGTCCGGCTATGCAGATGGCCACGGCGATCAGCAGACAGCCTACGCATCTGTCACGGACAAAACGCATAATAC
>JBMNSS010000123.1:0-8152 GCA_050945315.1 Limnochordia bacterium | reverse complement strand
CCGCACGTGCGGCGTATGCGCAGGCCGATCAGTATTTCTTTGGAGCGGGCGGTGACTGCGTGCTGTCAGTGTCGGCTGTGCACCGATCTGTGTCCGCGGGCTTTGTTGGGGCATGAGCTTGCCCCCCATAGGATCATGCGAGCCGCCGGCTATGCGTTGACCAAAGACGTTGCACCGTGGACGGCGGCCTTTTTGTGCAGTGAGTGTGGCGTTTGTGATACCTTCGCTTGTCCGGCTGATCTGTCACCGCGTCAGGTGTATCGCCAAGTGAAGACCGAACTGGCGGCGGCAGGTGTGAAGAATCCGCACCATGAAGCGGTTGCTCCGCTTCCGGAACGGACCTACAGGCGTGTGCCCACCGATCGCCTGGTTTGGCGTATGGGCCTTGAGTCTTACGTAGTGGATGCGCCCCTTCGTGGCGAGGTCCTGCTCCCGGAGACGGTCAAGATTCCTTTGAAGCAGAACGCAGGTGCCGCTTCCGTACCTGTGGTGAAAGCCGGTGAACGTGTAAGTCGTGGCCAAGTCGTGGCCGAGCCACCCCCGAATGCGTTGGGGGCTCGGCATCATGCCAGCGTGACGGGAACGGTGACTGTCGTGGGCAACGAGGTGAGCATTACCCGTGAGACCTGATAATCTGCCAAACGACGAAAGAGGGTTGGCCGTGGCGGTCATAGAAGCCCAGACGACCGCCACCGGTTTAGCGGCGGCCGATATCGTGCTCAAGACGGCTGATTGTCCGTTGTTCAGAGCCAATACGGTATGTCCGGGCAAGTTCTTCCTTCTCTTCGGCGGTTCATTGTCTGCCGTTAGAGAGGCGTATGATCTGGTCCAAAAGACGTATCAGGGTGAGTTGCTCGATTCTTTTTTCCTGGGACACATCTCAAATCAGCTGCTGGCGGGGTTGAGCGGAGAAGGCAAACCCGCCGTGGCGGTCGGACAGGCCGTCGGCGTGATAGAGGCTTTTACCGGTGCCAGTGCCATTGCTTCCGCTGATGCGGCGGTCAAAGCGGCGCAGGTAGAGATTGTGAATTTCAAGTTGGCCCAGGGAATGACAGGCAAGGGTGTCGTTTATCTGTCCGGCGCCGTGGCGGCGGTCGAGGCCGCTTTGCAGGCGGGCGCCGAGGCGATTCGGGACAGCGGCAACCTGTGTGCCACGGGTATGCTTCCTTCTCCTCACGAATTATTGTGGCGCTCCCTTGGCTAGTCAGTGCGCCACGTTCAGTAAAGAGGTGCTACCTGTAATGGATGAGCAGCGGTTGGCTGCAATTGTGCAAGAGGTGCTGCAACAGCTTAGGACCCAGAATCAAGTGGCGAGACCTTCGCCTGCCCCAACGGCTCCCGCTGCAGCGCCGGCCGACAGATCAGGCCCCGAGGTCGGCGGAGGGGTCTTTGCCTCGGTGGATGAGGCCATTGCAGCTGCGGACAGGGCGCAAAAAGAACTCGTGACGTTGGGGTTGGAAAAACGAGAAGAGTTGGTCCAGGCCATGCGGAAAGCGGCTTTGGAAGCCGCTGACAGGCTGGCCAAGCAGGCCCATGAAGAGACCGGTTTGGGACGCTATGAGCATAAGGTCGGCAAAAACATCGATACGGCCCGTCTGACGCCGGGCACCGAGGACCTGGCCAGTCAGGTCATTACGGCTAACAAGGGTACGATTCTCATCGAGCACAGCCCGATGGGGATCGCGGCATCCATCACGCCGACCACCAATCCGAGTGCCACCATCATCAATCACGGTATCGGTATGGTGGCGGCGGGTAACGCCTGCTTTTTCGCGCCGCACCCCCGCAGCCAGGCGACCTCCCTGGAGACGATGCGCGTGCTGAACGACGCCATCGTGAAAGCGGGCGGTCCGGAAAACTGCCTGGTGGCGGTGACGGAGGCCAAACTGGATGCGGTTAACGAAGCCATGCATCATCCTCTGGTGCGTCTTGTGGTGGCCACCGGTGGAGCAGGTTTGGTGAAAGCGGCGTTGACGTGCGGGAAGAGGGCCATCGCCGGAGGTCCGGGCAATCCCCCGGTACTCGTGGATGACACGGCTGATCTGGCTCTGGCCGCAGAGGCAATCTTGGCGGGTGCGGCATTAGACAACAACCTGCTGTGTATTGCTGAAAAAGTGATCATCGTGCAAGAGACCGTGGCTACTCCTTTCATGCGTCAGATGCTCCAGCTGCCCGTGGCGGAGTTGCGCGGTGCGGATATTAACCGCCTGACCGATTTGGTCGTCAAAGACGGCCACATGAATCCGGCCTACATCGGCAAGGACGCTGCGGTGATCCTGAATGACCTGGGTGTTCAGGCCGATTCGGATGTGCAGGCGATAGTCATCGAGGTGGAGGCGTCTCATCCTCTCGTGCAGCTCGAGCAGTTGATGCCTATTCTGCCGGTGGTGCGCGTCGGCGGCTTCGCACAAGGATTGGCGTTGGCTGTCGAAGTGGAGCATGGCAATCGGCATACGGCCATCATCCATTCGCAGAGCTTGGAGCGGATCACGGCCTACGGACGCGCCATTCGGCCTACGCTGCTGGTCTGCAATGCACCGAGTTACGCCGGGTTGGGTGTGGACGGTGCCGGGCCGATTACGCTGACGGTTGCCGGGCCGACGGGTGAAGGTATCGTCACCGCCAGGCATTTTACAAGAGAGAATAGGGTGATCCTGGGACAGGGTGCACTGACAGTGATCGCTGGGGATTGAGTATGTTGGGGGCTAGGAAATGCTGAACATGGTTGTCTGCCTGAAGCAGGTTCCGGGAACGACCGAGGTGGAGATCGACAGTGAGCGGGGCACGCTCAAGCGCGAAGGAGTCGAGTCGCGTATCAACGCCTATGATCTCCATGCGCTGGAGCTGGCCGTCGCTTTGAAGAAGAAGCATGGCGGAACGATTACGGTGCTGTCCATGGGGCCGCCGCAGGCCGAGGTTGTCATTAAGGAAGCGTATGCGCTGGGAGCTGATCGCGGTATTCTGCTTTCAGACCGCAAGTTTGCCGGAGCCGATACGCTGGCGACATCCTTCACACTGGCGCAGGCCGTCAAGAAGTTGGGCATGCCGGATCTTGTGCTTACGGGGATGCAAACCAGTGACGGTGACACTGCGCAAGTAGGACCCGCCCTGGCTGAATTGCTGGGAATACCGCATGTGTCGTATGTGCGCAGATGCATGGAAGCCAACCCGGGACATTCAGTGACGGTGGAAGCCGAGATGTCGGACTGCACGGAGAGGCAGCGGGTCAGTCTTCCCTGTTTGTTGACCTGCACCAGGGAAGTGGGGCGTCTTCGCCTCCTTTCTTACCGTTTACTCGTAGCGACGCGGGAAAAGCCGCTTGAGGTCTGGTCATACGAGGACATCAAGCCGGCGGACGGCGAGGAGTTTTTTGGCCTTGACGGATCGCCCACACGCGTCGAAAAGGTATTTCCGCCCAGTTTTCAACAACAGCGGGAGGTATGGGAAGCGCCTGCTAAGGAGTTGGCTGAGCGGGTGTTTGAGAAGCTGGAGGAGCTGAAGGTGCTATGAGTGGGGTGCAAGTCGACAGGGAACTGTGTACGCTGTGCGGATCCTGTATAGACGCGTGTCCATTCGGGGCCATTGAGATTGAAGAATCACAGCTGGTCATCACTGATGAGTGTCGGCTGTGCGGAGCTTGTATAGAGGCTTGTCCGCAGGGCGCCCTGAGCATGCAAGAAAGCCGTCCGGCGGGAGCAGTGGTTTTGGACGACTATGCAGATGTCTTGGTTTTCGTGGAACAGAGCGCGGGGGAGATTCATCCGGTCAGCTATGAGATGATCGGTAAGGGCCTGGAGCTGGCACGGTCATTGGGTCAAAAGCTCCACTGCATCATGGCCGGTGACGGGATTTCCGAGCAGGCGGCGGACCTACTCAATTACGGCGTGGATACGGTATATTTGTATGACGATCCGGCCTTGCACTGCTATCGGGCTGAGCCGTACACGACCGTGGTCTGTGAGTTGGTCCAAGACATACGCCCGAGCATCATGTTGATCGGGGCCACGCACGTCGGTAGGTCGCTGGCCCCACGGGTGGCCACTCGTCTGCGCACCGGACTCACGGCGGACTGTACGAGTCTGGATGTGCGGGAGAACGGCGAACTCGTACAGACCCGACCGGCTTTCGGGGGCAACGTGATGGCGCGGATCGTGACGCCCAATCATCGGCCGCAGATGGCCACCGTGCGTTACAAGGTCATGGAGAGGGCCAAACGGGTCGACAACCCGCACGGTCAGGTGATCAAGCGCACGCCGGCTTCGGAGTTGACCTCCGGAATCGAGATCTTAGATATTGTGGAGAGTGCCACTGAAGCTTCCATTACCGAAGCGGATATAGTCGTGGCAGTCGGCAGAGGGGCATGTAACGAGCGTTGTCTGGCTTTGGCCACCGAATTGGCCGAGAGCCTCGGAGGAGTGGTTGGCGCCAGCCGGCCGGTGGTTGAGCAAGGGCTTCTGTCTCACACGCAGCAGGTGGGGCTGTCGGGAAGAACGGTGCGGCCGAAACTGTATGTGGCCTGCGGTATTTCCGGGGCTGTACAGCATGTGGCCGGTATGCAGGGCTCTGATTATATCATAGCCATCAACAAGGACAGGCAAGCCCCCATCTTTGAAGTGGCTGACGTAGCGATCGTCGGCGATGCGAGTGAGGTGCTGCCGCATCTTATTGAGCTCATAGGAGGTAGGGGTGCCCATGGCAATTGCTCAGCTTCGTAGAGTATCCGAGGCGGATATCCAGGCGCTGCGCAAGATCGTAGGACCGGAACACGTGCGAGTGGGCGATGAGATTTCAGATGATTACGCCCGTGATGAGTTGGCCCGCGAGCGGGTTTCGCCTGATGTCTTGGTCGAACCCGGATGCACGCGTGAGATCTCGGAAGTCATGCGCTATGCCTACGAGAATGATCTGCCCGTCACACCGCGCGGTACGGGTACCGGCCTTTGCGGCGGCGCCGTGGCCACCCACGGAGGCATCATGTTGACCACGACGCGGTTGAACCGCATTCTGGAGATCGACCAGGAATGCCTGATGGCTACGGTTGAGCCGGGTGTGGTCTTGCTGGATTTCCAAAAGCACGTAGAGAAACTCGGCCTTTTCTATCCGCCTGATCCGGGCGAAAAGAGCGCCACGTTGGGCGGCAATGTCAGCACCAACGCCGGCGGTATGCGAGCCGTGAAGTATGGAGTGACCAGGGATTACGTGCGCGGCATGGAAGTCGTGTTGCCTAACGGTGAGGTGACGGAGTTTGGAGGTAAGCTCTCCAAGAACTCGTCGGGCTACGGCCTGATGCATCTCATGATCGGCTCTGAAGGTACACTGGGGATCATTACCAAGATCCACTTGCGACTGATCCCCTTGCCCAAAAAGAGGGTTTCGCTTCTCGTGCCGTTCGCCTCTTTGGAGGAGGCCATCCGCACGGTACCCAAAGTGCTGATGAGCCGGACCAATCCCACGGCTATCGAGTTCATGCAACAAGATGCCATCTATGCCTACGAACAGAGCATGGGCAAGTCATTTCCCCATAGCGATGCCCCGGCCTATCTGCTCTTGCTTTTCGACGGCAACTCCGAGGCTGAGTTGGAGGCTGCCTATCAAGCGGCGGCAGAGACTTGTTTGGCGGCGGGAGCGCTGGATGCGTTGATTGCTGACACGAGCGATCGTCACTCGGCCGTCTGGGATCCCAGGGGAGCGTTTCTGGAGGCTTTGAAGGCTGTCAGCGAGCTGGAGATGGCTGATGCCGTGGTGCCTCCTCATCTCATCCCCGAATTCGTCACCTTCTGTGACTCCTTGGCGGAGCGTTTCGGGGCTAAGGTGCTCACCTACGGCCACGCGGGTGACGGCAATTGCCACATCCACATCCTCAGGGAAGATATGGACGATGAGACGTGGGAGCGGGTCTATCCGCAAGTGATGGATGAGATCTACCGCAAGTGTCATGAGCTGGGCGGCCAGGTATCCGGTGAACACGGCATCGGCGTAGCCAAGCGACCCTATCTGCATCGCTGGGTGGGGGACACCAATCTTGAGTTGATGCGGCAGATCAAAAAATCCTTCGACCCGAAAGGTGTTCTCAATCCCGGTAAAGTCGTCTAGAGATAAACGATCGACAAAATTCGGCGAACTTCGAGAGAGGGAGAGCGGACCACGGCGAAGAATCTCGTCCGTATGAGACAAAAAACCAGACTGGCAAGAGCGATTGCCGCCTTGCAGCAACGAGCGAATGGCATATGTGGTACGTGTCCGTTGAACGGTGCATCTGCTTGCCAGGGAGCCTCGTGCACCCGCGTGTCGAACACCGTAAGAAGCATCGACGCATTGGTTTCCGAGTACTACCGCTTGGAACTGGAAGAAAGACGCGGCTCAGCTCGCAGGATGTTTTGGCAGCGGCATCTGCCGTTTGAGACTAACACTGAAAGGATGGTGCAGCCTCAAGAGCCTGCGCAGGAACAAGCGGTGGAAGAGACCGAAGCAACCCAGATCCTCGTCGCTTGGCGGGAGGTAGCCGCCTCGGTTCTTTTCGAAGAAGCCTGGTTAGAGGTGTCGTATAAGCCATCGCGGTGCATAAAAAGAGGATGAATCGGTCGGATGATCTCATCCGGCATAGACAGAAGTAGGGCTGCCCTGATGTCACTCCCGGGCAGCCCGTGTTTTTCTTAGAGGGCCACTGCATCTCCCTTGGTGGCGCTTTCGACTTCCGCCTGCACGACCTTCAGTGTCTGCTTGCCCTGTTCCGGGGTGATCACTTCCGGCTTCTTTCCGGCTTTTATGCAGTCGAGCAGATAGCGAATCTCCGCCCAATAAGCTCCCAGCGACGAGATGTTGGCACCGGTCTCTGACGTGGGTGCTTCGCCGCTGAACGAGACTTCGTACTCAGGCTCGTAGGGCTTGCCGTCCCAAGGATATACCAACAGCTTCGGATCCCGTCGGCTGTTGTAGTCGATGGTCGCTTTGTCGAACACAGCCCGATAGGCGCTCATAAAGGGATAGCCGAGAGGTATGTTACCGCCACCTTCGGCAAAGACGGCGGGGCCATCCGGATACATGTAATGTGTGGAGACATGTGACAGCCCGGATTCGTCGAAGGCACCCGTGGTGCGGACCGCGGTCGGCACACCCAACAGGTAGACGATGAAATCCGTATCATGGATATGGCGGTCAACGGTCTGTCCACCGGAAAGATCAGGATCCAGCATCCAGTTCTTCCATGATCCCATGGTCTTGGCACCGACGCGGGTCATGCTCAACAGCTGGAGCTTGCCGAACTCACCGCTGTCGAATATCGACTTGAGGTAGTGGTACTCCGGCCAGAAACGAACGCAGTGGGCTACCATGAGAGTCTTACCGCTGCGCTTTTCGGCGGCGATCATCTCATCACACTGCTCCGGGCTGAGAGCCATCGGCTTTTCCGAGAGCACATGCAGACCCTTGTCCAGTGCCTGAACAGCGTACTTGGAGTGTAGGAAAGTGGGCAGACATATGTCCACCATGTCAACATCGGCGTTGTTGATGAGATCCTCGGCTGAAGCGTAGGGCGTGGCGCCAAAGAACTCAGCGGCCTTGGCACGCCGGTCAGGCTCCACGTCAGCTACGGCAACCACCTTGGCATCAGGCAGCTCCTTATAGGCGCGGCCATGCACATTTCCTATAGAGCCCCAACCGATTAAGCCTACCTTTATCAAAATGCTCACTCCCTGCATTGGTCATGATGCGTGAATAGATTCTGCAACAGCGGCCCGAAACCTTGCTGAATGGTTAAATAACCCGGAGACCGCTGGGCCGTTATCTCCTTATTGTCTCAGTCTGTTCGGTTGTTGTCGCGGCTCGCCAAGTCGTCGCTGCCCTTTTCGCCCCGATTCGGCGGAGGAGGACCGAAAAACTGATAGTAGGTAACCTCGATACGGCCATTGTACAACTTGCGTTTGCGGTCCGCCTGACGTCCGAACAAACGCTCAAAATGAGGATGGTTTGTCAGCACATAGATCGACCAGGTATCAAGACTCCCGATGGAGTCTCTCATGTCACGATAGGCCGATTCCGCCTGCTTTTGATCTCCCAAGCGCTCGCCGTAGGGCGGGTTGCATACCACGCATCCGTATTTGAACCGACTGCGAACCTCGGCCACGGGCAGGGTCTGGAAAAAGACGCATTGATC
>JBMNSS010000122.1:0-8219 GCA_050945315.1 Limnochordia bacterium | reverse complement strand
TCATTTCGCTTCTGACCAGTGATGAGGTGATCTTTGAACTCCAGCGCATTGGCTGGCACTTTGCAGGACGTCTGGACATGTTGCAGCGCATGACCACGGTGCAGCCGGGCATCGAGCTATGGTACAACATCCTGCCGTACCTGCAAAACTCCGTGATTCCCCCTCCGCGGAACGTGGCGCAGCAAGAGTTGGGGCATCTCATGCTTCAGGTCTATGATATGCGTATCGCTCCACAGACGGCCTTGGAGCAAGTCCATCCCATCTGGAACCGACTATTGGACGAATGGAGGGCTTCGATACAATAGTGACTGACATTAGACGAGAGGATCTTCAGCGCGAGTGGTTGGCCCTGGCTCCGGCCTGGATCAAAGAGGCCAGAGAAGGGCGCAACCCGACGCGCAACGGATTGCTTGATGAACCGACGCTCGTAGCCTGCGGAGACGTGCGAGGCTTGCGCATTCTGGACTGCGGATGCGGGGAAGGACGTTTCTGCAGGATACTGGTGGAGCGGGGGGCCGGCTATGTACTAGGCTTGGATTTGTGCCCGCCGATGATCACCGCAGCGCAAGCTTTGCAGAGTGATCGGGATGAGTATCGGGTAGCGGATGTTCAGGATCTGGGATTTCTCGATGATGAGTCTTTTGATCTGGCGGTATCTTATCTCAACCAGTGTGATCTTCCCGACTTCAGAGCCAACACTCGAGAGGTATGTCGTGTACTGAGAAGGGGAGGGAGATTTGTCATCGCCAATCTGCACCCGATGCGGTCCGCCGGGGGCGGCTGGCAGCGGACTCCTGACGGTGAAAAGGAACACGTCATCCTGGACCGCTATTTCGATGAGGGCGTGCGGCGGTGGAGGATGATGGGCGTTGATTTCACCAACTTCCATCGGACGCTCTCCACGTATATTCGGACCTTTTTGAGCGAGGGTTTTTTCCTTGAAGGTCTCATTGAACCTACGGTCTCGGACGAGCGCCTTTCAGAGTACCCGGAGTTGGATGACGAGCAACGGGTGCCCAATTTCATCATCTATCAGTTGCGGAAGGCGTGAGTGGAGACTCACCTTTGGGCAGGGGTGGCTGGGCAGGAGTGTGCGAACACCCTGCTCACGCCGCTGCTCACCGCGCTGCAGACTTCTCCGCGGAGTACCACGGATGGTACGACCCCGCCGAATCGCCGTAGCGATAGTCATGGTGCTTTCGCGCCCGATGGTCGGCGGCGGTCTTCTCGTTCAAACACTCGACGCTGTGCGGCGACAGTCGTAAGCGTAGCCGCCGAATCGCTGCAGCAAGCTGAATCTCTTCCATGATGTCGTGATTCCCTCACCCACAGGGGTCACTCTATCATAGTAGCCTCGCTCCCGGACCACTACACGACCCTCGTGTACGCCCCGGTATTTCCCCTTCTCAATCACCACACGGACCATATCTCCGGTTTGAGAACCGTTTACGCGTTGTAGCGCCTTCGGCTTACAGCGGGGAAAGCCGTGTTTGTCCACGCGGCACATGTGTCCGGAACCGCTCCCCGTAGCAGTGATCGAAGGAACCGGCATTTTTAGGTTCAACACGACCTCGGCAAACCAAACTCGGCTGCCGTCCGATTGTCTTTCCTGCGGTTACACTCTTTGCAGGCGATTGTCAGATTTGAAACCCGGTCCGCGCCTCCGCGGCTTTTGGGTATGATGTGCTCAACTTCCAAAGGCACGTCGGTGGCCGGACAATAGGCGCACTCATAGCCCCACTTCTTAAGCAGGTATTGTTTGACTTCGTATCCGGCTTGACGTGTTCCACGGACAGAGCCGTGATCGGAGCGTATTTCATGAGACGGCACCCAGGTCCCTATGTTGCCCAGACGGCTTTCCAACGACGGAGAAAGCCAGCCTTCTTTCCGACGTCTATTGTTAAACCTGGGTTTACGATAGCGTGTCTTTTTGTCTCGTCTTGATCTGCGAATGGCGCACCTTTTGTCCAGGTCTTGTTTCACTACATGACCCCGGTGACTTATCTCAGCCGCAAAGAGTACTTCCTTTGTTTTGTCGTTGACAATGGCTATTCCGGTGGTGCGGCTGCCCGGATCAATCTTCAGACGCAGATGTGACTCAGCGAGCTTGTCAACGGCGTACTTGAGAATGATCGTGAACGCGTACCCGTGATACACCGCGGCCTTGCCTTCTTTGAGCAGTATCCGAGCCTTTGCCGCATGTGTCGGTTGTAAGGGTTTCTTGCCGATGTCCAACACGAAAACCCTGTTCACCGGTAACTCATGGTCTTGGTCTCCTCGCCAATGTTATCGAGCGGTTCTTGCAAGCGACACTGCCCGTTGCCTTGATCCGTGCTGTTTAATCACCTGCCGCAGAGTCCGGAGCCGGAAAAGCCCCCCTGGGTGCCTATGCCATCCGCTCGTAACACAGCTCGTCATCAGACGAACTCTGGCTGGTTGAGCTTGCGACTGTCGCCGCACATGATCGACCCTCGCAGACCGGTGAGGCCTGAGAAGGTCGATCAAGTCAAGTGCTCAACTAGTCGCTCGGCTGAGTTGGATAAGGGGGATATAGCGAGAAAAGGAGTGACGCACCCATTCCAAGCCGCGGAAGGCTGAGACGGGTGCGTCAAGAGTCTGGGCGCTCAAGTCAGATGGCGCTCGCCAAGAGCATCTCTACCAGCTGTATGCTCTTTACTCCCTCTGAAATGTCAGAGAGAGGCTTGGTGCGGGTACGTACGCTATCGATAAAGGCTTTGTCTTCCTGATAGAAGCCGTAGTAACGATACATCTTGTCGCTGCCGGCCAGCTCGAATCCGTCGAGGACGATATGCTTTTGGTCCTGTACGCCCTGGGCGGTAGCCGAGTACATGGCTTTTCCGCTGTGTATGAGAATCTCAGCTTTGACATTCATGGCCCCAAAGCCCAAATTGATGAACGCGCTGGCATTGGGTCCGTGCATTTCAAAGGTATGGATACGACCGCCCGTCTTATAGTTAGCCTTTATGATACCGGTTACCCCGTTGTCGAAGCCGACAACGCCGTTCCACGAGTTGGGTACCTCATCTTCTACCTGTCCCTGAATAATGGCGCACTTGACTGGGGTGCCGCCTGCCATCCAGCGCATGAGGTCCACCGCATGGATGGAGTCGCTGACAAAAGAGCTCACCGAACCACCGAAAAAGGATGCCGCTCCATTCTTAAGGAAACATCCTTCAACTTGCGTGATAGGGGTGAGTTCTTTCAT
Organism: Limnochordia bacterium; assembly: GCA_050945315.1. GTDB lineage: Bacteria > Bacillota > Limnochordia > DTU080 > DTU080 > DTU080. The sequence continues at coordinate 4,993 of JBMNSS010000122.1, read as the reverse complement.
GATCTCCATCGTACGCTGGACCACGGGGATATAGCGACGGTTGAAGCCAACTTGGAGAATGCGGTTCTTGCTCTGTGCCCTGCGCATAAGCGCCTCTGCCTGGAATGCCGTTATACCCGGCGGCTTTTCCATGTAGACATCAAGGTCAGCATCCAGACAGTCCCGAGTGACCTCGAAAAGGTTGTGCGGCTCGACAAGTACAAATACGGCGTCAAGTTTCTCTTGTGCCAGCATCTCTGTGTGCCAGCCATAGGTCTTCGGTATCCCGAACTTATCCTTGGCAATGGCTGCTCGTTCCGGCCGCAAATCACACGCTGCAACGACCTCTACGTCTTCGATCTCGGCGAGTGAAGGAAGATGCACGCTGCGAGCCAATCCTCCGACACCGACTACACCAACTCTTATTTTGTCGCTAGCCACTTAAATACGCTCCTATCTGGAGAACTGGGGGTATCCAATTTTAACTGTTTGCCGCCGAAGGGCTGCTTCCTGCTTCTCTTTGTGGTAAATCTCAAACAGGAGCGTTTCGCTGTTCACCTATTGGCCGGCGAAAGGACGGAGGTTCCTCAAAGGGGTAGGCGTATCTGTGATACATAGCTGATGAGGCATCCGATCCGACCGCCCCTATGGAACCCGTGTGCAGAGGAGGAGGTTGTCGGTGGTGGATGATGTCACGATCCGTTCCTGCCGGCGTGCCATGGCAAATCTTGGACAACGCGGCAGTGAGGGAAGGGTGAGCGTGTTTCGTTATCTGGTACGGGCTTGGATTACATCGGGCCCTTACGTCTTGGTCGCTCACGAAAGCGGGGCGGACAACACTTTTTTGCCTGGTGGGGATATCGAGCACGGTGAGCCCGCCAAGGACGCTCTTCAACGAGAGGTCATGGCAAAGATCGGTGTGCTGGCGGAGGTCGGTGATCTGCTCGGCGCTTGTGAAGCCGCCCGGGAGCAAGACGGTCGTCTGTACTGCGAGCTCAATCTCGTCTTTGCTTGTCACCTGCCGGGAATGGACAAGAACTCGGTTGTCCGGTCACGTGAGGGAAACCTGGAGTTTCACTGGGTTCCCAAAGAAGACCTCGCATCGATCAATCTCACTCCGGAGCCGATGAGAAAGCTGGCTGAAGTTGATACCCTCCGACCGGCCTTTTGGGGTTCGAATCTCGAGTGACGGCCTGCGGGTAGAACACCGTCCGAACGCCGGTATACTACAGACGAGGTGAAGACGATGCGATCGCGCGAAAGACACCCGCACATCGACGGAGCTTCCGAGCGTCAGTTGGCTGAGTTGCTGGAGGACAAGGATCCGGATATCCGACTGATCTACTTGGCCACGCACCGCCTGATCCTGGAGACCCTTCCCGAAGTGAAGTATGCAACGGACTGCACGGACGGACAGACCGGTTACGGTGCGCGTCAGTTCGGCTACGACGGATGGGGAATGGGGGCGCTGGGGGCGTTTTCTCGGTGGGTTTCACTCGTGTTTTTCCGAGGAACGGACCTTCATGACCCGTCGGGATTGCTTGAGGGCAGCGGCAAGAGACTCCGGCATGTAAAGCTTCGTTCGTTAGATGAGTTCGAGAAACACAGAGCTGCGCTTCAGGAGCTGATCGAGATGGCATCCCGAGTGGGCGACGGCTAAGATGACCTGTCTCCGAAGCATTCGCCGCCGTGATCATCTCTTTACCGGACAAGGGATAGCGAACCCGCCCGGTTAACTGTACACCGTTCCAGTGTCGATTACCCGATCAGGCCGCTTCAGCCTTTGTTTCAGCGGTGTCCCGGAAAGCTGCTTGTTGTCTGACGCCGACTTGCATGAAGAGCAATGGCCCATTGTTTGGTAGCGATCGGCGATTGAGGAGACTGCAGGATCGGTTCGGGCCTTGTATCGTCGGCGATGGTCAGTTGGATATGCACATAGAGGGGCCGGGGCTTTTCCGCGGCCCCTATTGAGATCAGGAGAAGGCCGGGGATTAGTCGATAATGTAAACAGGGTTGGTCCACGCTGAACGCGTATGTCCCACTCCTCCATCGATAAAACGCCAGGAGGGATCGGAGCAGGTTACTCGGGCGCGCACGTAACCCTCATCGCCGCGTATGGTGTATGACGAGGATCGCGAGTTGCTTTGGGACTGAACCACTCTTCCCTTTGAGATGAACTCGATGGTGGCCGGCGCGTCGGTTTCGACAATGAAGGTGTCATTTTCAACGCGAATGGAGCTGATCCCGGGGCCTTGTGAGGCGTAGAATGCCCCTCTGAAGAGACTGTCCATGACATCTTCAAAGGTGAGCTCGTCAACACTCGGCGCATTGGTGTAGACAACACACCATCCGCCCCGACCGGCTCGCCCGTGCGCGTCATCGGAGGCAATACCATGGACGCGATGGCCCTGGGTGAGCAGATAATCCCACTTGGCCTCGGCGTTGGTCCATTGGGTCCGAGCCCCTCCTGTCAAGTCATAGCCGAGGTTTCCGATCTCAAGAGCCTGGGGGCGGTATGGGTATCCCGGTTTTCCCTGGGCCTGATTGCCAAAGATAACATCGAGCTCTTCATAGGTGTAGCCAGCTGATGACCAGATCTGTGTCCCCGCATGTTCTCCCTCAGTTTCAAGCCGGGCGTTGGGGTGGGCCAAGATGACGTATACGTTGTCTTGTATGAGTTGTGCCAAGACGTCACTGGCTCGCTCACCCGGACGCCGATCATGGCGATGACGCAGCGGGCTGTAGCGAATCTCAGGATGATCAGCACCGTAGTCGACATCGGTTCCGTCTGCTTTGCGCACGACGAAGGTATCCAACCCTATGCGTTGAGAAAACCGGTTGGTATTGGCGGGGTTTTTCTCCGAGGTCTGTACGATACGAATCGTGTGAACTCCCGGGGCGAGTCCTTGTTGGCTGAAGACAGACTGTTGAAAACGGGTCTCGGCGGAGAATAGGTCGACTTCACCGACTTCGTCACCGTCGATGAGCACTTTGGCTATGCAACCGTTCGGTCCGGTGCGTGTTATCCAGCTGATCCCCGTGCCGATAAATGTCAGTTCAGCGGAAGCCGGAGATTCATTTGTGTGAACAAACCAGCCGGAGCGATCGGCGTCCGATTCCGCACGTTGCCACTTCGACTCCGTTTCCATGAGCGTAGGCCGGCAACCGATGCAGACTATTTCTCCGAAAAGCTCGCTGTCGCTGCCGTCGCGGCGTCCCAGAATACGTTCCATACCCGGCAGCCAGAGGATGCCGTCGACACCCCAGGGCGGGTCGCTTTGCGAATGGTCGTACACACCGAGATTACAGGGTGGAGTGGTGTTCCACGGGGTGGTCAGGCGATCATGGTCCGTGATGGCTACGATTCCATACGGGGGCGATGTGTCATAGTCACGGAATTCCTTTAAGCGTTCAGGCGCAGGCACAGGCGCGTGGCTGTAGGCCGGATCAAAAAGCGTGTGGTTATGCAGGGAGGCTTTGTAGGGGTGCGGTTTGTGGTTCGCATAGGGGTTGTCAATGATCACGTTGCTCTCTCCTCGACATTCAGGCGCTTATGGATTGATATGACCAAACTACGCCGCCATGCCGGGATCTTCCTGTTGAAGTCGCTGTCGACGTGGATCATGAGGACGACCCTGTAGGGCCATGCACCATCCGATCCCCCGTGGTCAGCCGATCGGCAATGACCGGCTTTGCTTGGCACTCGTCCGGTGCATTGACGGTTCGCATTTGGACAGTGTGCCGGAGTCGAAATCGTCCTCTGGCACTGCCCACATCTGACTGCAACGACATTGCGGACTATTGAAGATACAGTCTCTGAGCCGGGAAGCGAGGCCTGTGCCTGTTCCCGCCTCAACGATGTAAGATCGCGTTGGCCACCCTCTCCGCTTCGTCCAGAGCCGCCGTGGGTGGCATCAGGCCATCCCGCGCTGACGTCTGCAACAAGCCGGCAATGCCGCGGTTGATGTCCTGATAGTAAATGTGGGGATAGGGACCGGCGGTATTGAATATGCGTGGGACTTGTGACATGCATCTGTGTTCTTTGAGAGCCGTGAGAAACTCTCTGCTTTTTAAGGTGTCCAGGCGTGCAAAATTCACATAGAAGCTGCCCCAGTGCACAAAGCGGTCAACAACCGCCTGGGGACTCAAGAACAGCTGAATGAACTGCCATGCCAGATCCGGTTTTTCAGCGTTTGACGGTATTACCCACATGTTACTCCAGCTGACACCCGAACGGCCGTCACCCTGCGGTCCCTCGGGTATCGGGATGATGCTCAACCTCTCCCGTACCAGCTCGGGCACGTCGTGCAAGAGTGTTGGAATGGCGGATGTATCTCGGACTACCATCGAAGCGATCTCACCGTCGAAATCGGTACCCGCCACGGCTCCCCTGCGCATAGCGTTGTGCACACGTTGCCAGGCGTGCATGAACTCCAGGGCCTCAACGCCCTGAGGGCTGTTAAACGCTACTGCCGTTTCGTCGGCGGTGTAAAAATGTCCGCCGTTAGAGTACAGATACGAAGCAAAATCCGCCGTGTTGACGGTTGTGATGAATCCGCTGCGAACGATCTCACCGCTGGCATCGACCTTGACCAGTCTCTTGGCATAGTCAACTAGATCCCTCCATGTGGTGATGGCCTCGGGGTTAGTGTCTAAACCCGCTTCCGCAAGGTGGCTCGTGTTGACATAGATTGACCGCGCTTCCCAACTCCAGGGCATTCCATAGACCCGTCCGTCTTTTTGGGCGGCGACCATAGAGGCAGGGAGGAAGTTGCCGGGCATCATGTGCGGTGTGGACTCGATGTAAGCGTTGAGCTCCCTGTACAACCCGGATTCGTAGTACTGCCGAGCGTACATCACCGAAGCGAGGGTTACGTCCGGGGACACTCCGGCGGCTGAAGCCACGACGAACTTCTGCATATCATGGAATTCAAACTGAAGTGTTGCTCCGGGGTTTGCTTCTTCAAAACGCCTCGTGAGCTCCTTGTTCCATTCCAGGTACAATTCCCTCGAA
>JBMNSS010000121.1:0-8310 GCA_050945315.1 Limnochordia bacterium | reverse complement strand
GCGCCGGATACCACACCGGCGTTATCGGTCACATGGGACAAAGCCCTGCTCGGGCTCTGTACGGATTCTCTCAAGGGACCATATCCGCGGATTATGAAAAATGGCTTGAACTGCAATCGGGTGGGCTCCACAATTACCGAGGCCACGGCATCAGCCCCAACAGCTGGGTGGCCAGGCCGAGTAATCTGCCGGAGCATCTCCACATTACCTACTGGGCTACGTCAGAAGCGATCCGTTTTATCGAAAGAAGAGACCCAACAAGGCCGTTCTTCCTGTGGCTTTCATACATACGTCCGCACACCCCGTTCGACCCTCCGGCGGAGTACTTCCACATGTATCTGAATCGTCCCGATCTACCCGAGCCGGCCATCGGTGACTGGGCCAGTGATTTCGCCCGCAGGACTGACGATGTGGACGCGCCGCGAACCAGGCTGAATCCGGAGGAGATTCGCCGGGCCCGGGCGGGGTATTACGGCAGCATCACCTTTCTCGATCATCAACTCGGGCGTCTTTTCATGCAGTTCAGAAGGATGCAACCCAAGTCCTACGCCAACACTCTGTTTGTGTTCACTACTGACCACGGTGACATGCTGGGCGATCACTACCATTGGCGAAAATCGTACGGCTATGAAGGCTCGGCCCGTATTCCCTTTATCTTGCGGTGGCCGAAATCGTGGAACATTCCGACAGGTCAAGTGCGCACCGAGCCTGTTGAACTGAGGGATGTCATGCCGACCGTACTGGACGGGGCAGGTTTCGAGATCCCGGAGTCCGTCGACGGAGCGAGTCTCTGGCCCCTGCTCAAGGGAGAGGCAAGCGAATGGCGTGAATTCATCCAGGGCGAGTACACCCATTGCTATACCAGAGAGACGGGCATGCAGTACATCACCGACGGACGGGAGAAGTATATCTGGTTCCACCATACCGGTGACGAGCAGTTCTTCGACCTGCGCAGCGACCCCTATGAGCGCAATAACCTGGCCAAAGATCCCGCCGCGGCCGACCGCATCGCTGTGTGGCGCCTCCGCCTGGCCGCCATCAACGAGCGCCGCGGTGATCCCCGGGGTCAAGACGGCAAGCTCGTACCTCAGCTGGACAAAGACGCTCCAAGGCTGTCACCCAATTACGCCCGTTGGAAAGAAGCAGGCGAAAGATGGCTCAGCCGGGTGCAATAGAGGGGCTGTCCTGCCCTCACAGCACCCGGCCGCTTTGTCAACCGCTAACCATCAGAGTGATCTAAGTAGGGTGGCAGCCGTGAGCGCCATCCTACTCGATCAAACCCGATTCCAAAGCCATAGCCGCCGCCTGGCAGAAAAAGATCGTACCCAGATCGCGCACATGGTACGGCAGGCGATCGGTTCCGTCGGGCCGAAGCACTTTTTCGAGAACGGCGCCGCGCAGATTCGGATCGGCCGGCTTCTTAAACTGCATGCGCAAGCAATGGTCCAGAGCTCGCCCGACGGATTCGAGCCACGTGCTTTCGCCGGTGGTCTGATGAAGTTCCAGCCAGAGAATCGCCGCACCGGCGATGCCGCTTGTGGCATGCCCGAAAGAGTCCGTAGTGAAATCAATGTAGGTTCCCCGAAACAGGCCGCCGTCACGCCGTTGGGCCTGCATATACCAACGGCCGACCCGTTTTGCACACTCAAGATAACGCTCATCGCCGCTGTCGGCATAGGCCATCAACATAGGCCGGCCCCACCAGTAGCCTTGTCTCGGATGAATCGATCCGGTGGCCTTATTGCAGGGGATAAAACGAATCCAGTTGCCGGCCGGTTCTTCTTCCTCCAAGAGGCATTCAGCCACCTCGTAGAACAGACGCCTCCATTCCTCGTTCCCCGTCTGCCGATAGCCCTTCAAAAAGACTCCGTCGTCGAGAAGAGGACGTCCGGGGTAGGGCTGCCGTTCCGCCCAGGGCGCCGCTTCAGCCTTCCAAGTCGCGGTGGAAAAAAGATCCCTAAAGAGCCCCTCTCCCGGCAGGTACATCTTCCGTGCCACCCAGGCCAGGGCATCTGTGGCCCAATCGCGATACGTCTCATCGCCGGTAGCCTCGCTCAAGTAAAAAAGTCCGTCCAGCGACTCCAGGATCGCGGATGTATTGACCCCGTCACCGACATCTTCAAAGCCCAGAATAAGGCCGTAGTCGTCCCGATCCGGATCACTGATCCGATTTCTGCCGATAAACTCCGCGCCCCGCTTGGCGGCCGTGAGCAACGCCTCGTCGCCGAGAACCCGATAGGCCATCACAAGAGCTTTGACGGCCTGCCCCGTATGCCAGATCGGACAGAAGAAGTCCCACTGCCGCGCAGCGGCGCTGTATTCGCCGCGCATGGCTCCGTACCAGTGATTGTGACGCAGCCGGTGGCTGTTTTTTTCGTCTTTGAGCTCGTCGCCTTGCATCTGGGCTACATCGGTCAGCCAAAAACAGCCCAGACGCAATCCTTCAAGCAATCTCTCGCCGTCAATTTTCACTGACTTGCCCACTTTTGCACGCTCCCAAGCATATAAGAATCGGCGCAGGTCCGCACCACCGCTGACCCGCGCCTTGTGGATACGACTGTTGCCTATTCGGGCCAGACCGCCCTGGCCACCCGCAGGACATTGCCGCCTATGATCTTGCGGATATCGTCGTCTGCATGACCCCGCTGGACCATGCCGACCGTGAAAAGCGGCCAGTTGGTCCAGACCAGCCCCTTGCCTTCCCGGGGCTTGACGGCCGGATCAGCGACAAGGAAAGCCCTGTCACTGGCCGGCCAGTAGCTTTCCCAGCGGGGACGCTGCTTGGGCCGGGCCGGCAGCTGATTCTTTTTCTGTTCTTCGCTCTGAGGAGGGCCGGGAGACCGATAAGCGATATCCGTCCCGATGGCCACATGATCAGCGCCGAAACGCTTCACCAGATAGTCAATGTGATCCAATAACGCCACGATATCCCTTGTACGGCCCAGAAAACGCGGGATGCAGCAGACTCCGATGTAGCCTCCGGTATCGCAGATGGCCTTGATCACCTCATCGCTCTTGCAGCGGAAGTGATCATTCAGCGCCCGGGCCCCGGAGTGGCTGGCCACCATGGGCCGTTCAGACAGGCGGGCTGCCTCAAAAGACGTCTTTTCGCCGCTGTGAGCCACGTCAACGATGATTCCCAGGCGGTTCATCTCCCGGACGACGGCTCTCCCGAAGTCACTGAGCCCCGCGTTTGATTCCTCAGCGCACCCGTCGCCGATCATGTTGCGGCGGTTATAGGTCAGATGCATCATGCGAATGCCCAGTTGGAAGAAGATCTTGAGCAACCCCAGCTCTTCCTCAACCGACGTCCACCTTTGTGGCAGGGGAATGCCGTTGGAGGACATGTACAGACAGCGCTTGCCCTCTTTGTGGGCTTGGACTATATCATCGGGATGAGCGGCCCGGACAACAACGTCACGCATGAAATCCGTCACGTAGGTGAAGCGGGCCAGCCGTTTCATGACCTGCGCGGGATCCTGACTCTCCTCCCCGGCGTTCTGCAAAATACAGTCCACTCCGGCGGCTTCCCACGCTTCAATGTATCTCTCCCTTTCGTGAGCGTCGCTCACGTGACGAGTCATCGACATTTCTTCCGACAGATCCTGCAACTCAATGGCTGAAGCCCCTTGCTCCAAGGCCTGTCGAATCACTTCCTGGTCAGCAGCGGAACGAGGCGAAAACCCATACGACTCGCAGACCAGGGCATCGGCGTGCAGTGCCAAACCGTGCTCCAATTCCTTTGCCGTCGGTTTGAGAATACTGAGAGCCTCCTGTCGAGCCCTTTCGATACGTTCATCCCCCATCGCCATGGCCACCTTTCCGTCTTACTGACGCAACATGCTTCCGACTATGCGGTCCAGGGTCTCCAAGACTGATTCGGGTGCGGCAGCACCCGACCATACCGTGGCCATCATGCGAGTGATCGTGCGATCGATCTCAGGATCAGGAATCATATACGGAGTCCGGGCATCGGGCGAGATGGCGGTCTCTATGAAGGCCATCCAGTTGGCCGGCAATTTGATCCCCTCCACGACGCGGCCATAGCGCACCAGCACCGGCATGTAGGCCGGAGGCCTGCCGGTATGCTTCACCAAAGCGGCCTGGCTGTCTTGGTCGCCGGTCAGGAAGCAAATCCATTGCCAAGCAGCCTCTTTGTTCTTGCTGTCCGCCAGAATTTGAAAACCGTTTGCGTTGACACTCGAGGCCCGGTTTACCGGTCCCCGCGGCTTGACGGCCACATCCCACTCAAACATCGCATTCTGATACCTCGGAAGGTTCCCGGGCACGGCAAACGTCATCGCCGACACGCCGTCCCACGTCCCGCCTCCGCCCAACAGACCTTCTTCGGAAAACTGCAGACGAAAACGCGTCGCTTCCAAGACCGGAGGCGTATTGATGTAACTTGTGGTCGGAAGCAGATCCCGGTCAAAAAGGCTTCCTCCCGCCTGTTTCACCAATGTCTGCCAGCGAGTGATGTTGATATCAGCGATGCCGTACTGATCGGGTCTGCCGTCTCCGCTGCGATCGATGGTCAGCCGCCGGGCTGCGGTGAGCAGAGTCTCCCACGTCCAGCCCTGACCCAGCTCCTTCGGAGTGGCCAATCCCGCGGCCCGGAACATATCCGCGTTAAAATACGTCACTGCCGTACTCAACTCGGCAGGCATACGCCAGAGACGGCCGTCGGCGGTCGTATTGCCCTGTATGGCTACGGGAGGCCATTTCGAATCATCGAGTCTATCGCGATCGAAGTAGGGACGAAGATCTTCCACCAACTCTTTTTCCACAAAAGGCCCGGCCGTGGAGATGATCAAGTCGGTCACATCAGGGGCCACTCCGGCGGCAATGGCGGCCAGCAAAGCATCCCCGTACGATCCCGCCGTTTGAATGACCTCAACCTCGAGCCCTGTCTTGGCCTCAAAGATCGGGACCATCTCCTGCAGCCAAGCCAGCCAGTTGGCACCGTGGCCGGCTGTGCTCTGATGCACTATCCTCTGTCCGTGTGCACAGACCACGACACCCATGATGATCAGAAAAGTGAGTACAACACTACACAGCGTCTTCCGTTTCATTGGTTCCCACCATCCTCCTTGAACAGATGTGAAATGAGCTCACACTACATAGATAGGTATGTATATCTGAACACTCTATCGACGGACGCCTCCTCTGAGCGTTCACCCCTGCGCTCAAGGATGGCGACAACCGGGGTGAACAGCGTTCCGGCACCGGGCAACGGTCTGCAAATGAATGGCAAGCCCTAGCTAAAATGTGCCTTGGCCACCCGCAATACATTGCCCCCGATAATCTTGCGGATATCTTCGTCTGAATGACCCCGCTGCACCATGCCGACCGTGAACAGCGGCCAGTTGGTCCAGGCCAGCCCCTTGCCTTCGCGGGCCTTAATTGCGGGATCCGCATTGCGGAATTCATTGTCAATGGCCGGCCAGTATCCTTCCCAACGCGGGCGATACCTCCGCCTCGGAAGCGGCGCGCTCTTCTCACTCACGGGACGTCCGGGAGACTGATAGGCGATATCCGTGCCGATGGTCACGTGATCAGCACCGAACCGCTTCACGAGATAGTCAATGTGATCCAAAAACGCCACGATATCCCTTGTACGGCCCAAAAAACGCGGAATACAGCAGACTCCGATGTAGCCTCCGGTGTCGCAGATGGCCTTGATCAGCTCATCACTCTTGCAGCGGAAGTGATCATTCAGCGTCCTGGCGCCCGAGTGGCTCGCCACCACCGGTCGGTCAGACATACGGGCCGCCTCCAAAGAGGTCTTCTCGCCCGTGTGAGCCACGTCAACAATGATCCCCAAGCGGTTCATCTCCCGGACCACCGCTCTTCCGAAATCGCTGAGTCCGGCGTTGGATTCCTCCGCACACCCGTCGCCGATCATGTTGCGACGGTTGTATGTCAGATGCATCATGCGAATGCCCAGCTGATGGAAGATCTTGAGCAACCCCAGCTCTTCTTCAACCGATGTCCATCTTTGCGGCAGAGGAATGCCGTTGGAGGACATGTAGAGACTGCGCTTGCCCTCTTTGTAGGCTTGCTCTATATCATCGGGATGAGCGGCCCGCACGACAACGTCACGCATGAAATCCGTCACATAGGTATAGCGGGCCAGGCGTTTCATGATCCGGACCGGATCCTGATACTCCTCACCGGCGTTTTGGAAGATGCAGTTCACCCCGGCCGCTTCCCACGCCTCGATGAATCTCTCTCGCTCATAGGCGTCGGTCACCTGCCGAGTCATATACATATCTTCTCTGAGATCCCACTGTTCATAGTAAGAGGCGCCTTCTTCAATCGCCTGCCGGAGCACTTCGGTATCCACCGCAGCGCGGGGGGCAAATCCGTAGGACTCAATAACCAAAGCATCCTCATGAAGTGCAAGTCCATGTTCCAGCTCTTGCGACGTCGGTTTGAGCAGAGAGAGAGCTTCCTCACGATCTCTTTGAATGCGTTCGTCGGCCATGATCTATGTAACCTCCTGTGCCTGTCTCCTCGTGTCTGCCAATTTCCCGTTTCGCCCCGCCCGGCGGCTTTCCTTCACCGATCCGGCGGTGAGCGTCGGCAATTGTGGTCGCGATCGGCTCAAGCCTTGACGCGGCGCGTCCCCCCGGCGCCTTGACTGTGACCCCAAGGCGTCCGCGCAACACAGCCCGGGGTGCGCAAACACGAAAGACGGTGCGGCGACAATCCGGACACCTGGCGTGGGGCAGCATCTGACGCCCCGAGGCCGAGTTTCGAACTGTCGCCGCACAAAGCCGGATCTATGTATCGATCTCACAAGTGCTCAATCTACTTGCTCTGCCGCAGCATCGCCTTGGCGATGGGCAGCACCTCATCGATGGCCACGCGGACGCTTTTTTGCCCATTCCAGACCGGAGTCAGCGCTGCATTGATGGCCGCCTTAGCCTCTGCCCAGCCCGGAGCCTGGGGTTCGGGTTTAGTGGCCTGCAACAGGATGGGTGTCAGATCATACGGCGGTCCTTCCCGGTACACGTGCCGCCGGTCGAAAGCCACTGAGCGCAACAGGGCGGTTCCGGCCCCCAGTTCAAAGACCTCTCTTTGCTGGTTCTCCTCGGAAACCAGGAACTTGAGGACTTCCCAGGCCTCTTCGGGATGTTTGGTCTGGCTCGATATGGCTACGACGTTACATCCTCCCACGGTATACGATTGCTCGGAACGAGGGCCCCGGGGAGTCTCCGCAAAAGCCCAATCCAGTCCGGCGGGTGCGACGCGCAGGAATCCCCCGGTGGATTTGTAGGCCATACCCGCCGTCTCCCGTTCGAAGGATCCGCCCGTAATTCCAAACTCGTTGGGCCACTTAGCGTACCACTCGAGAGCCTCCATGGCCTCCGGAGTGTTCAGCGAGATGTCGGTTTCGCTCTCGTCGAGCATCTCCCCTCCGTTGCTCCAGACATGACGATACCAACCGGCGGCCTCAAATACCGCTCCCCAGACATCCGGCTCAGGACCGCCGCTGACGGACCGAGTCAGCTTCTTTGCGGTGCCGATCAGATCGTCAAAGGTCCATCCCTGCCAAGGGTAGCGCAAGCCCCCTTCATCGAACAGCTTTCTGTTGTAGACCAGGACTCCGGTTGCGTACGCCGTTCCCTTGGTGGAGCGAGGGAACGCCCGCAGCTTGCCGTCCCGCCACGTATAGGCCCACGCGCCCGGGATGAAACGGTTGAAGTCGATTCTGTCCCGTCTGGCCCACTCAGTCAGATCGAGAACCATGTCCGTGTCAAAAAACAATGAGGTGTGGCTGGCGCTGCCGCTGATGGTGTAAAGATCGGGTGCGATACCCGCTGCATGCTGGACGGTGATCTTCTCATTGTGCGAAGCTATGCTGCCCGTGGCACTGACCTCAATCTCAATGTGCGGGTAGCGGTTCGTGAAATAGGAAAACAGATACTGTTCGTTTTCGATGGTCTTGATGTCGCTGCCCCAAGTGTAGTACTCAAGCACCACCTTCTGCGGCGCCGACACTGCACCAAACGGAAGACTAAAGACCAATGTGAGAAAGCACAACAGGAGCAATCCAACTCCGGATCTCATCATCAAACCTCCCTTTTCATTGGTTTAGAACCCTTATCTGGTCAAATAGTCTCCTTCTTCGCTTGGTGCCCGTATCCTGTTCTATCCACACAAGTCTGTATACGACCGATCCATTGTGCCATCAAAGACCGTTACACGATCGAGTAGGGTGACGCTGCGCTGATCTGGCGCAGCGTCGGCCCTCTCACAGAACCGTACGTACGGGTCCGTATACGGCTCCTGAAGAACCTTGAC
>JBMNSS010000120.1:0-8444 GCA_050945315.1 Limnochordia bacterium | reverse complement strand
GAATGACAGACTGGGAACACAAGTATCGCAGAACCCGCACTGGTACTCCGCAGGCGGATTGATCTCAAAGGTCTGACGCAAGAACGCTCTCCGACAGCGTCCCTCAGGCAGTGTTGTGTATCTGTAGAGGTTGTACAGGCTCTGGAGCCGGGTCGCCCGGATTGTGTTGTATCGCGTTTCGAGAAGCAAGCGGCCCGCCCATCTCACGAAACACTCTTGGGTTCCCGGTTCATCTCGGCGCTTTCGTATCTGCTGTCTTGGCAAGGAGTGCGGACCTCCGCCCCCCGCCAGCCTCTCGTAGAACTCAATGTGCTCCTCCAGCACATCACAGGCTTTCTCCCATGACCAGTCTTCCATCCGGCGGAGAGCAAACGACGCACCGTCTCCTCGTCTAATGTGACCTCTGAGCACACTCAGCTCTCGCAAGGCGACCAGGGCTTTTTCTATGTCGATTACTGTGTAGTCCTTATTTCTATAGCCCCGATAGTGGTCGATAAAACCCTTCGCCGGGATTTCATTCCAACCGGCTTGCAGCCAAGCGTACACGTGGTTGAGAGCCTCTTCCTCCTCCTCTACACCGCGGAAGGTGAGGTTTATGAGAATCGCCTGCTGTGCCACGTCACACGGATCCGTTAAGTTGCAGATACAATCGGAGAATCCATAGCCCTTCAAGCATGGCAGTCTGATGCGCTCGTGTGCTTGCAGATTCCAAAGACGACCGTTGTCGATATAAGTCTCAGCGCACTCTTTCCCGGGAGGGACGGATATGAGCGCAACATGTGCGTGCCTCCCGTCCCGACCGGCTCGCCCGACCTCCTGATAGTATCCTTCCAGACTCCCGGACATCACGTAGTGGACTATGAGCCGGATATTCGGCTTATCCACACCCATGCCAAATCCTTTGGTCGAGACCAACAGAGGCATACGACTGTCGAGAAACGCCTCTTGCGTTTGAATGAGTTGATTGCCCCATTCTTTTTGGTCGTTGCGCAACTTTCTCTCCGGAGACTCTCGTTCACAGTCTATACATCGCCAAATGTTGGGCTCACCGATTCCACCCCGCCGTTGACGAAAGATACGCGGTGAATCACAATGCGGGCACCATCTCGGGGCTGTCGACGAATAGACGCCGATGGCATCCGGAGACCATCCATGACGTGCCAGATAATACCCTATAGCAGGCGCAGCCGAATGAACCAATGGCTCACTGGTAGGATCCGCAAACGGAGCAAAGACCACGGCACCGTGTCGGTACTCTCCGCTTTCCGTCCGGTCCAGTAATCCGTTATCCAATTTCAGCACTTCAAAGCCAGTCCGGGAAAGTATCTCTTCGAGCAACCCCAGCCTCTCTTGATAACCGTGTCCTCCCGCAAGATGGACACTGTAGCTTAGCTCGGGCCGATCACTGCTGCGGCTTTGTATCACGTTGTCCTTGCCAATGCCGAGTATGTGCAAGACATCGTCCCGTACCGTTTCCGAGGCCGTTGCGGTAAGACCCACAATTGGCGTCCTTAAGCGCCCATCGCCTCCACTCTCACGCTCTATGTCCTCACGAATCACCTTTATGAACTTATATGAAGGACGGAAATCGTGACCCCACTCAGAAGCGCAGTGCGCCTCATCGACCGCTATAAACGAAAAACGCCGGAAGCCCATCATCTCTTCGACAAAACGCTGAAACCCTTGAGTCACCAGGCGTTCAGGGGTTACATAGAAGAGTCGAATCGACCCTTGTTCAAGGCGCTGATATACCTCTCTCGGACTCTGACCTCCCCGAGAAGTAATGGATTCAACTCCAATGATGCCGTTTCGACGCAAGTGTCCGACCTGGTCCTGAATCAAGGCCACCAAGGGAGAAATGACCAAAGCGATCCCGGGCTGTATCAGGGCCGACAACTGATAGATCGCGCTCTTCCCATATCCCGTGGGCATAAGGATCAGTAGCGACTCTTGATTGAGAAGCCGTTGTATGGCCTCCACCTGCTCTTTTCGAAGAGACGGATGTCCAAGAAACCTGGAGAAGAAATGATCCAAGAGCTCATGGGACGAATCCTTGATCTCGTAGTCCTGCGGGAGACCAAGGTGTCCTTCGTTCAGGAGCTGCTCAGCATCGCCCGCGATATCCTCTTCATCCCAGTGCGACGTCAGCTCGTCGTCTTTCAGACAGACCGGGTCTCCGATCACTATCTGAGGGTTCTCCACAGGGCCCTCAACCAGCGGCCAAAGGGCCTCCCTGCCGATGTGTCCGTTGGTTCGTCCCAGATACGCATCAAGGGCACTTCTTCCGCTCTCACTGAGACCAGGCGCGTGGATCCGTATGTCAGGCAGTCGAAATGAGAGCCCGTACAGCCTTCTGATGGCTTCAAGAAGCTCCAGAGAGTCCCATAGGGAGATGATCGGCAGAATCTCGTCAGTGTGAATACGTATTCGTAACTCGGATGTCCCCTCTTCGATATGGCGCTCCAATTTGTGGAGCCAGGCGGTGGCCCACAGACGTATCGAAGCAGGAGCGATGGTGACCCACCTTTCCCACTCCGCTCCTCGCTCCCGTGGCCGACCACTCCGCCTGGCCACTGCCCGTAACCGCCTGGGAATCCGGGCGGAAAGCAAAGCCTGGAGGGGCACCGCGATTTCTTCATTGCCGATGATCCAGACACCGGGGCCCTCTGCCCGCAGATCGCCAGGTGACTCCAAAGCGCGTTCGAGCAGCACTGAAAGGAGTCTGTCCGCGGCGTGTTGGGGCTCTATGCACATCGGATCGAGGCCGGGCGCTTGGCCATAATCCGCTTGTTGCCACGGGCTAAGCCGACTCCGCAGGTCGCCGATCGGTACGGCTACGCTAAAGCCTTCTTCCGTTACCCAGTTGAGTGGAAGCCCGTCGGCGCAGGCCATGGTCAGCAGTGACTGTTGTACCCAGTAAGGGACGCCTGCCAAGGGGTTTCCGGCCGGCCAGCCTTTAGGACCCCATCCCAGATTGTATGCCCATCTTGCAAGCCTCAATTGAACGTCTCACCCCTGTCTTCGTCAAAGACCGTATAGGCAATCGCCACCGGAATCACCTCAGCTCCGGATGCGGTTAACGCCCGCGCCGCCTCGGCCAGCGTGGCCCCCGTGGTGACAACATCATCGACCAGTAGGACTCTCTTTCCGCGTACTGACGGGTCCCGGACAGCGAAGGCGTCACGTACATTCTCGCGGCGTGCGACAGTCTCACCGGCCTCCTTCTGGCGTTTTTCGGGAACACGATTCCACTGCAGCCCGTCGATAGCGGGATGGCCGATCTCCCTGAGCGCCTTGATCAGTGCCGGGAGTCCCTGCGTCTCATGACCGGGCCGCTCCGGGATCACGACGACGGGTATCCCGGGGAAATGGAAAGCTATGTACTCCGCCACCGGCAGCGCCCCCGCACCGGTCAACTTGAACCACAATGCGCGCTGGCCGGTCATTCCGAGCAGCGTATTCGAGGACGTTCGCTTAGCCGGCATATAACGGGAGAATACAGTCCACAGACAACCTTCTCTGCGGATCTGCAGAGGCGGTCGCCGCAAGTTGACCTCCAGCCCTTCAGCCTCGAGTGGCTGTTGCCATCGCTGCGGGTCGGTGATCAACTCCGACAGGTCCGCCGGTTTGTCAAGGAGAAGATCCGGCCCGGCGTTAGCCACACTCGCAGCATCTGCGCATCCCCACAGCGCAAGTGCGCTTGGAATTCCTAAACGCCGAGCGACAGACAAGTCCTCCGTTCGAGCGCCAATCAGAAGAGCCCGCGCCGGATCCTGCCCTTCCAACAAAGACCTTGTTTTCGCCGGATTGGGTTTTCCGGCTGCGGCGATCAAATTCTCCAAGAGGCGTTCAGCGGCATCGGGAAAGTGATGCCGGATCAGATCTTCCGCACACTGCGCGGGAGCATTCGTAACAACCGCAACCCGCAGATCCGGCAGACTGCAGACGCGTTCCAGCATCCGTTCGACACCTGGATACGGTTGGCTGTCTGTCCGCCGGTAGACTCGCTGTCCTCTCCGGCGACTGTCATCCTCGATGTATGGGGTGTCCAAAAGAACACCGTCAAGATCAAACAGCAGATCGCGGAAGAACGGCTCACTGCCCTTCGAGGCTGAGGCCGTCGATGCGGTGGCGCCGATTTGAGAGGCTGTCGCCTCGACGAAAGCGTTGGCTGCCGCCACGGACAGTCGGGTTCGGAATGGTTCCAGCTCCTCGAGAAGCTCGTAGGCCTTCTCGATCTCCGCCTCGATCTCAGCGGATATGCGCAGACTGCGAAACGGCAGGATGCAGCCGAAGCACCCTTTCCCTTGACAGGTACATTTCATGCTCATGCGAAGAAGCCGGTGTACTTCGGCAAATATGTCGGGCAGCGCCTCGGGGATGCGCGTTGAGATTCCTAATCCGCCCTCGATACTGTCATACACGGTGAGGCAGGCTACCCCGTCCTCAAAGTCAACCATATAACCGATATCGTCGGGCTCAATCTCAAGAACATGGGGCAGGGCCTTGACCAGGGCGTTGAAGAAAGCAAATGCCGCACCGCCGGAGGCAGACCTCAACGTGATCTTTGTCAGTACGGTCTTGAGCGTACGGGGAACGAGAGAGAAAACATGATGAGTGCTCCATGATACAGGCATTGACTCCCGATCCACCGTCCAGTGATGCTCCGCCTCAAGAACCTCACCACAGGAGCATCTCCCCCCCGCTTGACGGTCAAATGCATGCTTCTCGACCAAGACACGAACTCGATCAGCGCCCGGCTCCCGCTCAACCACTCGGTACATCAGGGGGTATCGTTCGTCTGCGGCACCTTTGGGCAGCACGATGTTCTTGCACCAAGCCTCCCGGTCCGTATCAGTGGGATTTACCGTCATCAAGTGTCTGCCGCTCGTGACATCAACGACTTCCCACGGGAGACCGTCATCTGCGTATGCCTTCCCGCCGGCGGAATCCTTCGTGCGCGGACAGGTGAAAGTGATCCCCTTTGACCAGACACTTCGGTGAGAAGGCAGGCGAGATGCAACCTCTCCCGCTCCTGATTCCAGTCGGAATGGCCCCAACTCCTGAGTACCGATCGTGCGCGTCAACTCTGTTGTGACCGACAATGAGACTTGATGGAAATGCTGAACGGCACGCTGCGGCGGAGTACCCTGTCTGACGTATTCCTCAGGAGGAAGCAGATCGTCGGTCACATCTTCAACCCATATGAAGACGGCCTCCTGTCTCCAGGGAGTCAGAACGCGTCCCTGGGTCCACGCCAGCACTCTGTAGTATGTTTCTTTTCCAAGGACCTCCCTGAGTACTACACTCTCGAGAGCCCACTCTCGATAGGCCACCAGATCGGTCGTGGACTCTACCAGCCACTCCAGTTTTGTCTCGGTACTGAGATCGATCGTGTGGCGCCCAAAGGGAGGATCGTCCGGCCCACCGGTGCGCACGATCAGATACTGCACACCCGAAACGCCTCGTAGTTGCGGCGCTCCGGGTCTCCGGTCTTTCTCTTTCATCGCCGTGCGGGCAATAGGAAGCAGATGTTCGAACAACCTATGACGAGCCTCTTGATCAGAAAAACCCGCGGGCGGAAGCAGAGCATCCACCACCTCTTCGGGCTTTGGCGGCCCGGTGGCTCGGGAGGCCTCCCAACACAACCGCCTGAGGTGATCCTTCAAGACAAAGACATTGGTTGGGTCGATATACACGGGGTCAGCATCGTCGTCAATCAACTGCCTCAAGTTCTCCGGTACTCCGTAGTAGGCATCCGCCGGGGTTGATCCTTGAAAAAACACGATATGACCGGGTCCACGTCGTCCGGCGCGACCCGCCATCTGCTTGAAACTGGTCCGACTGCCGGGAAACCCATGGATTCCGACGTAATCAAGATCGCCGATATCGATCCCTGCCTCGAGCGTGGAAGTCGAAAACACCAGAGTCGCCCGTTCTCCGCTCCGCAGCTGCTCCAAGATCTGCGTATAATTGCTTGCACCGCTGACGATCGGCGATACCTGAAGATCCGGAATCCTAAGGGTCTGACTCATGCGTTGAGCCTGAGCTCTCCTGGGAACAAAGACTACCGTTTTCCTGTTGTTGCTTGCCAAGCTCCGGCCCAGGTCTCTCAGCGGGATGAGATGATCCCCTCCCCTGTCGCTTCTGTACCGGTTCTGGCTGAGGTAGTAGTACCGAGGGTGACCGGGCGCCCCGGAGGCACCTATGACACGGAATCTCGTGCGACCCGTCAGTCGCCTGGCAAAATCGATCGTGTTCTCAAGAGTGGCGGAGGACAGTATCAGACGAACACCATCCTGAGCGAAATAGAGAAGGCGCCGTAGGAATAAGGCCGCGTTGATCCCGAAAAACCCGCGGTAGGTATGGGCTTCATCGAGGACTATGTAGCGCAACGTCTTTATCAGAGACTGAAGGCCCCGTTCATGCAGATAGTGGTTCAACTTGTCGGGCGTTGCCACGAGCAGATTAGGTAATCCGGCATGGACAACATCACGGAGGCTTCGGTCTCCGTAGAAGTGGTCCAGTCTGAGCTCATGCTCCGGAGTGGCCTGCAGAAGCGTCTTGATCTTGTCATGCTGATCGATAGTCAGAGCACGCAGCGGGTAGAGGAAGAGAGCACCGCCGCCTCGTTTCATCAGATCCTCCACAATCCCCGGGAGGAAGGCCCAGGTCTTGCCTGAGGCGGTGGGCGTGGTCAAGACCAGATCGAACCGTCCCTCGCCCATCTCCCGGATGTACTCCAAGGCCAGAGCCTGGTGGGTATACAACGCAGAAATCCCTTGTTGCCGGAGACCGATACGAAGTCCATCCGGGATTCGCAGTGCATCAACGCAGACCCGACGGCCGTCCTTTTTTGGCGGTCGCCGGTTGATCGGCTCCACGTTCCGCAAACTGAGCGGCTGTCCGTCCGTAACGGGTATCGACTCAACAGATGCCCCCTGTTCACCGAGCCGCCTCTCAAAGCGTTCCAAGGCGAGCTCATACAGAATCCGACTTATCCCCCGCCGGAAAGGGCGCCCCGTCCATGCGTGCAGTAACTCGTCCGGCAGGGTCTGAAAAAGCTCCTGCGCCTGCGCCGCATCAAGTGTATCGGTGACTTCGGCCAGTTCCCCGACGGTTCGACAGCGCGCCAAGCGGACACTCCAGTTCTCTTCGTACCGATCGAGGATCTCATCCGTGAGCGCGTCGTTAGGAACAAGCCAGAGAGGCAAAACAACCTCCCCACCGTACTCCACAGCGATCATGTCATCCGGATATGCGTTTCCGGCAGGCAGCCTTTCCGTGGTTTTTACATCCACAAAACACCGATCGCTGTCCCGGTAGATCAGGAAGCGCATCTCAATCCTCCTTACATCCGCTCACAGACCATGAGTTGAAAAACGGATCCCCCACTCCGGTGACGATGCGCGTTCGTGCTACCGCCCCTTGTGATCAACAAGACCCTCATCGAACACTCTGCTCTTCGAAGGAAAGAGAACTCAAAACCAAGGCCGGGCACAGGCCGCGCTCCTCTTTTCCACCTCAACGATCACCCGATCGAAGGTTGCGTTGCGGCTATCGGCGGAACCGAACACGGGCCATCAGATCTGATGGACGGGACCAGGCACAACAAGGCGCGCGGCCTTAGGCCTCCCAGCGCGAGGTGCCATGGTGTGACGACCACAGCAGCCGCTCAGACGGTGCGGAAAAGACCCGCGGTTGGTCCATCTCCGGCCGCCTACCTGAGGCCGGGATCCTTCGCATCGGACTTCTCCCAGTTGGTGCTCCGCGCCGGCATCTTCATCATCGTCAGGACGCGCTGAGCGATCCATCCCCGGCCACTAGTCGGGCATGACGATCCGGAGTCTTTGCCGCACACTTACTCACCCACCCCGGTTTGAGAACATGAACAATGGCTAATCCTCATCCGACAGGCGCACTCGAAGCCCCCTCCAAAAACGGCTTTCGGAGCCCGTCAGCGCTCTTGGCATCTGACTGCCGCGCCAAATATCCAGGTCGTTGGTTTCCAACACTCGGGAACCGACCAGCGCGGCAACTTCTTGAGCTGATGCAACAACGCTCGGCGAAGCGGCATTCAAGACCCATCCCGCCTCCCCTCGCTTCAGAGAAAGACCCGGCGAGGATGGGCTTGCGGGCGGAGTGCCCCCAACCTCGATGCGACGGACCCGGGAGTGATGTTTCAAAACAGGCTCGATGGCCTCACGGATGGCCTGGAACTCAGCAACCAGTTCACTCAGATCGTCCAAGTCATCCAGATAAGACAGTTCGTCCTTCAGCTCGCTGAGGTCGGCCTTCAACTTGGAAACCCTTGATTTCTCCGACCCCTGGAGAAGGGGGAGCAACGACTCCGCTTTGCCAAGTAAGTCGGATACCTTCGACTGAAGTGAAGTCAGTGTCTCTGCCATGAATAGCGCCTTTGCCACCCTTTATCTTTCGATCTG
>JBMNSS010000119.1:0-8458 GCA_050945315.1 Limnochordia bacterium | reverse complement strand
GTTCCGTGGAGCGTCAGGTCCTTTTCAGCTGAGGAGGCCGAGGAGGTTCGGATGCGCATCGTCGACTGGCTGCTGGAACTCGGGCGGTAGACTGACGGGAGGAGTCGGCAGCGAGCTCAGTGAGTCTACGCCGAAGTTGGCAGGAAAAACACGGTCGGTTATATAAACACCCTTAGAGCACCGGGCGGCTTGTCTTCCAAGCGGGGGCATTCCGCCGGTGCTGTCTATCGTGAGGGTATACACAAAAGGGAGGTACCTATCGTTGGAGACGTCTGGGACAACAGTCGGTTTCGAACTCGGTATAATCGTTTTCTTTGTCATCCTGCTGGCTCTTGGTCTGCATTCAGCCACGGCTATGGCAGCGGAAAGCGCTGATCGACCGATCGCCGTCTATTTGGCCGGCGATTCGACTATGGCCAGCTATCCGGCCAACAGAGCGCCGCTGACGGGTTGGGGACAAGTGTTTCAGCGTTTTTTCACCGATGCAGTCATGGTGAAAAACCACGCAGTCTCCGGTCGCAGTTCAAAGAGTTTCATTGATGAAGGGCGCCTCGATGCCATTCTGCGACAGATTCAACCGGGCGATTACCTGTTGATTCAGTTTGCTCATAACGACGAAAAGGCAACCGATCCAAAGCGCTACACTGAGCCTCAGACTACTTTCAAAGCCTATCTGATACAGTATGTCGAGGGAGCCCGGGCCAAAGGCGCTCATCCTGTGTTGATCACCCCGATGCATCGCCGGGGATTCTCGTCGGATGGTAGCATCAGGTTCTCTCACGGCGATTACCCCCAGGCCATTCTGGAGCTGGCCGCTGAGATGCAGGTGCCGGTTATTGATCTCCACCAAAAAAGCCAGGTTCTCTTTGAAAGGCTGGGACCTGTCGGCACAAAACAAGTCTTTCTATGGCTGGAAAAAGGCGAGCACCCCAACTACCCGGATGGCAAAGAGGATAATACCCACTTCAGCGAGTACGGCGCGGTCGAAATCGCCAAGCTTGTGGCTGAAGGACTAAAGGAAGCGAATCTGCCTCTGGCGGATCACTTGAAGGATTAGAAACAAAGAAGCAGGATGATGCTCACCTATCATGTAAACACCATCCTGCTTTCTGGGGCGTGATAGGGCATGCTCATCGGTCACGATGAGCATGCCCTTGTATTATCCGCCAGTTACTCATTCTTACTCATATCAAGGTGCGGTCTCTTCCAAGAGCGCCTGGATTTGAGGTGCGACTTCCTCCAGAGCAGCCTGTGCGGATTTTCTGTTGGCGGTCACCTCACGAGCCGCTGCCCCCATGATGTCGTTGATGGTCCAGAAAGCGGGGGATTTTCGGATCTGAACAATACCGCCATACAGACCTGCCTGCTCGATCACTACATCGGCACTGATCGGGCGGCCAACCGTCTCGCGCCAGTGATTGCGCCAGGCAGGCAGATTGCTTCGCAGCGACGGTATGGCTCCGGCTGCCGTGGCGTACTCCAGATTGCCCTTTTCATTCCACGTCAACCAGCGGATCAGTTCCCAGGACTCATCCATATTCTTCGAAGTGGACAGGATGCCGTAACCGATGGGGAATATGGCCGCTTGTGCCCGGTCTTTGACGCGGAACCAGGGCATGAAATCCCAGTCTACGTCCGATGTAGCGAGCGCGGCCAGTGACCAGGTGCCCAAACCGGCCATGGATCCCTTATGTGAGACGAAGTTGCCCTGACCGCCGCCATTGGGCATGACCTGATGCTCGTAGATGAGATCCTGCAATGCCTGAAGAGAAGCGATTGTGTCCGGGCGGGTGCCTTCAAAGGTTCTTAGATCGTCTGAAACCCACCGGCCACCCCACGGGTAGGGCAGGGTGATCCAGCTGTCCCAGAAGATGCCGGCAATGCCGTACTGGTTGATGCCGCCGTCGGGCGTGGGTATCGTGAGTTTCTTCGCATACTGCACAAATGCCGAATAATCCCAATCACGGGTGTTCCATTCCCGGGGAGGATAGGCCAAGCCTGCGGTGTCAAGGTGCTGTGTATTGTAGAACATGACCAAAGCCGAGCTGCCGTAGGGCAGCAAGTACTGCTTGCCGCCTAGCTGCAAGGCTTCAATAAACGGCGGTACCAGAGCATCCATACGTACACGGCTGGTACGGATCAAGTCGTCGAGCGGGCGCAAAAGGCCGCTGATGGCGAACTCCCCGAATTCCGTGCTTACGCCTCCGACTACATCAGGAGAGACACCGCCGGCCACCAAGGTCAGCACTTTCTCCCACTTGCCCTTTTGACCGCCCGTGGTGGCTATCACTTCCACGGGTATGCCGGTCTGAGCCGTGAAATCGGCGAAGATCTCTCTGTAGGCATCGATCAGAGCCTGGGCCCCGTGCACGACATACTGCACCGTTGCCGGTGCCGCCAAGGTTGAGCCGGAGAGAGTGATAAGCAGGGCCAGTACTAAAACCAATAATTTGCCATTCCGCATAACAGATCTCCCTTCATTCGTGAATTTGCATATCCCATAGGATTATTAGCGGTGACCGGATGAAAAACCTGCCGAGCAGTAGCTTCGATTTCACACTCAACTCAGGAAATGACGACGGATGCCTTGGCACCATGGCATACCGTCATTCCCGAAAAGGCAACACGCAGGATTTCACTGCAAAAGGGGATAATCTGTTGAGCATCCGACTTTTCGGGAGGTAGTGTCTATGCCTGATGATGCATCTCAGCGCCCGAATATCATCATCATCTATGCTGATGATCTCGGTTTTGGTGACCTCAGTTGCTATGGGGCTACGCGTTTGCAGACTCCCAACCTTGACAGACTCGCATCTCAGGGTCTGCAGTTTATGCAAGGATATGCCACGGCGGCGACGTGTACGCCATCACGCTACAGTCTGCTTACAGGCTCATATCCGTGGCGAAATCCTGACGCTCGCATCCTGGCCGGTGACGCTCCCATGATCATTCCGCGGGGCATGTCGACTTTGCCGGGTATGTTACAGCAGGCAGGTTATGTCACCGGCATCGTCGGAAAATGGCATCTGGGTTTGGGTGACGGCAGTATTGACTGGAACGGCGATATCGCACCGTCACCGCTTGATGTCGGCTTCGACCACTCTTTCATCATGGCGGCGACGAATGACCGGGTCCCCTGCGTCTATGTGGAAGGGCGTCGTGTCGTCGGATTGGATCCTGAGGACCCGATCGAAGTGGATTACGAAAACCCCTTCCCTGATTTGCCCACGGGGAGAGAGAATCCTGAGCTGTTGCGCATGAAGTACAGTCACGGGCATGATATGGCTATCGTTGACGGTATCAGCCGCATAGGTTACATGCGCGGTGGAAGGAACGCTCTGTGGAAAGACGAAGAGATGGCTGAGGTCTTCTTGGATAGGGCGCTGTCATTTGTCGATGAGCATCGGGAAGGTCCCTTCTTCCTGTATTACGCGCTTCACCAGCCTCATGTGCCGCGGGTACCCGGACCGCGCTTTGCCGGCACCACGGGGTTAGGCCCTCGCGGCGATGTGATTGCTGAGTTGGATTGGTGCGTGGGGCAGATGCTCGATGCGCTCGACCGGCTCGGAATAGCGGAGAACACGATTGTCATTTTCTCGAGTGACAATGGCCCCGTCTTGGATGACGGTTACGAGGATCAAGCGGTTGAACTGAGCGCGGGCCATCTCCCCGCAGGTCCTCTGCGTGGCGGAAAATACAGCCTTTTCGACGGAGGGACCCGCGTTCCGTTGCTGATCAGCTGGAAGGGACATATCGAGCCGGGACAGACTGACGCCAAAGTCTGCCAAGTGGATTTCTTCGCCTCCTTTGCGGCCTTGCTAAGTCAACCGCTGGCACCTGATGCCGCGGTGGACAGCCTAGACGTGCTTTCAGCGCTATTGGGCCGGGATTCAGTAGGCAGGACGGGGTTGGTTCTGGAAGGAGCCGGTGCGAAGACCATACTGCATCAAGGAGAATGGGTTTTTATTCCTCCCTACAAGGGCCCTGCCGTGTTAAGGAATACTGAGATCGAATCGGGCAACGCACCGCATCCGCAACTGTACAATCTGGATGCTGACATAGGTCAGCAAGAAAACCTGGCGTCTTCGTATCCGGAAGTGGTTGAGCGGATGGCGGCTCATTTGAGGGCCATCCAACGAAGTGACAGAACGCGTCCATAGTGAAAAGAGGTGCACTATGAGTTGGATCACTGATGCTTTACTGGCTGCTGTCTGCGGAGGTTTGGTGGCCATCTTCGGCAAGATCGGGGTGCAGGGTGTAGACTCAATAACGGCGACGATGGTGCGCAGCCTCATCATGGCCGCGGCGTTGGTCATCGTCGCCTCTGTCAACGGGAAGATGGCCTTTACGGGAATCTCCGGCAGAACACTGCTTTTTATTGTCTTAGCCGGGCTGTCAGGTGCCGCGTCCTGGATCTTTTACTTCCGTGCTCTTCAAAGCGGACCGGTCAGTCGCATTGCGCCCATCGATCGCCTCAGTGTGGTCGTAGCCATCGTGTTGTCCATAGTGCTGCTCGGCGAGCGCCCCAGCGTCGTAGCTTTGTTGGGAGCCGCCTTGGTAGTGGCCGGGACCTTGGTGTTGGTCTTTGCGCCTTAATCGCCATCAAGACGCTTGCGGACGGCGTCACTTGGCCTGAACGGCATCCGTTTGACCTCAGCCAATGATCTCTCATACGGATGCCTGATAATACCCACTTCCGTGATCATCGCCGTAACCAACTCGGCAGGGGTGACGTCAAAGGCAGGATTATGAACCTCAATGTCTTGTGGTGCGGTCCGTACGCCGAAGGCACAGGTGATTTCGTCGGCCCCCCGCTCTTCGATGGTGACCATCTCGCCTGTGGGCGTCTCCGGATCTATAGAGGAGCGGGGTGCGGCGACATAGAACGGGATACCGTGATGGCGAGCCAGGACCGCTAGACTGTAGGTGCCGATTTTGTTCACCACGTCGCCGTTAGCGGCCACTCGATCGGTGCCGACGATGACTGCGTCTATCAGGCCCCGTTGCATGAGCCAGGCGGCCATGTTGTCGCAGATGAGAACGACAGGCACTCCCGCCTGCTGCAGTTCCCAGGCCGTGAGTCGGGCGCCCTGCAAGACGGGCCGGGTCTCATCCGCATAGACGCGTAAGGGGTAGCCCTGTTCATGGGCCAGATAGACCGGGGCCAGAGCCGTACCCCATTGAGCCGTGCCCAATCCACCCGCATTGCAGTGGGTGAGCAGACTCATCCCCGGGCGCAGAAGCTCCAATCCGTGGTAACCGATAGAAAGACAGACCGCATTGTCCTCATGGAGCATGCTCTGCGCTTCCATCAACAATGCCGCTTTGACGGTGTCCGTATCTGAGGCCGCAGCGGCTTTTTGATGGGCACACCGTTGCATTCGTCGCAGAGCCCAAAACAGATTGACGGCCGTGGGCCGAGCCGTGGCCAGATAGGCCGCCGCCCGATCGATGTCAGACAACAGCGCATCCACTGTACCGGCCTCGGAGGATTTCGCGGCCAGAAAAAGACCAAAAGCCGCCGTGAGGCCGATGGCCGGAGCTCCCCGTACTTTCAGACGACGAATGGCCTCCCACACTTGTTCACAGCTTTCGAGCGAGATGTATGTCGTCTCCAGGGGAAGGCGAGATTGATCGATAATCAGGATTTGCTCACCTTCCCAGCGGATGGTCTTAACGGGCATGGCGCAACCCCTCCTGGTCGGTGCCGGCTCGGCAAGGTTTGATTGAAGCATACTGTCGGGCCAAGCAAGTGTCAATCTTGCGGATCATCGGACAAGGAAAGGTCCTTAAGGGCCGAGAAATACGACCATGATTTTGCTGTTTAAGGAGAGAGGCGAATGAATGTCTACGATGCCATCGTCTCCCGTCGCACGATCAGGAAGTTCAAGCAGACACCGATCGCTGAAGATGTCTTGAGGAAGCTGGTCAACGCGGCCCGTCTGGCACCGCAGGCGTCAAATCTACAGCCCATGAAGTACGTTGTGGTTGATGACCAGGAGTTGCTGGATTCTGTCTTTGCCACGACGAAATGGGCGGCCTACATTGCTCCGGAAGGGACTCCCAAACCCGGGGAGCGACCGGCGGCCTACGTGGTGATCCTCGCAGATCTTGAGATCCGCGGTTCGGGCTATGATACCGATGCGGGTGCGGCGGTGGAGAACCTGATCTTGGCCGGTGTGGGTGAGGGAATCGGCAGTTGTTGGATAGGCTCCGTCGACCGTGATCGTCTGCGCGAGCTCCTGGGCATTCCCGAGCGGTATGCCATCCACAGCATCGTGGCTTTGGGATATCCGGCTGAGTCTCCGGTGGCCGTCGAAGCCGAAGACTGCATTAAGTACTACAAAGATGAAACCGGAACATTGCATGTGCCTAAGCGGCGCTTGGAAGAAGTGATGTTTCGCAATCGCATACAGGATCTAGTCTAAAGGTCACACGTCCGGAACCCATGTGTATAGACTCAGGCGGTGTTCGCAAAGAAAAGAGGACCGCCTGCACAGCAGCCCTCTTGTAGTACAGCCTGTGCGACTCAGGAACGATCGCGGATCTTGGTGGACTTGGCACCCTTGCTCCGGAGGATCTCGGCTGCCTCTTCAGCCCGAGACTCGTCAGTCTCTACTACCGCAAGGGTGCTTCCCCCTCGGATCTCGTTTTCGATATCACGGCCTTCGTTTTCAGGGATGCCAAGATCGAGCAGACCTCCGGCCAGACCTCCCGTGACCGCCCCGCCTAAGGTTGCAGCCAGCGGGCCCATGGCGACGATCGGACCGATTCCGGGAATGGCCAGGGCGCCTGCGCTCAGTGCGAGACCCGTGGCCCCTCCCAGGGCACTTCCCCAAGCGGTGCCAGTACTGACATCGCTGTCCATACCGAGGTCCCCGGTCTCCATGTCAGAGCGTCCTTCACTGCTGTCGCTCTGAGAACGATCATCTTTGGACACTAGAGATATTTCCTCGTGGCTGAAATTCTTGGCCCGCAGTTCACTGACTGCTTCTTCGGCTTGTTGACGGGATTCGAACAGACCAACCACTGTTTTCAAAGACATATCCTCCTTACATTCGGTTCCTGGGCATCTAATGGCTGTCCTTGCTTAGAGTCCCAACTCTGGCATTTTCCATACCCCCAATCTGCAGATAACCGCGATCCCAAGTGACCGTCGACGTGACACCTGGTACAATCAACCACAAACGATGCCTCCGCCGTGAGACGGATGACATTGGAAATCCAAGATTTGGTGAGTTCGCAGGAGGTGTTTTGAGTTCGGTGTGCAAAATTGCTGAGGTGTCCCTTACGGACGGATCGCCCGCCGGCACGGAGGGGTTGTAGCCCGTGTCGAAGTCGGTGAAAATCTGTCGCGTAAGGAGTTGTAATACAGCGGATGTAGGAGGAGCGGTGATCCTTGTCTTCCAGGCAACTTGATTTTACTAAGGGGAGCATTCCCCGGCATCTGTTGACGTTCTCTTGGCCCATGTTTCTGGGGAACCTGTTGCAGGCAACCTACAACACGGTTGACAGCATATGGGTCGGGCGGTTTTTGGGGCCACACGCCTTAGGTGCCGTCAGTGTCAGCATGCCCATTTCTTTCGGGTTGGTCTCCATGGTCATGGGTCTTGCCGTGGCTACCACGACACTGATAGCTCAATCCCGCGGCGCAGGTGATGAAGTCGGCGTGCGTCGCATCACCACCAACTCGGTAATCCTGATGGGCGGTCTGGGGCTCATACTCAGCTTTGTCGGCGTGTATCTGCGCCACCCGATGCTCAGATTGATCAATACTCCTCCGGAGATAGCCAGTCAAGCCGCTGTCTACCTGGGAGTCTTTCTCGCCGGGACGTTCTTTGCGTTCCTCTACAATGTGGCCAGTGCCGTACTCCGAGGACTTGGAGACTCACGTACTCCTATGGTCTATCTCATGTGGGCAGTCGTGGCTAACATGATCCTCGATCCGATCTGTATCCTCGGTCTGGGTCCGATCCCTGCCATGGGCGTTGGCGGGGCCGCTTTGGCCACAGTGTTTGCTCAGGCTCTCTCCGCCTTCTTTAGCATCAGGCACTTGATGGTGCACTCCAACGTTTTGCAGCTGCGCCGAGCCGAAGGATCCCCGCTGGATCGACATCTCACTATGCAGACTCTGCGGATCGGACTGCCTGCCGGTCTGCAACAGACTCTGGTTTCATTCGCGGCATTGGCCGTGAACTCGGTGATTAACAGCTTCGGACCCGCGGTTGTGGCCGGTGCCGGTGCCGGAGCGCGGCTTGATCAGTTTGCCTTCATGCCTGCTTTTTCCATCAGCATGGCCGTTTCTGCTCTGGTCGGACAGAATCTCGGTGCTGGGCGCTTTGAACGCGTCAAAGAGATCGTCTATTGGAGCGGTGTGCTGGGGGCAGCCATCACAGGTGCGGTCTCGGTAGTGGTGCTCAGTGTCCCACAGGTGTTGCTCCGCATGTTCACCACGGAT
>JBMNSS010000118.1:0-8476 GCA_050945315.1 Limnochordia bacterium | reverse complement strand
GCTTTCGCTAGGTCCCATACTGCCCCCTTCGGCTTCCTTCAGACCCCGCCGTTACCGGCGACGCCCTTGCCTACGGGTTGTTTTCCCACTGGCAGGCAACGAAGGTTTCTTTCAACCTTCCGGCTCGACAAGCATGCCGGGCACACGCGGAACACCCAGGACATCATGAGTCTTGGGTGTTCCGCTCCCTTGCATCCGGACTTGATTTCTACCCGCGGCAACGCCGCCGTTATCTTTCGCCCGCTTTCTCCTGCAACATGGCAGAGATGACCTGATGCGCCTGCTCGAGGGTGGAGTCCACGTCTTGCCGCCCCTCAAATATGATGTTGATATACCGCTGCAGCGCATCACGTATGCTCACCTCGTAGATGGCCCGAGGATATGTGTCCGGATGCTCAATCAATTGCACCCACACCTGTTCCCAAGGTGAGAAGTACTTCACCAACGACTGGTAGCGATTAGCGGCTGCACGCCAGGCCGGAGGACGTCCGGTAAAGCGGATGTGGTCATTGGCCATGTCAGTGGCCAGGAATCGCATCCAACGCCAGCTCACGTCGGGGTTTTCAGAGGTGGCGCTCAAAGACCACCCCAAAATCTGAACCTCACTGCCGCCTCTCTCCAGACGAGGATACGGCCCATAGGCGAATTCGAAGGTGGCTCCTGCTTCAACGAGCAAAGGTGTCTTACTCGGGCCGGCTTCAAAGGTGATAGGCGTTCTGCCCGCGTTATAGGCATCGCTCCAAGAGGCGAAGCGAGAGGTCTGATAGGCATCCTGCAAGAACTGCAGTGCGGTCCGTACCGGAGGATCGAGCAATTGACTGCGCGTGGGTTCGAAGTAGCTGTCGAGGAAGAAACCACCTGCGTTGTGGACCCATACCGGCCAACGAGCCCAGCTGCGCGGGATGCAGGCTCCGTATCGCGCGATCTGTCCGTCCCCGGACGAGACCGTCAGCTTCTTGGCCGTAGCGGCAAAATCGGACCAAGTCCATTGTTCATCTCCGAGAGGAAGATCGACACCTGCTTCATTGAACATATCGACGTTGAAGGCAGTCCCGATAATCCAGATCGATCCCGGTAGCAACCAGCGCTTTCCACTGCTCGTTCCGCCTTCGGTAACCGCCTGTACGGCCAGAGGGAAGAGATGGTTCCACTTCACGGCCGTGTCTTTTTCCATGTAGGGATTGAGATCTTGGAACAGCCCCTGTTTCATGAACTCATACCCCAGCTCGGGCGCCAACTCCACGACGTCGGGCAGCAAGTTGGCCGCCCACAAAGTCACCACTCGTTCCAGGAGTTGTGTGCGTCCCATGGCCAACACTTCAACGTCAACCCCGGGATTCTGCTCTTCAAAGCGCTTTCTTGCCTCTTCGGTCCAGTTCGTCCACGTGATGCCGTTGTTGGTGTCGTGCAAGTGCTGAATCTTTGTCTTTGCCATACCGGAAACGGCACACAGCACTGCAAGACACAGGGCTAAGATGAGACAGAGACTACGACTCCTGCCGCTGATCATTCTCGACACCGGATATCCCCCTTGCTTAGTACGATGACAGTCTCCTCTTGCCTCTGCTACATAACGCAACGGAACGCAACCCCGAACCCGAAGTTACGTTCCTTCACTCGCCTACGCATACGCTCCTTCTTCGTGTATTTTACACAGACCGTTTTTCTCCCGGAAAACAAGACCGCGATATGAAAACCTCTCAACGCGAGAGTATAGCCCGCAAGACACTGCCTAAATTCGCCACCGCTTCGTGAACACTGACCCTTCCTTCGAAAGCACTCTGCAACGGGGGAACCCACGCCGCCTCGAGTTCAGGTCCCTTGGGATGAACCTTGGGCTCCATACGTGTCGGATGCTGCAAAGCCAGCGCCACCTGCTCCGGACTGGCCACATACTGCCCCAGCATCGGCAGGTAGTCTCTCTGAAGGACTCTCACAGAGGCGGGCAAGCCTCGAGTCCCGCTGTCCATGGCAAACCACTTAGCCAGATGATAGGCCTCCCGGAGATGAGACGTGGTCGAACTCACTGCCACCGGATTACCGCCTGCGGTATGGAAATACCCTTTAGGTCCGGCCGGTAACATGACCAGATCCATCTCGAAATTGAGGGAGTTGGCCAGGTTGATACTCTCGCTAACCCACACCTGGGTCATGACCGCCGTTTCATTCTTGAAATCCGCACCTTCTCCCGGTTGCGGAGCTATATGATGATCCCAGGTCAGACTCACCAAATACTCCAGGCCCCTGATTGCTTCAGGTTGATCGATGAGCACCGTCTTGCCGTCATCCCCCAGCACCCGGCCGCCCGCTTGCCATATACGCGAAGCCCAAGTAGGAATATGCGTGCCGGTGCGCGTCACGGCAAAACGATCCGGCACACCGTCGCCCGTCCGGTCGATCGTCAGTTTCTTGCCCACATCCACAAACGAATCCCATGTCCAGTTGTTGGCCGCCACCATCTTAACGGGGCTGACGAGACCCGCTTCCTCGAAAGCGGCGACGTTGTAGGCCATGACGCTTGGGCCCCCGCGAATCGGGATCCCATAGAAACGGCCCAGGTATGTACCGGAGACACTCTCGGTGACGTCCTTTTGCAAATCAAGATCGGGATCGGCTTTCACCAGGGCATCCAGAGGTTGGATGAGACCCGACTCAGCAAAAGCAGGGACGTACATGCGGTCAGTGGTGATGAGATCAGGAGCAATGCCTGCTGCAGCCATGACCTGAATGCGCTCGTGGTAGCCCGAATAGGGCTGTTGAAACAAGGTGACTGAAATACCCGGATTGGCCTTCTCGTACTCTCTGAACATGGCCTCTGTCTTCTGTATCTCGGTCGGTTCATTGATCCAGATGGCAAACGACAGGTTGGTGGCAGCCGATCCGTAAAAACAAAAGAGCACTGCCACGACACCAACCAATACGAACATGAACCCAACCCGTTTTAGCATCTTCCCCCTCCGAATCTATTTATACTGTTATATTCTATGTTCCTCCCTCTCGGTGGCCTTCCTTCAACACTTCCCCACCGTGTTTAGAATTAACCGCCCGCGCGGGCACATCCTGAGGGATACACTCTGACAAGAAACGCTCCCCCTGATTCCGGAGGGGGAGCGCGCTATACCACCTGTCCCATAGTGACGTTGGCAATCGTCGGCTCACATCACTGCTCCAACAGCATACGGATCTTCGCCGCCGCATTCCGCAGTTCGTTGCCGACGGGAGCTTGCCTGGAGAAGACATTCCTCAGGTGCTCGGCCATGATGTTGTTGGCCTCAGGGTACGTCTCCCAGTAATCCATGGTGTAAACCAAACCGGGACCATAAAAGACGTTCATCACCCAATCCCGGGCGTAGGAGCTTTTTTCCGGCCCGAGCATGGCAAAAAACTCATTCCACAGGTCATTGTAGGGTCCGGAAGGTGGACGTTTGAGATCAACCACCGCCGATCTTTGCCCTTCATAGCTCATCATCCATTCGGCAAGGCGCCATGCCGCCTCAGCATTCCTTGATGCCACCGGAATGGAGAACATGTGCCCCTGAGCAAAACTCAATTGTCCCGCGGGTGCCTTAGGCATAAGGGCAAAAGCCCAATCGTGGTTCACCCGATCAGCGAAGGCAGCCGCGTAAGACAGCCAGCCCATCCACATGGCCAAGCCGCCCCGGTAGTAGTCGCCCAGATGGCTCCAGGCCCCGGGCCACCCGGGGGTGACGTTCAGAGTGTTTTGCAGTTCATTCCAAAAGGAGGTCATCTCCATATAGGCGGGGCTGTCAACCATAACCGTCTTGCGATCCGCGCTGACCCAGTCTTCGCCGATCCACAGACGAGACCACTGCAGATTCTGAGTGCTCGCCAAGGCGACGGAGTTGAGGGTGCCGTAAACACCCTTGGTGGGGCTGGTCAGCTTGCGGGCCAGTTCGCGGAAGTCCTCCACGGTCCAGTTGACATTCGGCGGAGCCACTCCGCTCTCGTAAAGATGATCCATGTTGATGTACCAAATGTGCGAGTTGTAGTCGAAAGGCACCCCGTACAAGCGTCCGCCGCTTTTGGCCGCTTCAACAACGAACGGGTACAACCGGGCGCGTCTGACCACGCTGCTTTGTTCCCATTGGGAGGTGATGTCACGCAGCAGACCCATTTGCACAAACTTCGGCTTATACTGAGCCCAGGTCTGCATCAGATCCGGAGCGTTGTCGGCAGCGATCATGGTGAGGATCTTATCGTTGTACTCTCCGCCGGAGAAGATCTGCACTTCACAGTGAATGTCCGGATTGGCCTCCATGAACTTGCCGACCATACTCCGCCAATGATCGATCGTCAACCCACCCATGGTGTAGGTGACCAGGTGTATCCTGGTCTGTGAGGCGCTGCTTAACCCCGCCATGATAACCATCAAGGCTACTGCAATCCCCGCTACGATGCCTCGTCTTGCCTTCATCAGCGTGCCTCCTCCTTCGCAAACAGCGTCACAGTCCGTCCTTGTTTGTCCCACCGGTCTGTCACTGCAGCTTGGCGTTGATCAGCGGTGTCACCTTTTCGGCAAAGGCCTTGACCGACTGCAATTGCTTGATGACCTTATCCCACTCAGCATTGACAATGTCATAGACGTCTTTGTGGACTTGGGGATCCTTAAACCAGACCGGAGTTCTCCCGATCGAGACGGCATCGATAAGGGGAGCAATATTGGCCGGAGGACCTTCGAAAACGCGTAGGAAGTGCCGGGCAAAACTGATGCGGGTCGGCAGCATGCCCTCTTCGGCGGCTATCACCTGTTGCGCCCGATCGCTCAGGAACAGGAACTTGATGAACTCCCAGGCCAGCTCAGGATTGTTTGATGTGGCACTGATCGCGGCCGCGTTGCTGGCGATTAAGGCAGCTGAGACACCGGTACGGGGACTGCGAAACGGCACGGTGATATCCCAATCAACATGCGGTAAGGCCTGGGCCCGGTTTTTGGGGATGTTAGAACTCTTGCTTTCCCATACCCCTACGTGGCCCTGTCGGAACAGCGTCCATTGAGCTCCGGCACTGGGCGGTACCGCCACGCGATCCACGAAGTGCAGATCATAGAAGAACTCCAGCGCCTCCAAGGCTTGAGGCTCAAGAAGTGCCGCTCTCGAATGGTCCGGAGTGACTATGTCGCCGCCGTTGGCCCAAAGAAACGGCGTTGCGCCCTGGTGTTGGAGTGTGTATCCGTCGGCGGCAAACCCCCATGTCTCAGGAACCCCGTCATTGTCTCTATCTTGCGTCAGCTTCCTGGAGATGGTCCGCAAGTCGTTCCAGTCCCATCCGTCGGTCGGCAGGGCCAGGCCGCCCTCATCAAAGATCGTCTTGTTGACGAATGTCGAGCTGGTAAACGTTGACAAGGGCATGCCGACGAGCCTGTTGTTGTGAGTGAATGCCTGGAGCAGATTCGGGAAGAAGTCCCGTTGGTTCAGACTCGCATCCCGCTCCAAAAAGGGCTTCAGATCCATCACCAAAGGCTGACTAAGGAGATTGCGAATGATGTTGTCGATGATGTCACCGAGAAACAAGACGTCGCTTGAGACGCCGCCGGCGGCCTCGACAACGATCAGCTCGGCCAGTGCACGTCCCGAAGGATTGATCTGGTATTCGACCTTTACCCCGGGATGGGCCGCCTCGAACAACGGAACGTTTTTCTCAACGTAGGAGTTGGAGTTGAACCATCCACCGAGGTATGTGAGAACGCGCAATTCCACTTCCTTTTCCTGTCCCAAGCCCGAGGCCGTCAACAGCACTAAGATGAACAATGAAACCAGAAAGACTAACGGCAGCTTGATCACTGAGTCTCTTTTCACTTCCATTCCTCCCTTTCGGCGATACATCCACTTCTACTGCGATTTGACGGCTCCTGTCGAAAAAACCGCCTGAGTCGTGGCGCGGGCAAGAACACACTGAGCTCCGAGGACTTCCGCTTGGCAGCTCAGATTCTTGCCCATAATGTATGAGTTACTCACCGAGTCAACGCCCACTTGGCGAACCGGGTTGCATCGCCGGTGCTTCCCGTGAGTGGGGGATCAGTTGCAGCCGGTCAGTGAGGCCCTGCATAACACCGCCGTGATAGCGCTACGCCCGCCTCACCTCGATGCACGGGCTGTTTTCCGTCACCCCAACGTGAACTCGATTACACACCGGGCTGTCACCGCAGCCTGGCATTGATCAGCGGTGTCACCTTTTCGGCAAAGACTTTAACCGACTGCAATTGTTTGATGACCTTATCCCACTCCACACCGATAATGTCATAGACATCTTTATGGACTTGAGCATCCTTAAACCAGACCGGAGTTCGTCCGATGGAGACGGCATCGATAAGAGGAGCAACATTGGCCGGCGGACCTTCGAAAACCCGCATGAAGTGCCTGGCATAGCTGATGCGAGTCGGCAGCATTCCCTCTTCGGCGGCTATCACCTGTTGCGCCTGATCACTCAAGAACAAGAACTTGATGAACTCCCAGGCCAGTTCAGGATGCTTTGAAGTGGCACTTATCGAAGCGATGTTACTGGCGATCAACGGGGCGGAGACACCGGTACGGGGACTGCGAAACGGCACCGTGATATCCCAATCCACGTGCGGTAAGGCCTGGGCCCGGTTTTTCGGGATGTTCGAGCTCTTACTCTCCCAAATCCCGACCTTGCCCTGTCTGAACAGTGTCCATTGAGCTCCCGCTCCGGGCGGCACCGCCACCCGATCCGAAAAGTGTAGATCATAGAAGAACTCCAGGCCCTCCAAGGCTTGGGGCTCAAGAAGTGCCGCTCTCGAATGATCCGCCGTGACTATGTCACCGCCGTTGGCCCAGAGAAACACCGTTGCGCCCTGGTATTGGAGTGTGTAGCCGTCGGCGGCAAACCCCCATGTCTCAGGGACTCCGTCATTATCTCCGTCTCGCGTCAGCTTCCTGGATATGGTCCTCAAGTCGTTCCAGTTCCAGCCTTCGCTCGGCTGGGCCAACCCGAATTCGTCAAAAAGCGTCTTGTTGATGAATGTCGAGCTGGTAAACGTTGACATGGGCATGCCGACGAGCCTGTTGTTGTGGGTGAATGCATCCAACAGGTTCGGGAAAAAATCCCGTTGGTTCAGACTCGTATCCCGCTCCAAGAAGGGCTTCAGATCCATGACCAGAGGCTGACTCAGAAGGTTGCGCCAGATGTTATCAATGATGTCACCGAGAAACAAGACATCACTTGAGACACCGCCGGCGGCCTCCACGACGATCAGTTCGGCCAGCGTATTACCTGAAGAGTTGATCTGGTAGTCGACCTTTACCCCGGGGTAGTCTTCTTCAAACAGGGGGATGTTCTTCTCAACGTATGAGTTGGAGTTGAACCATCCGGTGAGATATGTAAGGACGCGCAATTCCACTTCTTTTTCCTGGCCCGAGACTGAGGCCGTCAACAGTAGTACAGCAAGCAATGAAACCAGAAACGCCACCGGAGACTTAAGCACGGATCCTTTTTTCACTTTCATTCCTCCCTTCCGCCGATACATCGATTTCTGGCTCGAATTGACAGCTCCTGTCGCAAAACGCTGTGTGATTGGAATGGCGGCCCGGAATTCACTGAGCTCCGAGGGGGCATCCGCTTGGAACTCAGGTTTTTCCGTCGTGAGTAGGTTACTTGCCGACCGAACCGCTACTTGGCGAACCAGATCTCAACACTGATGTTCTCTGTGAATGGAACCCCAATGCCTTCCGCATACGGCCACTGAGGCGGCTGCGAGTACACATCGGGGGATATCAGCGAAGAGACGGATCGTCCGTCGGCCAGGTCCAGCCTGATCCAAAAGCGGCGGACCTTGAACCAGTCGCGCTTGGGGTTGAGGATCTCAAATGTATTGCGGAATCCCAAACTGGCGATGGCGTCTTTGGTCAGAGGAACAGCCGTGAAATCCCAGATGTTTTGGGCCTCGCTGCCTCCCGCCGGGGACATGTTGCCCAGCTCGGTGCCGTTGAGCACGGCAAACGAGCCGTAGGCCTCGCCCCTGCCCGACAGACCGATGCCGTCATAGAACAGCCAACCCCTCTTAGCTGACCGGAGATCTTCAACCGTCAATCCGCTCAAGGGGAACGGACCTGCCTCATAGCGATACCCGCTCGAATCCAGAGTCCGCAAGTATGCCGTGTCCCGTCCCTCAAGTCGCGGCTCGGCGATACAGGCCCAATCGCCGACGGAATTGTTGGCTTCACCCACATCGGCTATCAGCTTGAGGCGTACGGTCTGGCCGGCGAATTCCGACAGATCGCCCTCCAGCTCCAGCCACTCATGCTTGGTGACCGACTGAGTCCCCACCACATGTTCGGTACCGTCGGAGGTGACCACCGCTACTCTATAGAAAATGCCGTCACCGAGATCGCTTCCATCGCCTTTGCCGACCCAAGCTCTGAACACTGCCGGTTCGTCGGGAACGGCCATGGGCTCGTAGAGCACATAAACGTAGCCGGTGCCTCCCACATAGGGCGGG
>JBMNSS010000117.1:0-8523 GCA_050945315.1 Limnochordia bacterium | reverse complement strand
CGATGTCTTCCATTCGCCACGCGTCCCTTCATTACGGCGTTTCTGAAGGGTTCGCGATTTGGAAGATATCTCCTGCTACGAGTTCAAGTAAATCTCTGGGCCCGTCCAAAGGGGTGCGGAAAAACAGCAGTAATGTAGCGAGCACACAGGTGGCGATGACAGCCACACGACGTCGCACCGCAGATAGTGGCATTCCAAACCCTCCTAATCTGTTAATCCCGTTAATTGCGATGGCAGGGTGATATCACCTAACCATACACGGGAAATGTATTGGTTAGTTGCGGCAGAACTCCTTGCACCAAGTCGGACTATTCACTGCGCAAGACGGAGCTGACACAGGCCGAGATCACCAAGGAAGCGGCCTGCCCCATCGGTGTGTCAGCTACGGAGACACCTTCGGAACGCTTTGGTGCATCGCAAACCGTCGCGCATTCCTCGCCCCTGGGCCACGGCTTTCGCCGCCATCCCGGCAAAGGTTTTCATTCTACTAAACACGAATGATTTTTTGTCAGGATAGAGGGAGGATGACAATTGACTGCTGAGAAACGAGCTCTGTCAGTGGGATTCAGCGGTGTGGTGCCGGCGCTGACCGCCAAGGCCGATAATATCCCGATTCGCTCGGAAAGCGGCATCGGAGCGCTCATGCCCTGGGCCGACAGACTGTGGGCAATATCTTACGTGTCTTCAGGTCGGCGCTCCGGCGCGGGAACCGGTCTTTGGGAAGTACACGATGATCTCACCATGACCAAGCATCCGGCAAGCGTTGTAGGCACGTACGCCAACCGGATGATCCACAAGGCATCGGATCAACTCATCATAGGACCGCATGTCATCGATGCAAAAGGAGACGTGCGCACGATCGATGCCATTCAAGAACATCGACTCACCGCCACTATGGAACATCTGATGGACCCTGAACATAAGGTCTACTTCCTGACTATGGAAGCCCTGCTGTTCGAAGTGGATATGGAGACACTTGAGGCGAAACAGCTTTTCGACCTCACCGAGGAGTTGGATATACCGGGCCGTGACAGATGCCACTTCAAGGGCGGCTACACCGGCAACGGTCGCCTGGTGGTAGCCAACAATACCTACATGGAAAGCGATTTCCTTGGTAAGACAGCCTATGGCAGGCTGGCCGAATGGGACGGATCACGCTGGACCATACTGGCCAGAACGCCGCACATGGAAGTGATCGGCCACAAGAACTTCGGCCGGGTCATGTTTGCCACTGGCTGGGACAAAGCCTCCGCCGTCTTGCGCGTGTTCACGGAAGGGAGATGGAGAACGTATCGCTTACCCAAAGCCAGTCACACCTTTGACCACTGGTGGCAGACTGAATGGACGCGGATCCGGGAAGTGGAGACCGAACGCTACCTTATGGATTGTCACGGCATGTTCTACGAGCTGTCACCGGTGGCCTACGACGGCAAGGTCTGGGGCGTGCGGCCCATCTCAACTCATCTGCGGGTCATTCCGGACTTCTGCTCCTGGAACGGATTCTTGGTGTTGGCGGGCAATCAGGTGACGCCGATCGGCGACGCCAATCTGTGGGCCGGTCAACCACAAAGCGGACTGTGGCTGGGCAAGGTGGATGATCTCTGGAGCTTCGGCAAACCCGCAGGCTGGGGTGGGCCATGGTGGAAATCCCGTGTGTCGGCGGGGAAACCGTCCGATCCGTATCTGATGACGGGTTTCGAACACAAGGTAGTTCATCTCCGGCATGACGCGGACACCGCTTGCGAGTTTCGAATCGAAATCGATTTTCTGGGCGACCAATCGTGGGAGAGCTTCGACACACTCGTCGTGCAACCGGATGAATACGTTCACCACGAGTTTCCTCCGGGCTTCAGCGCACACTGGGTGCGTGTCACGGCTGACAAATCCTGCACGGCTACAGTGTATTTCACCTATACGTAGATCGATCTCAGCCGGCCGGATGGCTGCTTAAGCACTTCGCAAACGGAAATGTGGCACCTCCGATCGCGGTTAGTGGGTGGCGACGATGCCTTCAGGGTCGATCGTCACCCAAGTCATTCGTAACGCACCCACAACTGCACGTCATACAAGTCCCACACCGGCAGGCGTACCGCTCCCTGCTCGTCGATACGGAACTGCACCAATCGGCTGTCGTCATAGTAGGTTCCGAGTGCAGGACGGTTGGTGACATAGACTCGCAGAGTATACTCGTCGGGTTTTGCGCCGACCATGGGCAGGGTGATGGCAAATACCTTCTCGTCATCCGGTTCCTCATCGAAAGGCCCGTTGAACCTGAAGCCGGGCGCCGACCAACCCTTGGGATAGCGGTAGCCGCCATGTATGACCTCAAAGCCGGGTGGAATCGGATCCACATCGCCCTTGTTGGGCAGACGAATGAGGACACTGCCGACGACCGCTTCACCGGAAGCCTCGGCACGGATCCTCAAGCCCAGACTGTGCGAATCCGGTGTCGTCACATCGAGCTCTGTGATCCCCAAAGCGTTGGCAGCCATCGCCGGCCCTGCCCATCTCAAGTGCAATGATTGTTCACTCTCGAGATGCGCCCTCAATTCCACTC
This sequence comes from Limnochordia bacterium, assembly GCA_050945315.1. Taxonomy (GTDB): domain Bacteria; phylum Bacillota; class Limnochordia; order DTU080; family DTU080; genus DTU080. Next base: position 5,966 of record JBMNSS010000117.1, on the reverse strand, counting down.
GGTTTGGACCCCGACATACCCAGTCCGGATCGACGACGTACTCCAGATACGAGCTTCCCACTTGTGGCTCACCCAACAGGTGCCCGTTAAACCGGACCTCCAACCCCTTCGCCTGCGGCACACCTGCGGTATGCAGCTGCAGTGTGATCACGGGTTGTAATCCGATACTTCGAGCCGCCTCCATGTCCTCCCCCACATCCACCATCAGCTCCGTGGATGTGTCGCTCCACAGCACCAACGGAGAGTCAGGAGTGAGTATGGGAGTTCGGAAGAAGTTCTTGGCCTCCCCGACTCTCGTATTTGGATTGGCCGCGCCGGATTCGCCTCTAACGCTGACGAAGTAGACCTTCTCCTTGCCGAGCAGAGTCTCAGGGCTGCCGATCTCACGTAGCATCGGATGCTTGGGTGCAAACATGTTAAACAGGTGTATCCCGCCAGCTCCCGCCTGCCAGGCATTCATCGCCCGCCCCCGATAGGCCTCCAGACTGCGACGCGCCGGATCGTTGGCGCTCGGGTTGATAAGACCTCCCACGCGCGACTCATCCAAGCTGGGATACACGGGTACCCCGTAGCGATCCCCGAGCTCAACGCTCTTCTCCCAGCGATCCAGCCGGAAGTACCCGCCGGGCATGAACATGTCCACCAGTCCGTCCGCCAGCCAGCGCTCCAGATCAAGTCCTACGGCGCGACGATACTCCGCCGAGTCCGGCACACGTACGGCCAGCAAGAAGGGGCGCCCTCTGAGAGCTCCCAGCTCTCGCAGACGTTCTCTGATCCGTCGCACGAGACCCGTCATGGCATCAAGGTCACTGTCGCTGATGGGTTCACCCCATGCCACGCGTTTGAAAAAGACCGGGTGACGGAAGAAATCAAGAAAGATGCCATCCACATCGTAGTTCTCCGCTACTTCCTCAATGTAGCGAAAAGCCAACTCTCGCACCAACGGCTCTGCGTAGTCCACACCTGACCATGCCCCATACGGTGGTCGTCGCGTGGAAGAGCCGAAGATCATATCCGGATTCTCCTTCTTAAACTGCGAAAACATCGGCTCGGTGGAGGCATCATGTGTATCGTTCATGCGCATGGCCCAGAAGATCTCGATGCCGTTTTGTCGGGCAAAGTTGACGACCATCTGCAGGGGATCCGTCCCGCGGCGGATCAGGTCTCCGGTGATGTTATTTCTAAAGACTCCCTCTCGGGTGGTGAAGATCTCGCCGATCCCTGTGGCATGAGAAAAGCCGCCGAAAGTCCCCGCCGTCGTATCGTAGATTATGGTGTCGACCTGTGAACCGACAAGAGGTGTGATGCGGGTGTCTAGGAAATTCTCCATCGTACGCGGCGCAGACGGAGCTCGCGCGTCATCACCGTCATTGTTGTATATGATTCTGCGAGGACGGGCCGTAGCGATAGCCCTCAGGCGCGCTTCTTCGTCTAGGCTGATCCGGGGAGGACCGTGATCCACACGCCGTTCCAGACTCGCCAACACCTCCTTGGTCGACGGGGTGAGCGCAAAGTGAACGTCCGTGCCAAAGCGCCGCAGATCAATGGATGAATCGGATTCGACGCGCAGTGTCATCGCCCAGACGCCAAGGCGCCTGCCTTCCGGAAGCTCGACGCTCAGTGGTATTTGACGGGTTTCGGGATCGGCATCCACACGATCCTCGAAGACGACGACGGGTGGATGCTCAATAGTCTGCAACTGCCGGGTTTGAGGATCCCGCGCCGTCTGCAACAAAGAGGCGGTAACCTTAAGCGGCACGCCCCGGACGGACGCGTCACTCCTTACCCGCATCCGGAGGTTTAGCTTGTCCTTTTGTTCGTCTGCCTCGGGGTCGCCGAACTCCACGTCGAGCCAACCGATGGACAACTCCGTGCCGGAAGAGAGCCAACGATGGCCTTCACTGAAGTACTCCAGAGTGAGGGTGGCCCGGCCCGGCAACTCCGTCAACGGATAGACAAAGCTCATCCTGGGTGCGATGGCTTGAACGGGTCCCAGTTCCCTCACCTCATCGGTGTCATGGTGAACGATCCGCAGGTGATACTCACCCTCAGGAAGGGCACCCGGAGTGTCAATGTGAATCAGCAGAGGCTCCGTCCGCTCAAAAGAGCCCACCAGCGATGCCGTCGGTCTCGATTCAGGCGTCGCCTGCAGCTTGACACCGACGGGAACGTATGTCGGATAGACGTCCATACTCCTGACGGTCACATAGGCATCCTCAGAAACGCCGATCGCCCCTGCCACTGGAAAAAGCCGGGAGGAACCGATCGGCAAGGTGAATCCTCCGGAGTAGATGACCTTGTCGGTCGTCTCATCGACGATATGTACGGCACAACCGCCGGAACGGGGATCGTAACTTAGGGTCGATGTGTAGGCGTGTCCGGCCTCGGGCATGGCGATGAGCAGATCAGTACAACCGACGCCATCTGCTTGTCGGCTTCTTAGTTGTATCTTCCAGACCGGAAACCAGCCCGAATCCACCTGAGACAACGTCACGGCAACCCCCAGGCTGGCCTCGTTCATCAAGCGGGACAGGCCGACCAACCAAATCTCAGCCTCTTTATCAAGATCCCAATCGGCGCCGAAAACCACCGTGCCGATCACGGTAATGGGACCATCAACGGCTTCTCTGCTGAAAGCCAACCCGTTCTGGCCACTTACCGAAACCCGCTCTGAACGCCGACTCAAATCGGGCACAATCTCCATACCAAACGCACAGGAAAGACAGCCGAAGAACAGGATCAGCAAGATCGCCGCGGTAAACAAGGCGATGAAGGGGAAGCGTAAGGTCATGAGACTCCCTCCCGAACTCTCATTGAATCTGGCATTCCACGAAACGACACCGTGTCCTTTGTCAGAGAGGTTTTGTATCCCCAATTGCGGAATCCACCGAAAAAGGGGTTCTGCCGAACAGGAGGTTCGTCTATGTCTACACAAGCCGGCATTGAGTTCATGTTGAACACACGCCTGGACAGGCAAGAAGCTACGGCTCAGCAACGCGGTCTTCCGCCCCCTCCTACGGAGATGCCCGTACCCGATACGGCCGAGCGCATTGCCTTGCCGTCTGTTGAACGTCTTCCCGCATACTCCTGCGATCTCACTACTGCCATCCGGCAACGCAGAAGCCTCCGAGAGTACGCCGAGGTGCCGATCAGCCTTGAGGAGCTGACCTATCTCCTTTGGTGCACCCAGGGTGTGCATCACAGCAGACGGGCGGCCACTTTGCGCTCCGTTCCCTCGGCAGGCGCGCGCCATCCCTTCGAGACCTTCTTGCTGGTCAATCGAGTTGACGGACTGCAACCCGGCCTGTATCGCTACTTGGCTTTGTCTCATGAATTGGCGGCCTTGAAAATCGACTCAACCCTGACAGAGAAAATTGTGGCAGCCTGCGCCAATCAGAGGTTTCTCGGTAGGAGCGCGGTGACATTCTTCTGGGTGGCCGTACCCGCACGGACCACCTGGAGGTACGGAAACCGCGGTTACCGCTACATCCATCTGGATGCCGGCCACATTTGCCAGAACCTGTATCTGGCCGCTGAAGCCATTGGATGTGGTTGCTGTGCCGTGGCGGCCTTCCACGACGAGGCGCTCAACCAAGTGTTGGGCGTAGACGGTGAGAATGCGTTTGTCACCTATGTGGCACCTTTGGGAAAGCGCACTGACTCGAATTCATAGCAGGTACGATGCAAAGAGGGGTGATGCTCGCCAGATCAGCGAGCATCACCCCTCTTTCACATGACCTCAATCATGCGGTTGTCATCCGACCATAAAACCTCTCCGCCGCGCACAGGGTTGCTGACTGCGCGCCCATCCGCCATTACTGGGCAAGCAACGGCCGAATGAGGCGGTCGGCCTCTTCCAGCGCGATCCGCGTGGATGTCTCTCCGCTCCAGATGCGGACGAGTTGCTGCTGGAGAATCGACATAATCCGATCATCCTGGACTATGCCCTCTTTGAGATAAACGTTGTTCGGATGGACTGATTGCTCGAAGAAGACGGACCAGTTGTTCGGCAGGTCTACCGGCATCAGGGTGTTCCATCTCAGGGCTACTTCCCGCAGTACCGACAATCTGCCGGTGTGCCTTACAAACCGCCGATGGGCATCGTCGGTCGTACCGATGAACTTGACCCAATCCCAAGCCGCCTCTTTGTTGGCGCTGTGGGCACTGATCTCAAAACCGTTCAACGATACATTGGTGGCGTTGTTGGCCGGTCCGAAGGGCTGAGGTGCGACATCCCACTCAAAGCCGACATTTCTCATTCGGGTTCCGAGGATCCCCGGTCCGTCCACGGTGTCGATAGCCGCTTGACCGGTGTAGAGTGCACCGCCTTTGCCGTGCGGCTGAGTCGATTCATCTTCCCAGATCAGTTTCTCGATGAACTCGACACCGGCTATAACCGGTTCGCTCAGGATCCTGCTCTGCGTCGGGAAGATGTCCCGGTCAAAGAAGTTTCCGCCGGCCTGGACCGTCTGGATGTATGGGCGGCTCCTGACGCGGTCAAGACCCCACACCTGCACACTTCCGTCAGCATTCCTCTTCGTCAGTTTGCGGCCGTACTCTCTCATGGTGTCCCAGTTCCATTTCTGTCCCAACTGTGCGGGAGGAGTCAGTCCCGCTCCGTTCAACATGTCAAGGTTGTACCAAGTGACAATTGAATAGGCTTCGATCGGCAGCATGAAGAGCGTACCGTCGGGAGAGGTCAAAGCATCGAGCATCGGTTTGGGGAACTTGTCCGCCAGCCGGCGCTCCCGAGTGAGATACGGCCTCAAATCAAGGAACAGACCGTCGGCCACCGCTGAGCCGGCACCATGGGTGGGCAGATCCAGCACGTCCGGCGAAACCCCGCCGGCGATCATGACCAAGAACTTCTCATAGGCACCGATCTGAATGTCAACCTTGTACTGCGGATTGGCTTCTTCAAACAACCCGGCCATCTCATATAGGAACTCTTGCCACGACTCGCTATGAGCAGTGGTAGACAGGTGGGTGATCGTAGTCACTTCGCTGCTTGACACGCCGATTCCACAGAGTAAAACGAGGACGGCAGCCACAATCATCAGTCGACTCTTAAACAAAGCCAATACACCTCTTTCAACGCTTTCCTTATTCCGCTCGAACTCCTACGGACCCGTACATCAGTAGACTTCGTCCCATCCCGCCCTTTTCCTCGCGCAACATCTGCCCGTACCGCTGCAGTAGACGTGTAGCGACAGCGCCGGCGTCTATTTCACTGCTCTTTCCTGCAAGACGGCAGACAACGTCCGATACATGTGTTCCAGACCTGAACCCACCTCCAGTTGTCCGGCCAATAGGCGTCCTACGGGGCCCTGCATTGCATCCCGCAACGTCTTATCGTAGATCGGGCGGGCATATGTATCAGGATGACTGATCGGCTCGATGCACACCTGTTCTCATTTTGAACGTTGGCGAACAAGAGCGAAGTAGCGAACCGCACTCCGGCTCGATGCCGATGGCCTTCCGTGGCCTCTAACCAATCGGCCGTGCAAAAGGCTAATCACCAAGACGGGACAGGTTGATGTTGTCCCAATAGGTGACGCCAATGTAGTTGGTGTTGCAGTAGAACCAGACCGTCACATAGGCCGTCTCCGCCGGAGCAGTCGCCCTCAGGACCACGGTTTCCCACTCTCCGACTCGTCCCGAGGTCCGCACATGCTGAAGATCGATGCGAGTGTTGGCCTCGTTCCAAAACTCAAGGTACAGCTGAGGGTTGGGGCCCTCTTTTTTCTCGCAATAGACATCTGCCGAAGTCACATACATCCCGGGGGAAGCAGGCATCTTCTCGCTGCGTATCCAGATGCTCTTTTCGGCGTGTTCTCCGTCTATACGCAGACTGTATTCGCCGTGAGACGCGTAGGCTGTCGACGTATTGAGCACCGCGCCCACATAGAAGGCATTGCTCGGAGACCACGACGGTATCCGATTCTCTGTTATCGGCTCTTCAAAAC
>JBMNSS010000116.1:0-8557 GCA_050945315.1 Limnochordia bacterium | reverse complement strand
TCAACTCCCTATAGTCCGCGTGGAATTCGGACAGATCGAGATCATCGACGACATCAGTCACGCAGTGGACGACGTGATTTGCAGGTACCCATTCAAGTATGTCCGGCGGAAACAGCATAGTTGGTCAAGATAGCATTCACGAAAGCGCTTCATAGTACCCATAGTACCAATCATCTTCGACATCAACAGCTCGTTCTCGTCTATGGTATGCGTTGTTTATTCACACGGGCTGCTAGAGCAGGCGGAAGTAATCTACCGAAGGCAACGATATGTCAAAACCGGCTTTTTCGTATGTCCGTCGGGCGGGAGCGTGTGCGGGATCGCCGCCGGTGTAGACTCGGGCCGCTCGCATTCCCTTGGCTCGCATCTCGTTCAGTGCCTTCTCATAGAGCATGGAGGCGATCCCTCGCCCCTGGCACCTTGGGTGAACCGCGTTGTTGCCGATTCTGCCGACTTGATTGGCCCCGCACGAAAAAGAGACAAATCCGACGGGACGGCCGTTTTCTTCGGCAACCCATACTTCTATGTCTTGACTCTGACAGGCATGTCTGATCTGGCCGGATTTCTCCTCGCGCCAGTCCGGATGTACCAGGGTGAACAGTTCATCGCCCAGAACCTGCCGGCGAAGCTCATAGATCGGCTCCCACGCCGCGCAGGCAATGGCCACGAGATGTTCGGCATCGGAATCGATCATCTTACGGATGATAAGACTCTCCATACGGCATGACTCCTTCGTTCATTTGCCCACTGGCTATAGCCGACATTCGAGTTCAGTACGGGCGTTCCTGCATTATGGCCTCCCGCTCCCCGCTTATCTCACAAGAACAGATCATCCATCAGCTTTTCTACTCTTTTTTTGCGCTCGGCAGTTTCTGAGTGATCCACTCGGAAAGTGACGGTGAGTGTACCTCCTTCCTTGGCCTCGGGTGGTAGCAGACTGCGGGGTATATCAAATGTCTCTCCGTTGTACTCAACCACGGCCCAGGAGCCTTCGAACCGGTCAATGATCAGCCTATGATGAATCATTGTGCGATCGCCCTTCCTGTCATCTCCATGCGATAGTAAGACGTATTCATAGCCTATCACAGAGAAATCCGCGCGTGTCTCCGTACTGACTGCGATGTGCATGGGTACGATGAACAACAGCATCTTGAAGATCAGTCTTTTCATCACCTGTGCCGATTTCCTTTCTGCACCGGCCATTGGAGAGAGCCGGCGTCATTCGCAGCAACTGAGCGGGCTGATCAAAGCCAATACCAACAGAGCACACGATGTCTCTTGCTGGCACGAAATAGATACTAACCTCATATGAATATGCGCAGAACAGTATTTTACGTTTGTGCAACTTACTCCTGTCGCAAAGGGAGATTTTCTTCACCAACAGAGCAGAGGTGGGCAGGCAGAGAGCTGGGGCGTGAAGAATTGGCCGCATGAGACAAGGAGGCTGTTTGGTATGTTTACATACAAGACTCGGATGGCTATCATCTGGGCCGTGGCTATACTGTGCATAACTCCGCTTTCGTTGGCTTCTAATCTTCGGGTGCACTTCATTGACGTTGGACAGGCCGATGCCATCTTGATCCAGACACCGGCAGGGTTGAGCATCCTGATCGACGCCGGTGAGAAGAAGACCGCCGTCGGCCTGATGGATTATCTGAGGGGGCAGGGGGTCGAGAAGCTCGATTTTGTAATCGCCACCCACCCGCATGCCGACCACATCGGCGGTATGGCTGATGTCATAAAGAGCTTTGAAATCGGAGATGTCTACATGCCGCGGGCGGCGCACACAACCCAGACCTATGAGGATCTGCTGCTCACCATCAGGGACAAGGGGCTGCGCATTCATGAAGCCAAAGCCGGCGTAGCCCTCAGTCTGGGAGAAGGTATAGAAGCAAAGCTTGTGGCACCCGAAGGCACCGGTTACCGGAGTCTTAACGACTACAGTGCCGTGCTGTGGTTAAGCTACGGCAAGACTCGTTTTCTTTTTACGGGCGATGCGGAGCGCGTCTCCGAGGCTGAAATGCTCGCTTCCGGCTTTGATCTGTCCGCCGATGTGCTCAAGGTCGGACATCACGGCAGCAAGACTTCAACCACGGAACCTTTCTTGCAAGCCGTAATTCCTACTTACGCGGTGGTCATGGTCGGGCGGGAGAACCGATACGGCTTGCCGGACTCGGATGTTTTGAAACGGATACTTGACGCAGGTGCCATCCTCTTACGCACTGACAAGCACGGCACCATCGTCTTCACGAGTGACGGCGAGACGCTGATGTTACAGGTCGAAGGCCCGGGACGAGTCCGACTCCATATGGAATGGGGAGCGCTCGATCGGGCGGCTTGACAGGTGGGAAAAGGGGCTCCGTGTAGTCGCACACGTAGCCCCTGACCGGTACTCATTCAGACGCAGAGTCAGGGCGCGACTTGCCCGCCCGCGGCTGCTATCCATTCAGTGAGGCGTTGGCGCACCAGAGTGCCCGTGGCATCCAGGGCCTCCGCAGTCTCTCCTTGCATGACTTCAATCAATGCATAGCCCCGGAAACCGCTTTCTTTAAGAACGGCGAAGATACGCGACCAATTCACGTCCCCTTCTCCCGGGTTGGGAAACGAGCTGTTACGTTGCGGCCCTTCATGGTCTTTGATACAGATGCTGGTCACCCTGGGGGCGGCGACCACTACGTCTTCTTCCGGGACCAGGCCTTCATAGTAGCGGATGTTGCCCGGATCATAGGAGACCCCAAAGCAGGGATGGTCGATGGTCTCCGCCAGTTCAAAGAGCCCGGGGCCTGTACCGTAGGGGCCCATGTGCGGCTTGACATCCAGGCGTAGATTCGTTTTTTCACATTCCGGCAGGACGGACTCGATGATGGAGATAAACTTGCTTTTTGTCTCTTCCTGGCTGAGTGGGTTTGGACCCTTCTGCCCGGCGTACGGACTGGACAAAAGCAGATACTCCAATTCCAGCTCTTGAGCGATGGCTACATGCCGTCGCATGCCTTCAGGGCCGTAGCTGAGAGGATCGCTGGCCCAGGCAGTGACCGGTTTGATTCCGAAGCTCTCCATCTGCTTCTTGAGAGCCAATGATTCCTCCAGGGGCGTATCGAGGCTATAAGCGCCGCCGTCCGGGCATTTGCCCAAGAACGCTGTGTATCGATAACCGGCTCTGGCTATTCCTTCGAGGGCTCGTGCGACCGGGTACTTCGCGTAGGGGCGAAGCATACACCCGAGTTTGACCTCCAAGAACTTCACCTCCGAGAGTCTTGACAACTCTAGTCTCAGACAGGCTGTCTCAGATTAACCTACGTTACAAACGGAGGATATCCTGCGCAACTGTGACAAGCCGGCAGGAGAATCCATCCCGGACGAGTAGTTTTGCACCAGCGCATCAGAATGAGGCCATAATGGGGTGTGAGTACCATTGAAGCAGTATAAGGTGTCTGTAATGCTCAGTAACCTGCGCATCAAAGATCCATGGGAAGCAATGCGTCATGCGGCGGAGATCGGTCTGGAAGGAGTGCAGATCCGGGGCTCCGGGGAATTTGCTCCGGACAGGATGGATGCCGCGGCATGCAAGAAGCTGATGGATTTCGTCAAGGGTCTGGGTATTGAGATCTCGGCGGTTGCCGCCTGGGGCGGCGGCGTAGACCTGGGAGAAAGAGAAAAGCACGAGGTGAATATCGCTGAGGCCTTCAAGATCCTGCAGCTGGTGACCGATCTGGAGGTCGGCATATGGCAGTCACATATCGGCATCATCCCCAGTGACACTTCAGATCCGCGGTGGTCGGCTTTTATAGATGCTTTGGGGCGTATCGCCGTTCGGGCTGAAGAGCTGGGAGCCTGTCTGGCCATAGAGACGGGACCTGAGCCTCCCGCAGTCCTCAAGAGAGTGATCGAGACTATAGGCGGCAATGCCATACGTGTGAATTACGATCCCGGCAATTTCATACTGTGGCCTGCCATCCTCGCCCAACGCGGGGGCTATGCCTACGATCGCGAGGCCGCGATGCGTGAGTATATGCCGACGGAAGGGGCGGCTCTTTTGGGTCCCTACATCGTCCATGTCCACGCCAAAGATGCCCTTGTCCATGAAGACGGTACACGTCAAGAGGTCCCCCTGGGTCAGGGATGGGTGGATTGGCCCCTGTTCCTCAGACACTTGGAGGAAGCCGGTTTTGACGGTTATCTGGCCATTGAGCGCGAGACCGGTCAGGATCCCGCGGGGGATATCAAAGCGGCGGCGGAGTTCTTGCGTAGCGTACGCTGGTAGAGATAAGCACCGTGTCTTGTACGAGGGCCGTCTGCAGCCGGCACGGCGCCGTCTGCGGATGGCCCTGTGTTGTATGAATCAGAAGTGTCGTTAACGCTGATCATTCCTTGCTGACCAAGGAAATGCGTAATAGGCGTTGAAGAGTATCCGTGTTGCGAATGCTCGGTAAAAAAGGATAAGGAGGAGGGGCCTTGGGCGAGAGGGTTGAGCAACAAAAGGGCATCGAGGGCAGCTATGGAGGCAGCTATTCGGCCGGATTGGGTGAGCAGCAGCTGAAGGTGCCCTATATTTCCGTCGGCAGCCCCTTTGGTTTGGAGGAAGCCCAAGCCGTCATCGAGGCGATGCAGGGCGAGACCCTGACCATGGGCAAGTTTGTGACGAAGTTCCAGGAGGCCTTCGCAGAGTACATCGGTGTCAAGCATGCCGTTTTTGTGACCAACTGCACGCGAGCGATGGAAGTGGCGGCTGACTGCATCGGGATCGAAGAAGGCGATGAAGTCATCGTGCCCGCCATCACCTTTGTGGCCACGGCTTTGCCGGCTCTGCAAAGGAAGGCCAAAATCGTTTTCGCAGACCTGGAATACGACACCATGAACATAGATGCTAACTCGGTGGCCGAAAAGATCACTTCACGCACAAAAGCCATCTTCCCCGTCCATCACTGTGGGCTGCCCGTCGATATGGATGCGATCAACGCCTTGGCTGAGCCTAAGGGAATCTATGTCGTCGAAGACTGCGCTCACTCCACGGGCGCCACCTACAAAGGCCGGCAGACGGGAAGCCTGGGTGATGTGGGTGCTTTCAGCTTCCACACCATCAAGAACATGACCACCCTCGGCGAAGGCGGCATGTTTACCACCAATAACGCCGACTGGGCAGAGGCCGTCAGACTGCATCGTTTTGTCGGCATGAGAGAGTACAAGGACCAGGAGCGCTACTGGCTGCCCTATCACTACGACATAGTGGCCCCCAGCCGGACCATGGCGGCTTCCAACTCATCCATGACCGAGGCTCAGGCGGCGGTCGGACTGGTGCAGCTTGCCAAATTGGATAGGATGAATGCCAGACGGCGTGAGATCGCTGAGTACTGGAATCGGGAGTTTGCTGAGTTTGAGGAGTTGGGCACTCCTCCGACGCCGGAAGGCCGTACGCATGCCTATCACCTCTACAACCTCTACTATAGGAAGCCGGAGAAGAAAAACGATCTGATGATCCTGCTCCTTGACAAGTACGGCGTTCAGACCATGATCCACTACATCCCTGTCTACTGGCTCACCCTTTTCCGGGAAATGGGCTACGAAAAAGGGTCCTGTCCGGTGGCGGAAAGGATCTATGCTGAGAAGCTGGATCTGCCGATCTACCCGCACTTGACGGACGCCCAGGTGGAGTACGTGGCGGAATCCGTAAAGGCGGCGGTCAAGGAGCTTAGATAACTGACCGGTATCAAAGCAGACGGGCACCTGCGCGAGTGGGTGCCCTGCTGGTATGAGGCACCGTAAGACCATGCATCTGAGGAAGGGTGCTTGTTTATGGCAGACAAATCCGGAGCACGGCTGATGGAGTACATGACCATTAAAGACGTGGAAGAGGCGCTTCGAAAGACGCAGACCGTGATAGTTCCCATCGGTTGCGTGGAGCAGCATGGATGGCACCTGCCCCTGAGCACCGACATGTTCAATGCCACTGAGTTGGCCAAATCCGTTTCGGAGATCACGGGATGTTTTGTCGCTCCGCTGATGCCTTACAGCTATTCGGGAGGTACCCTGCCCGGAACGATCAACATCGCCCCGTCCACAGTCTCAGCCGTGATCAACGACATCTGTCGATCTTTGGTTTCCCAGGGATTTCAGAATATCATTGTCCTTCTCGGACACGGGGGTTCGGAGAATCTGCGGGGTATCCGGGACGGTCTGGATATTTGCCTTCGGCATGATCCGTCTTTTGCCCAGGCGAAGGTGGCTCTGGTTCCTTTCACGGACATGTCGCCGACGATCGCCGAGTGGTTCAAGAAGAAAGACTTCCATGCCGCGGCCTTCGAAACATCACTGATGCTGTATTGGCATCCGGAATTGGTGCGTGAACCGCGGGTGACCGATAGCGAGGAAGTGATGGCCATGCTGCGTGCTGATCAGGACGCATACCAAACCGTGGAGCGTCCCGTCGATCACCCGATGGTCATGCCGCGCATTCGGCAGGATGAGCGCATCAAGATCGGTGTCTTGGGAGATCCGTTGCAGGCGAGTGCCGAACAAGGTGAACAGATGGCCAAGGAAGTGGTCGAGGCCATGGTGGAGCTGATCCGGCTCATGGAGTCAGCCAAGTAGCCGAAGCCAACTACAAGATATGAAGAAAGAAGGAACTGATACCATGCTGAAGGTAGGCGTTGTCGGCCTCGGACGCGGAACGAGTTTCCTCAACGTGTTTAGCAGGCATCCGATGTGCAAGATTGTCGCCGTGTGCGATGCCAAACCCGGATTGGCTGAGCGGGTGGGACGCGAGCGAGATATCCCCGCGGCCTATGAGGATTTTGATCAGTTTATCGACCATGATCTGGACATCGTCGTTGTGGCCACTCCTCCCAAGTACCACGTGAAGCAGAGCATTGCGGCTCTCGAGCGTGGGCGGCACGTACTCAGTGAAGTCCCGGCGGTAGCCAGTCTCGAAGAGTGTCCGGCGTTGGTGGAAGCGGTCAAAAAGAGCTCCGGCAAATACATGATGGGGGCCAACCCTGATTTTTGGGCCTTTGTCGAATCGTGGCGGACCATGGTGACCCAAGGAAGACTCGGCAAGATCATCTATGCTGAGGCCGAGTATCTTCACAACATTCCGCAACTCAGGAGGACGCCCGACGGCAAGCCGACGTGGCGCGCTTATCTGGCACCCATCCATTACTGCACTCACAGCCTGGGGCCCATTCTCAGTCTGTCGGGAGATCGGTGCGTGAGCGCCGTCGGTATGCACACCGGATCCAATATTGACACTGAATTCGGCACGGTGGACATGGAAGTGGGGCTTTTTAAGACGGAACAGGGTGCCGTCATCAAGATTCTGTGTGGCTTTTCGGTCAAACGCCCTGGCTTCCACTATTACTCCGTCTACGGCACAAAGGGCTGTCTGGAGAAAAACCGCTATGCGGATCGTACCATAGCGTATTTTGAGGACATCCCCAATTTGCAGGGGATGATCGACATCCCGATCAACACCGTCCATCCACATCTGCCCGGTTGGGCCGGATCAGGCGGACACGGCACGGCGGAGCATGCCATGATCCAAGCGTTCGTAGATGCCATCGTGCAGGATAAACAACCGCCCATCGATGTTCATCGGGCCCTCGATTACTCCGTACCCGGTGTGTGTGCCCATATATCCGCCGAGCAGGGCGGTAAGCTTGTGGAAGTGCCGAATTTCCGCGATCAGTGAGAGTGCATGTCAGGAGTGATGACTACCGGGTTCGGGTGGCATCCGGGGCAGAGAATCGCTGGGCAGAAAAAGAAGATGACCGCCGCAGCGACAATCACTGGCACCGAACCCGGGATGACCTCTTTTGGCTCCCGTGACGGCCATGATCCGTTCGGCGAGGCGGCATTCGTCGTCCCGACGGCCTGTACAGAGGGTTACGCTCTCTATGGTGACGTGGGGGCGCAGGTAGTCTATGTGCCAACGGCGGGGTTTCTCGATCCTTAGATGCCGGCGGACGCGGGCGGAACGGCTACGCTGAGCGGTGCCGACATAGGCGTATGTACCGGGGGTGAAAGCCAGGTCGCCAAGAGCTCCGATTTGCAGTAGCACGGGAGCGGAAAGGGTCATCCAGATTACATAAAGACCGGAGTCTTTTTCCGGGTTGGCCATTGGCAGAGCTCCTTTCAAAGAAGGTGACTGCACACTTCGACTATACCAGAACTCATGTCGGGACTAAGCGAGCGGTGAGCAACAACAGGAGTAGGATTCCTTGTCCGCCAGCCCTACGGTATTCTCACAGGGAGGTCATTGCGGTATGTCTGCATCACGTCACGCGCAATCTCATCTCGGGAGTCTTGAGGGCTTTATAGAGCAGGCGATCCAACATGGGTTGCCACGACTGGCCTACGAACGGCACCGTCAGATGACGGTGGATGAGTGGAAGAGGCTCGCCAGGCAGCAAGTGGATTTATCACTCAATTACCGTCCGCCGGCGTGCGAGCTTGATCTTGAGGTCGTGGAAGTGGTCCGCAAGGCAGGCTATGAACGGCGTCTGATCCGTTTTTCGTCGACCAAGTACAGTCGAATACCCGCCTACTTACTGGTCCCTGAAGG
>JBMNSS010000115.1:0-8581 GCA_050945315.1 Limnochordia bacterium | reverse complement strand
GCTTTCACCCGCATTGTGCTGCTCACCGCAGGATTGTCCTTGCTGGGTGCCCGGATCGGTTTCTCTCGTCTGGTCGCCGTGGTCTACAGCGCTATGGGATATGTCGGGGCGTTGTTCTTGGCGGCCCTGACCGGATGGTTTTGGCGCACGGCGAGGGCGGGCCTATGGAAAGAGCCGCCCGGCGTGTGAGTCGGACGGCTCTGTAGACTGGCTTATGCTCGATGTGTCGCGATCAGGCCAGGTAGGCAAAGCGCAGAATGAAAAGCGCGGCCAAAACGTAAAGGAGCGGATGCACCTCACGGCCTCTGCCTGAGCAGAGCTTGATCAAAGGATAGGTGATGAAGGCCAAGGAGATACCGTTGGCGATGGAATAGGTCAAGGGCATGGTGGCCATAGCCAAAAAGGCCGGGATCGCTTCGGAGAAATCGTCCCATTTCACATCGAGAGCCGCTTTGATCATCATCGAGCCGACGATGATCAGTGCCGGTGCGGTCACTGCTCCCGCACCGCCGATGGCGCTGACGACGGGCGTGAAGAACAACGACAGGAAGAAGCAGGCGGAGACCACCAAGCCGACGAGACCGGTCCGTCCGCCGACCGCGACTCCGGCCGCCGACTCCACGTAGCTGGTGACGGTGGGAGTACCGAAGAACGAACCGCCGACGGTGCCGATGGCGTCCGCCAGCAAGGCCTCCCTCGCTCTGGGCAGCCGACCCTTTTCATCCAACAGATTACCTTGTTTGGCGACGGCGATCAGAGTGCCGACGGTGTCGAACATGTCCACGAACAGAAATGCAAAGATGATGTCGAGAAGACCGACCCGCAGGGCACCGAGGATGTCCAACTTACCGAAGATGGGCTGCCATACGGAGAGATTAGGCATCTGCAAAATCCCGGTCGGCATGCTGACAACGCCCATCGGTATGCCTACCAGAGCTGAGATGATGATACCCCACAAGATGGCTCCGTTGATCTTCAGGGCCAGCAAGGTTCCGGTAATGAGAACACCGATCATGGTCAGCAAAGGAGCGGCATCAGTCAGCTTGCCCAAGGCGACGAAGGTGGCCGGATCTGAGACGACGACTCCTCCGTTGCTCAGACCTATAAAAGCAATGAAAAGGCCGATACCGGCACCGATGGCTCCTTTCAAGGAGGCAGGCACGGCATCGATGATCGCTTCGCGTACTCTGGTCAGCGTCAATAAGATAAAGACGACACCGGAAATGAAGACTGCACCCAAAGCCTGTTGCCAGGACAGGCCCATGCCTAAGACAACCGTATAGGTGAAGTAGGCATTGAGTCCCATTCCCGGAGCCAGGGCGATGGGGTAGTTGGCCAAAAAGGCCATCAACAGTGTGGCCAGAATCGTAGAGGCTACGGTGGCATACATGACTGCTTCAAAGGGCATCCCCGTCTCTTGTACGATGCCGGGGTTGACAAAGATGATGTAGGCCATCGTCATGAACGTAGTGATTCCGGCGGCTACCTCGGTTCGTACATTCGTGTTGTTCTCCGAAAGACGAAACCAGCGTTCAAACAAACCTTCGTTGGCTGATGAAGCTTGTTGAGCCATGGTTCTGAAAGGACCTCCTTATAGGATGTCATTGACGGCTAATGATTCCATGCGGGCGAACGATATTCCTGTAAGGATCTTCGGATGTTCGTATGGTCGCGTCGTCGGCGTGCGGAACGGAAAACGTGTCAGCGGTGAAGGAAATACTAAGGTACAAGACGTAGTCTTTGGTGCGATGTTTTTAGAAGATATAGCAAGGAGGAGACAGCTGATGATCAGGATGCGTGACATTTTCGCTGTGGTATTGGTCTTTTTGGCGGTAGCGTCTTTGGCCGATGCGGCGACGACGAAGATAGTGCACGTGATGGCTGATCACGGGGAACCGTTTCTGGACTTCTTGAATGAACGGGCGCGGGCGTTTGAGGCTAAATACCCCGACGTGGAAGTCGAGGTATTTGCACAGCAGGCCGATTACACGACCAAGGTGCAACTGCTCATCGCGTCCGGCACCCAGGTCGATGTCTTGGATTCGACGCACAGTTTCATGGCTTTCTCGTTCACCGACTCTTTGGCTGACCTCCTGCCCTATGCCAAAGCGGAAAGGATCAGTCTTGACCGGGACATGCTGCCTTTTGCGCAGCTCGTCTTGATGAAGGAAGGCAGGTTGTACGGGATTCCCAGCCAGCTCTACGGCGTGGTGGCCTCGTACAATCGTACGTATTTTGACGAGATCGGCCTCTCTCCGCTGCGCAAACTGGGCGATGAGTGGACGTGGGATTGGTTGCGCAACAATGCGGGACGTCTTCTCAAAGACACGGACGGCGACGGAGTCCTCGAGACCGGGGCGGTCACTTTCAGCAGTTCGTTTATCAATGTCTCACCGGCCGTTCATCAAGCCGGCGGGAGCATGTTCGACAGCTATATCCACCCGCGGCGTGTGAACATGTTACACCCGGCAGTCCGCACGGGACTGGGCTTCTACGCTGAATTGACACAGCGCGGCTGGATGGGTTCTCAGTCGTTTTTCACCAAGCGCGGCAATGCCATCAATCTCTATGCCACTGGAGCGCACAGTTCCAATTTCACCCCGGACGGTGATGTTTTCGAGGCCGTGGTCCAGCCCAAGGGACCAATGCGGAGAGGAGCCCAGACGATGTTCGGCCCGTTCCATGTACCGGCGGCTTCCAATCAGCAGGAATGGGCCTTTCGCTGGGTCGCTTTTCTGGGCATGAATGAAGAGTCACAGGTGAAAATGATGGAGGCGACGGGACGTATACCGGCGCATCCGCCCACTCTGCGCAAAATAGGGAATTTCTTGGGCTATGCCGAACCCCATGTGCGTGACTATTTGCTGCAGGTGACAGAGGCCTCCATGGATGCGGACATGTATCCGCACACACTGACCCAAGCCGAAGGGGCGATGCGGGGCATATTCGAGCCCGCTTTCCGTCAGGTGCTCAACGGAACATTGGCCTTGGAGAACTTCTTAGAGACCATGCAGAATCAGCTGCAGGTCGAGTTGGATAAGCTGTGGGCAGAATAGACCGGGCTGAAAAACGGCACCGGAAGACGACAAGACCGTCGGGGCCCAGGCTGCGACGGTCTTGTCGATTCAAGCGGTCGATTTACTTGACATCGTTTCTCGGTGACCATAGGCTACGATACAGGTGTAGCACTATAGGTAGCATTAAGCAGGGAGGATTCAGTGCCAATGGCAGAAAGGCAAGACCGGCATGAAGAGACCGCCAGACTGGCCTTCGTGGTCAAGTTGGTGGAGCGCCTGCTCGACGAGGCGCGCTCTGTGGTGCGGGCGCAAACCGGAAGCGCTCGGCAACAGCGGCGCGACATGTGGGAAGACGCTCCCCGACAAGTGCTCAGCAGCGAAGACTGGATTGAGCTTGCCCAAGCGACTACGGCACTCGGACAACAAGAGCGCAGCCTGGCCTTTTACAAACAGCAGGAACTGCGCCTGGAGCGAATGCTGGATTCCCCGTATTTCGGGCGCATAGATTTCAGGGAGTCCGGTGCCGCCGAAGCTCAACCTATCTACGTTGGCATCGGCACTCTCCATGACCCGACCACGGGGGAGATAGAAGTCTTTGACTGGCGGGCACCGGTCTGTAGCCTTTTTTACGATGCGGAGCTGGGTCCGGCCGAGTATGAGTGTGAGGACGGGGTCATCTCCGGTGTTGTGACGCTGAAGCGTCAGTTCAAGATCGTCGACGGTCGCCTGGAGTATATGTTTGACACCGATCTCAAGATCGATGACGAGATGTTGCAGGAGCTTCTCGGGCGGCAGACCGACGAGAAGATGAGAAGCATTGTGACCAGCATCCAACGGGAGCAAAACCGGGTCATTCGTGATCAAGGCCACACTCTGCTGATGGTTCAAGGTCCCGCCGGCAGCGGAAAGACGGCCATCGCTCTTCATCGCGCCGCCTATCTGCTCTACAAGCACCGGGACAGTCTCAGAGCGAGCGACATCGTCATCTTCTCTCCCAATCGGGTGTTCAGTGACTATATCTCGGCAGTGCTGCCTGAGCTGGGCGAAGAGAACATTCAGCAGACCACGATGCACGAATACGCCCTGCGCGAGCTGGACTCCCGCTTCCGCGTGGAGGGAGCCTACTCTCAGCTGGAGTATCTTTTGGCCCCGCAACACGACGGCGGTTTTCCCGGACGTGTGGAAGGGATCCGTTACAAGTCCTCTCCGCGGTTTCTGGAGGTGCTTCGCAACTATGTCCGTTTTCTGGAAAGCGGCGAGGGCCTCAAGTTCCCGGATGTGGTCCATGACGGGCAAGTGATCGTGTCCGAAGAAGAGATGCGGCGTCTTTTCACGGAGAGTTACGGTGATTTGGCCTATGCTAAACGGCTGGAAAAGATCCGGCAGCGTGTTCTTTTTCTTTTGCAGCCTCTTGAGGAGACCCGTCGTCGGCTGTGGCGGGAGATACTGTCCAGCGGCCCTGACCGCATGTTTGAATGGGAACTGGAAAAAGAAAGCCGCAAACGGGCCAAGGAGGAATTCGCGCCGCTGAAAGATCGCTTGGCCGCCTGGGCCTCCTTCGATTACGCTCGGGCCTACACTCGTCTGTTCAAAGATACGCGCCTCATGCAAAGACTATCGGGCGGGCGGCTGCCGGACAACTGGGGGCTGATCCGTGACCAGACCTTGGCTGCCCTGGCTGACCGTAGCCTTTTTTATGAAGATGTGGCCCCTGTCTTGTATTTGAAGCGGGCGATCGAAGGAGGACCCGTTCTCAATGCCGTCCGGCATGTTATCGTCGATGAAGCGCAGGATTACACCCCCCTGCAGTATGAGCTTTTGGGGATGCTCTTCCCTCGCTGCAGCCTGACGGTCCTGGGAGACAGGCATCAAAGCGTCCATCCGTATGTGCAGGCCGCCGATCATGAGCAGATCGCCGCCGCCTTGGGCCGTCAAGAGAGTGCGGCCTCGATATCTCTGACGAAAAGCTATCGTTCGACGGAACAGATCATGCAGTTCGCCCGCCATCTTCTGGCTGAACCGGACCAGGCGGAGCTCGTGCGGCGCCAAGGGCCCAAGCCCTGGTTGCGTCGTCTGTCAAGCGAAAAAGAGCTCCTGGAACAGGTGCGGCAGGATCTTGAAACGTGGCATGCTGACCGAAAACACGGTTCCGTCGCCGTTTTATGCAAGACGAACGCCGAGGCGCTCCGAGTCTATCAGTCCTTACATGAAGAGCTCCCCGTGCACTTGATCACTGCCGAGGATGAGCATTTCATAAAGGGCCTGCTTGTCTTGCCGGCCTATCTGGCCAAGGGCCTGGAATTCGATGCGGTCTTGATCTATGATGCCGGCGCGCATAGATACGGGGAGCCGGAGCGGGGCTTGTTGTACACGGCGTGCACGCGCGCTCTGCACGAACTTCATGTGTACCATACCGGTGAGGTGAGTCCGCTGTTGCGCGATATGGATCCGCAGCTGTTTGCGTCAACGTAAAAGCAGATAGCCGCCGGCGGCGAGCAAGAGCAGTCCGAGACCGTTGAGCCATTCAAAACCCAGTTTTTCCATACCGAGCAGACCCAGGTGATCTATGAGGGCCGCCGTGGCCACCTGCCCGACGATGATGGCCGTGGTGGCGGGCGCCACTCCGACCAGGGGCACTGCCCGCACCACCCCATAGGTGATACCCACTCCGAGGAAGCCTCCGAGGTAGAAGTACCACGGTATTCGGCCCAGCTCAGACCACTGCCCGGAGCCCAGACCGGCCAGCAGTAAGACGAGAGTGAAAAGACTGCTGATGACGTGAACAAGAAGAGTCGCCTCGAGCAAGCCCACGGCTTTGCCCAGGCCTGAGTTGAGCGTACCCTGGACGGCCATCAACAGGCCGGCCGCGGCGGCAACAGTCAAGGCAATCAGTTGGGTTGACAGTGTGATCTCCCTCCACTGTCGGTAATATAAGCAGGCATTGACCGGGCTATACTTCGATCGCCAGACAAGGAGCGTGCATGATGTGGAGCTGATGCCTATCACCGACGATGCCAGGACAACAGCGGTGCATATCGCATCACAGACAGCAGTGCCGGCGGATCAGATAGTCCGGGCCCTGCAGCTTCTGGATGCGGGAGACACCATTCCCTTTGTGGCTCGCTACAGGAAGGAAGTCACCGGGGGCCTTGATGAGCGGCAGCTGCGTGAGATCGCCGCGGAGGCTCAGCGCTGGCGGGCCCTGCAGGCGCGCAAGAGAGAAGTAATCAGTCTCTTGCAGGCACAGGAGAAGCTGACGCCTGAATTGGAAGCCGCCATCAGTGAGGCCGACAGCCGTCAACGAGTGGAAGATCTGTACCGGCCCTACCGGCCTAAGCGGCGGACGCGGGCTTCTATAGCCAAAGAGCGGGGTCTCGAACCGTTGGCTGAGGCCTTGACGGCCCGGGATGCCGACTGGGCCGGGCTCGAACGGATGGCGCGGAGCACGGAGGTGGGTGATGCACAAGAGGCCTTGGCGGGCGCGGCAGACATCCTCGCTGAGCAAGTCTCCGATGATCCGGCCACTCGGGCCGCCTTGCGCAGGCTTGTCGAGCGGCAAGCGGTGATCCGTTCTGAATGCGCATTGGCCGAGGAGGATCGAGGCCGACGCACCCCCTATGAGGATTACTATGACTTCAGCCGCCCCGTGCGTGAGGTGCGCCCCCATGCGGTCTTGGCGATTGATCGCGGCGAGCGGGAGGAAGTACTGCGGGTCATCGTCGAGTTGCCCGAAGAGGACATACTGCAGTATCTGAAGCGCCATTGGATCAAGGTGCGAGATGCCAAGGTGGCTGCTTTCCTTGAGGATATGCTGCTGGACGGTTACAAGCGCTTGCTCTCCCCCGCTTTGGAGCGGGAGATCAGACGGCAGTTGACCGAGGATGCCGGGCGGCAGGCGATCAGCGTCTTTGCCCGCAACTTGGACAGTCTGCTGATGCAGCCTCCGGTGCGGGATGTTAAGGTGTTGGGGCTTGATCCGGGTTTTCGCACCGGCTGTAAGGCGGCCGTCGTCGATGAGACCGGTCGCTTGTTGGCGACGGGAACCTTGTATCCCCATCCTCCTCAAAACAGATACGAAGAGGCGGCGGCCATACTGCATGAGATGATCATCGCTCATGGTGTGGATCTGGTGGCCGTCGGCAACGGCACGGCCTCCCGGGAGACGGAAAGACTGGTCGCTGAGGTGATTCAGTCGTTGCCGAACGTCAACTACATCATCGTCAGTGAGGCCGGAGCCTCCGTCTATTCCGCGTCCGAGCTGGCCGGTGAGGAGCTTCCGGACCTGGACGTCTCCATGCGGGGGGCGGTCTCGATCGCCAGGCGTGTGCAGGATCCCCTTGCCGAGCTGGTGAAGATCGAGCCCAAGTCCATCGGCGTGGGGCAGTATCAGCATGATGTGGATCAGAAGGCTTTGGCTCAGGCTCTGGCGGATGTGGTCGAATCATGTGTCAATCGCGTCGGAGTCAATCTCAATACCGCCTCGGCCTCCCTTTTGCAGTATATTGCCGGGCTCAATGCCACGCTGAGCCGGCGCATCGTCAGCCATCGGGAGGAAAACGGCCCGTTTGCCGGGCGGCAAGACTTGCTGAAGGTGAAGGGGCTGGGGCCTAAGACTTTCGAACAGGCGGCGGGTTTTTTGCGGATTCCCGACGGGGCCGGGCCTTTGGATGCCACGGCGGTCCACCCCGAGTCGTATGAGTTGGCCGAAAGGATTCTCCATATGGCGGGTCTGCCCATGGAGGCCGTGCGGGCCGGTGTGACGTTGCAGATCGACCCGGAAGAGGCGGCCGCCGCTTTGGGTGCCGGGGTGCCAACCGTGATCGATATCCTGGAGGCTTTGCAGCGTCCCGGACTCGATCCGCGCACCGAGCTTCCTCCGCCGCCTTTCCGCCGGGACATCCTCCATATGGAGGAGTTGCGTCCGGGGATGCGTCTGACCGGGACGGTCACCAACGTTGTGGATTTCGGCGCCTTCGTGGATATCGGGGTCGAAAAGGGAGGCCTCATTCATATCTCGAAATTCGGAGGTGGCTACATCAAGCATCCCCTGGATGCCGTAGCGGTGGGGGAAGCCGTCAAAGTAGAGGTTTTGGATGCGGATCTTGAGCGGGGAAGGATCTCCTTGGCTCTTGTGCGAGACGAGACTTGACACTCAGCGCGCGTCGTCTGGCGGGCGGGAGAAAGAAGGTCGGCTGTTTATGAGAAAGATGCAAGAGCGCATCATTCGGGAGTTGAATGTGAAACCCGGCATCGATCCGGAGCAAGAGATCGGCGAGCGGGTGGAGTTTCTCACGGAGTATTTGCTTCATACCGGAGCCAATGGTTTCGTCTTGGGTATATCGGGAGGGCAAGATGCCACTCTGGCTGGACGCCTGTCCCAGTTGGCCGTGGAAGAGGCGACGGCCAAGACCGGCAAAGAGCACGTCTTTGTCGCCGTGCGTCTTCCCTACGGGGTACAGTTGGACGAAGAAGACGCGATTTTGGCTGTGGAGTTCATCAAGCCGACGCGGGCAGTGACGATCAACATAAAAGAGGCCGTCGATGCCTCCGTGAAGGCCTTTGAA
>JBMNSS010000114.1:0-8588 GCA_050945315.1 Limnochordia bacterium | reverse complement strand
CTTGCGGATCCCGTGAGGACCCACAAGGATCTTGGCTCAACCGCTGCGCACCCGACACCTCTATGTTGTCTCGGGGTGTCAGAAAGTATGCATCCGGTGCACTGCGATCTGGTTGCAGGTTGATGATTGCTTGTTCGAGAAGAAGACCATAGCGGCTTGAGAGCAAGCCGGATTTTCAACGTGGAGTGGCACAGATGATTAAGAAGACATCCAGACAAGGGACTCAGACTTCATCATTCGGGGTCAGCAAACGCGAGGCGCACGACGCGAGTGCTTTTTATGCGAGAAGCCTCTATGAGGGCAGCGGCGCGGGTTTATTCTCGATGGTAGCTAACGCTACGGTTGAGCGGCGACCGTCCGTGAGAGATCAGCCCCTGGAAGCTTGGGGCGATCGGCTCTACTGTCAGACTTCTGAGGACATGCGGCAGATACCGGATGGCTCCGTAGCGCTGGCTTTTACGTCACCACCGTATAACACAGGTAAGGATTACGATGAGGACCTCAGTCTTGAGGATTACCTGGGACTGATCGGTCGGGTGGGCGCCGAGGTATATCGTACATTGAGACCGGGCGGACGCTATGTAGTCAACATAGCCAACCTGGGGCGTAAACCCTACATCCCCATGCATGCCTATTTCTATGCTTGTCATATGCGTCTCGGTTTCCTACCTGCCGGAGAGGTGATCTGGCAGAAAGGGCGGGGTGCGAGCGGTAGCTGTGCATGGGGTTCGTGGATGTCCGCCAAGGCACCGCGCTTGCGCGATCTCCATGAGTACTTGCTGGTTTTTGTAAAGGACGATTTTTCGCGGCCCGATCGCGGTGAGAGTGATATCAGCCGAGATGAGTTTATGGCCGCCACTCTCTCGGTGTGGGAAATCCCGCCCGAACGGGCCAATCGGGTCGGACATCCGGCACCCTTTCCCGTGGAACTGGCGACAAGAGTGATCCAACTCTATTCCTATGTCGGTGATGTGGTGTTGGATCCTTTTAACGGGTCGGGTTCCACCACGCTGGCGGCAGCCATACGGGGCAGGCACTATGTCGGCTATGACATTAACGCTGAATACTGTGCCATAGCGCAACGCCGATTGGAAGAAGCAAGAAAAGAGAATCCAGGTATTATCATCGGGTCCATTGCTGAAAGCTGAGGCGATCCTATGTCTTCTCAAACCCCGCCGCTGTCGGCGGGGTATATTTTTGCGCGCTCGGACAGACTCTGAGAGGTGATCGTTGTACTCAGCGAGGTGTCTATGTGTCGCGAGATGATCTCTACATGGGTTTGGATGTCGGATCTGCGACGGTCAAAGTGGTCGGAGTAGACCGTGATGCCCGGATGGTCGGCACCCCGGTCTACCTTCGCTATGATGCCTTTTCCACTCACGCAGAGGCGGTGGCCTACGCGTTACGTGTCTATCTGGATTCGGTTTCAGGAGACATCGCCGGAGTGGGCGTGACCGGAAGCGGCAGAAAGCTCATGGGGAACCAGATCGGTGCTGATCTTATTCAGACGGAGATCTTCGCCCATGCCGCCGGGGTGATGCATCTGGTTAGCGTGGGAGCCGTGCTCATTGAAAACGGAGACCCACTCACACAGGTACGTTCGGTGATCGAAATCGGGGGTCAGGACTCGAAATTCATCGTGCTGGACGAAGAAGGCCTGCCGATTCACTTCAGCATGAACACCATCTGTTCAGCAGGTACCGGTGAGTTTATCAAGCAGCTGGCCGACGAAGCCGGCGTCGCTTTGGAAGACTTCGGAGAGCTGGCTCTTCAGAGTCGCCATCCGGCGAGCATCGATGCCACATGTACAGTCTTCTCCAAACGTGATTTCCGACATCTCACACAAAAGGGCGTGCCTTTGGCGGATCGATTGATGGGTGTCTGCGAGGCTTTGGCGCGCAATTATGTCAAGACCGTAGTCCGTGGTCATCCTCTGCCGCAACCTGTGGTTTTCCAGGGAGGGGTGGCTTTCAATCCGGCTGTACGTCGGGCTTTCGAAAAGGTTATGAACACACAACTGGTGATCACTCCCCACAGCGGTGTGGTGGGAGCTTTGGGCATGGCCGTGGCCGTCATGGAAGCCATGGAGGGCGGCAACAGTATCAGTCGTTTTCGCCCCGACTACCTCGAGCGACAGCCCCAGACGCGCTTGCGCTACTGTCACGGATGTCAGAATGCCTGTGAATTGGTTCAGACTCTTGATGAACGCAACGGTGAAACCGTCGTGACCGCCACCTTTGGGGGGCGCTGTGACGGATGTCACAATCCGCGCCACGTACACGAGCAACCGATACAGAACCAAGTCCTGCGGGTTCCGGTGGAGCGTGGAGAGAACAACACGCAACCGGTACGTCTGTGGCCCGAATCTGTCCGTAGCTCAGCCGGATACTACTTCGCCGGCATCGACGGGGGTTCGCGAGGCACCAAGTTTGCCCTGATACGTAGCGAAGGAAGAGGGGTTGAGATCATCACTTTCGGCAGTGTGGATACCTGCGGGGACGCCGTCAACGCCTGCCGTGAGGCGCTACGGCGATTGAAAGCAGCCTTGCCCACAGACGCTGATTTGGCGGGCATCGGTACAACAGGCAGTGCCGGTGAGCTGTTCAGAGACATGATCACTACACGCCGTCAAGAGACGGCAGATGTCTACACCACCGAGATCATCGCTCATTACGCCTGGGCCAGTCATTGGCTGCCAGAGGTAGCGACAGTCGTAGATATCGGGGGCAATGACAGCAAGCTGATCGCCGTCCGGGGAGAGGGACTCAGCTTTGCCATGAACGATAAGTGTGCGGCCGGCACCGGTGCATTTTTGGAGGCCGTGGCCCGCCGTTTCAGTTTGAGCATTGAGGATTACGCCGAGGTGGCCCTGCAGTCCTTGCATCCTGCTCACATCGCCGGACGATGCGCCGTTTTCGGCGAATCAGATGTCATCCACAAGGCTCGGATGGGCTTTTCAACACCCGATTTGCTCATGGGCGTGGCCTATGCAGTGTGTCGCACGTATCTTTCGGACATTGGCCGCGGTATGCTGCGCGTCCCGATTGTGGCCCAGGGCGGAGTCTTTTTGAATGCGGCCGTGCGACACGTTTTCCGGCAGACACTCGGTCTGGGGGAGCGGGATTTTGTAGTCTCAGAGCACACTCATGACGTACTCTGTGCCGGAGCCTTAGGGGCCGCTCTCATCAGTCGGGGTCGATGGGAGCAGGGGCATGACAGCCACTTCAAAGGCTTTGAGCACGTGCTCACCGGGGAATACCGGACTGTGAATGTGGCCTGCGCCCATCATGCTTGTCACCGACGTTGCGAGGGGTTGGCAGTATTGCTCGAAAACGGACTGCCTATTGCCGGGTACAAAGCCATTGACTGTCCGAGAGGCTTGTTTTCCGGGATGTTGGTTCATCCTAAGCAGAGCAGTCATATCACACGCCTGCTACGGGCCGGTCAAGGCGAAGTGGGGTGAGTCAGCACGTGGCAGTTGAGCAACGCACTTCAGGGCAGGACAAACCAGTCAAAGTCGGCATAGTCTTGGCTTTCACAGGACACTACGAAGCGGTACGGATCATAAAACGGTTCCTTGAGCTGATGGGATTAGACGTCGTCTCAAGCGAGTTATCGACGCCGAAGATCATCGAAGCGGGCACCACACTGGCCGGTTCGGATCTGTGTATGCCGCTTCGGGTTTATGTGGGCCATGTGTATCACCTGCTCCAAGAGTATCCCGATATTGACTTTGTTGTGGCGCCCAACGTACACAGTCCCGATGCAAAAAGCTCAACTTGCGCCAAGTATCGCGATCTGGGCGGTGTGGCCATTCGATCCTTAGGCAGTACGCTGTCCTATCTTCAGCAACACACACCCGGTAAATGGACGGACAGACTCCGCCGGTTGGTTGGTGATACGGTTACGCAACAGATGCGCTTGCCCTGCTTTCTAATGCCCGTCATCCGCAGCCTGGATCGAACAGAGCTGCGCAATGTCTGCTACGACATCTTCGCCGATCTTAGCGGCTGGCGCGTTTTATCCAAAGCTCGGTTCTGGCTCCCGCGCCGAGGAAATGACAGAGTATCACGTCTTGAAGCAGCCGTTGATCGTGCCTATGATGAGGTACTGGGTCGTCGGCATGATCGCGTCCGTCACTTGTTCAAGGATGAAACCCGGCCCCGTCTGTCGCTGGTCGGCAGGCTTTACTTGATCTATGACCCGCTTCTCACCTGTGACCTGAAACGATGGTTTGAGCAACGGGGAGTCGTGGTCGTTACGACCCGGGATGTGCCGCGGCACGAACTGAGGACCGATGAAGTGGAAGGCTTCTATGACAGTCATAGGGAAGCGCAAGCGTTTATCGATTGGGTGCATCAGAAGGTCGACGGAATTATCTGCGTCGGTTGTTTTGGTTGTCATCCTGATGCCTTCCAAGTCGATTTTCTCGCTGATCATGCCCGTCAGCTCGGTTCCGCATGTTGGAGCTTTCGCTTTGACGAGTCACTGAGCCAGGCTGGGTTCCACACCCGCTTTGAGACGATTTTGACATTCCTGGAACGGCGACGTGATGCTCGTCTGCAGGGTCGCAGCGCGACGATCCTGCCTGTCAAGAGGGAATCCGTGACGTTCGGGCGTCCTGCCACGACGTCATCTCCAAGACCTGTTTTTATCTGGCCCTACATGGGTGAGATTCTCAATGTGGCTCTTGAGGAGATAGCACATCAATTGGGCTTAGACTCTTATGTCCGTCCTCCCGCGCCCTTGAGCGAAGAAGTGATGTTCTTGGGTGACGAGCGTTACACCGAATCGTGTTCACCCTTTGCCTACAGCACGGGATCTTTGAAGGATTCCCTACTCAAGATAAGCCAAGAACTGGAGAATCGGGCCTCGTGTGGCGAAAGAGTGCAACCTCATCGCATTGTACTGGTCATGCTTCACGGAGAAGGTCCGTGCACCTTTGGCTGGTACTCACTCGTACAGAAAAGGGAGTTGCCTGCGGAGTTTGAAAAGCGTCTGGCTGCTTTAGGGCACACGGTGGAGATGGCCACCGTGGGCATGGATGGAGCAGTGGACTTTATCAGACAGTTGAGTGAGTGCAGCGATTCGCGGAATCTGCGCCGGCTTCTGGAGTTTGTCGAAAGAGGGCGGTGCGTCGGACAGTATGCACGACTGCTTGGTGTCTGGCGTCAGGTGACAGCGCCGGTGTGGGCGAAAGCCGATGCTCTTGAACGTTTGCGTGCCCATTCGCTCATTCTGCGGGCTCATGAGACTGAGGCCGGCAGTGTGGCGGCCGCCTACCGGGAGGCCGTGGAGATGATGCGTCAAGCTCATTCCGTGCCGGAGATCATCCAGGCGGAAAAAGAGGGAAAGGCCTTGCTGGATGCGGTTCCCCGAGACCATGAATTGAAGCCGCGGGTTGTCATTGTGGGCGAGATTTACGTGGCCTTGACCAGCTTTGCCAACCGGGGTGTCGTGGAGAATCTCCTGGCCAGGGAGGGAATCGAGGTGGTGGAGGGGATCGGTCTCACCCAGTTTGCTCGTCACAGTCTGCGCAATATCATGAGGAGGGCATTTCGCAACATGAGCTCTATGCGGCGTGTGATTGATTTCCTTCGCCGCAAGAACGTGGATATTCTCACAGAACGTCTTCGTGATCCTCTGGCTTGCCCCTTCTTGGTCCATGAAGTCGGCGGGGACGGTGTACCCACCGTTGCTGCCGCTCGCAGGCACGTGGAGGCAGGTTGTCAGGGAATCGTGCACATACATCCCTTCAAGTGTATGCCGGAGGGCATCGCCAAAGATGCGGTGAAAGAGATCGCTTCTTTGTACGGGGCGCGTTATCTGGCTTTGAGTTTCAATCGTGAGACAGACATAGAGCGCTTGCGGACTGAAGTGAGCACCTATGCGGCGCTCTTGAAAGCGGAGTTGACCTCGCAATCACCCGCTGCCCGAGCCCGGGAGCTGGACAGGCGTAGGTGTATAGGCCGCTTGTTGGATCAGGCCCATGAGAGTTATCGACGCCGAAGACACACCGATTGACAGATCCTTGATGGAACAAGAAGGGTGACAAATGGACGGTAAAGCCATCGACGCTCAAGCACGTTATCAGAAGCTGGTGAAAGAGACTGTGCCCAAGCCAAGGGTGGGGCGCAATCTCTGGAGAGCATTCCTGGTTGGCGGAACACTAGGGGTTATTGGCCATCTTCTGTACAGCCTCTTTGAGGTGATTGAGCCTACCAGGGGCGAGTCCACCGCTACAACGCTCGCCAGCTTGATCTTTATCGGGGCCGTTCTGACCGCATTGGGAGTGTACGATAGCATAGCCCAGTGGGGCGGGGCGGGAGCGGCGGTGCCAATAACGGGCTTTGCAAACACCATTGTGGCGGCAGCCATGGAATTCCGTCGCGAAGGCCTTATTCTGGGTCTTGGATCCCGCATGTTCGTCATCGCGGGGCCGGTCCTGGTGTATGGCACCGTAGCCGGTTTTTTGACCGGGCTGATTAAGGTGGCGGTCATGAGTTTATTGCGGTAGCCGGGAGTGGGATGATGTGACAAGCAGACGGCTGGGTCGATGGACGGTGCATTTTCCGGGCAGTCCGCGCATTGTATCGGCGGCGAGCGTGGTGGGGCCGAAAGAGGGAGAAGGCCCTTTGCGCAGCTATTTCGACGTCATCGAATCGGATCCCATGCGTGGCGAGGCGTGTCCGGAAGCAGCCGAACGTCGCTTTATGGAAGAGGCCTGTAACCGGGCTATACGGTTGCTTAACCTGAAGAACGACGATATTGACATCTTCTTGGGAGGGGATCTCCTCAACCAAGTCATTACCGCCGGTTTCACGGCCCGATCTTTGCAGATACCGTTTCTCGGACTCTATAGCGCTTGCGCCACCGTCGGTGCAGCCTTGATGTTGGCCGGCACTCTGGTGGACTGTGACTGGGTCACAACCGCGCTGGTGGCGGCATCGAGCCACTATCAGACGGCGGAACGGCAGTTTCGCTACCCCATAGAACTCAATATACAGCGCAAACCGACCAATCAGTGGACGGTCACAGGGGCCGGTGCAGCGGTGATTGCCAAGCAGGGCGAAGGTCCTAAGTTGACTCACGCCACTATCGGCAGGGTCGTGGACTATGGACTGAAGGATACAAATGACATGGGCTGTACCATGGCTCCCGCCGCGGCAGACACACTCTTGCGTCATCTGGCCGACACTGGGCGTACGCCCGGTGATTACGATCTTATCCTCACGGGAGATCTGGCTGCCTATGGTGCGAAGATGTTCAGACATCTCGTTAAGGAGGCCAGTATCGGGCTGGGAAACAAACACCAGGATGCAGGTCAGTTGATTTTCTCATCCCAGCAAAAAGTGGGTGCCGGAGGCAGCGGCTGTGCTTGTGTGGCGGTGGTAGGCTTGGGGTATGTACTCAAGGAGATGGCGGCCGGACGCTGGCACCGCGTATTGCTTCTGCCTACCGGGGCGTTATTCAGTCCCGTGACCCATATGCAAGGGGAGTCGATTCCTTGTGTGGCTCACGCCATTGTCATAGAAAGCTAGCGAACGGTCCAAAGCCAGTCAGGGAGGGTTTATGAGTGGGTTATGTGTGGGCTTTTCTGGCCTCAGGCGGGGTGTGTGTGTTGGCCCAACTACTCTATGAGTATACGAAATGGACTCCCGCACATGTCCTGGTGCTCCTCACGGTGACAGGAGCCATACTGGAAGCTCTGGGCGTCTACAGGCTGTTTCAGAACTGGGCCGGCGGAGGTGCTTTGGTTCCCGTGAGCGGTTTCGGGGCCTCTATAGCCCGCGGCGTGGTGGCCGAAGGCCAGCGTCTGGGATGGGAGGGGCTTTTTTCCGGGGTATTTGAATATACGGGACTGGGGTTGGCGGCGGCAATCATCGCCGGTTTCTTCATCGCCTTGGTGGCCAAACCCAAGGAGTAAACGATACCTACTCGATCGTGACGGAAGATGTGGAGATGTAGACACCATCCAAGTCACGAAGCTTTTCGGTCAAGAGAGCGGCCTGCTCTCGTTCACCGTTCAATATGAGTCCTATGGCCGATATTCCGGCTTCCGGCAGCGGAACGCCCAGGCGGCCAAGCACCACATCGCCGTAGGTGGTCAGCAAGTCTTGGATTCTCAATGCCGATTCATGCCGGTCCTTGACTACCATTCCAACAAAACTCCAGCGCTGAGGCACGGGTCCTCCCCCTTGTGATTCACGGTATAATCGCTTCCCGTTGCTATATAGTCTCCCGCCCGCGGCGGATTATCCCGAAGGACTACTGCCAAAAAGAGCGAATAACCAAAAATAAAGAAGAGAGGTTTGACAGGTCGCGCGTTTGGTTAGCGTATGGCAGAGACGCTTGCACTTGCGGCTTCCAGAAGGAGCGCATGTCAACGTTCTCCCGTGAGTAATCCGGAGGGGGGCACAATGTATGGGCCTGTTAATACTGGCTATAGTGGTTTCAGTGCTCACGGATATACTTAAAGGTAAACGAAGATCAGCCAGATTGCTGTTAAGCATTTTGGATCTACTGGGCGGTGGACGAAAACGCTGATTCCCCACCTCATATCTTTGAAGGTTTTGTTCACGCATCGA
>JBMNSS010000113.1:0-8869 GCA_050945315.1 Limnochordia bacterium | reverse complement strand
CGCCCCCCCGGGCGGATCTGCCTGCCCCGAGCATGAGCTCCCGCGCGGCGACTCACTCAGCCAATCGACTACCTCATCACACGAGCAATTACCAACCTGTGATCAGACTCCGATTCACCTCCGTTCACTCCCATGCTCCGTCTTCGGCTTTCTCCAGCAGCCCGTATCCGTATCCGCCTTCACCTAAGGGTTTGGTTTGCACCGCTCCGAACGACGGGGCTTACTCCCGGCCCCCGGCTCGGCCAAGGTGCCGCAGACACACAGAGGGCTGCCCCCTGGTTGAGACAGCCCCCCGATGTGCTTACTCGTCTAGTCCCCTGAATTCCGCCTCACCAAGATGTATCTCTTCATACTCCCGAGACTCCCGTATCTGCAACCGCAAGCGCCATCTCCTTCGGTCAATAGGAATCGAGATCTCCCCTCCTATCACCAGTCGATGCCAACCTTCTGATGATCGTCCCGTATCCGTGATCGTGTAAGGCAGTGAATCCCAACTGCTGCCATCCAAAGACACGGCGACATCGACAAGACCGCTGATGTCAGGCCGCTTCGCGTACAGAGATATGCAGTATTCACGCAAGCCCGGAGTCTCCCAGACCAAGAACTCCGTCGTGTTCTCAGCCCGCGTTTTTCGATCAGCGTCTCCCCAAAACGCTTCGGATCGTTCAGTGGAATACTGCCAGCCGTCGGATTGCTCACTTGTCTTTGAACGGTCCATCGTGCCGAACCACCCCAGCTCTATTGGAGGTTCGAAGGGGTCGTGAAGAGTCCAGTAGTTGCGCGTCACAAAAACCTCTGACTTCTCCAGTGTCCCGATTTCGTCAACGACAATGCGGACAGTGATTTCGTGTCTGCCATCTGACAGATCCCGGGTGTCGATCATCAGCTCACCCGTACCGGGCAGTCTAGCTCCCGTATAGATGGGGCTATCGTCAAGCCGTATCTCAACTCTTTCCATGTCCGCGGTGTCGACAAGCGGCAGAGACACTTGCGCGTCCAACATGCCGCGAATTCCCCTGCTGTGAGCGTCACTACCCAGGTGCACAAATTCAATGAACTGTTCATAGTCCGAAACGGGTACCGGGGTTTTGCTGTGACAGACGAGCACCTCATCCACGTAGACGGGCGTATTCAAAGCCCCGTCAACCGTGACCACCAACTGTGCCCTGACTACTCGTTGTCCGTCCACGTAGCCCGGCATTTCCTCGAGAAGGCCCAGTCCCGACCACTCGCCTGCATGTGATGAAAGATCAACCGGATTTGATCTATAGCTGACCAAGTTGGCTCCCTGCGCGTCTTTCAAATGCAGAGTCAGCTGTATCGTACCTTCCGTGTTACCGGACGGTACGTAGTAGCGGACTGACACTGCAGCCAGTCCCGGTTGCACGTTGAAGGTCTGATGGGGACCGCCCCGGGCCATACCTTCGATGAGGAGACTGGCCCGACCACGATATGCCACGTCTTCAACACGCCGAATGTCTCCCGTACTGACGATCCATTTACTCCATCGCCGGTTAGTCTCAAAGGGGTCTTCGAAAGACTTGGCCCCTGTTAGAGACGGTGTCCCGTCACGGATCTGCAATAGCAGCTCAGCAAAGGCTCGCAATCGGCGGGAACTGCTCTGAGCCATCGATTCCAGCTGTTCGGTCACGGGACCCCCTTCGCTTTCATGGGCTTTCAGATAGTCTACCAGATGGAAGAACTCCTCCGCGGGCCAGCCGCCCCAAGCATGGATCCGACTCTCGGACGGCGCTCTCAACAGGGGATGAGTACGGAACTCATCCATCAGCTCATAGCGACTCTGTGCCGCCCGCAATCGTTCCTCTAATGTGCGGGCCACATCACCCAACATACGAAGAACAGCGGAGCGGTCTTGCGGCGACGATGTCCGTCGAGGATAACTGTTCACAGAAGCCTCACAATACTCGAAAGCCCTCCGGATAAGCTCGGCGCGAGCTTTTTGCTCAGGTGTCTTCGCTTTGGCGACTACTGACGCGAGCAGCCGCGTGCTTTCCCTGATGTCTTCATCAGTCACCAGGTGCAGGTATTCGAGATCGGTAAACAGTAGATAGGTCCGTCCCTTGCTCCTGGCAAACCAAGGAGACTCTTTGATACGTTCCGTCCAGAAATGCTCCCACAGATCGTAGAAGGCCTTGAGATCATGTGCCGCGGCAGGCCCTACCGCCCTCTCATACCACTCCCAAAGCAACGCATCGACGTCTTGATCCGGATTCCACTGCAAACGAGCGGCAAGCCAGGGTTTGGGACCGTCTATCACCGTGTGATACATCTCGGTGTATGTTCCCACAACGCCATGGCGCTTGGCATAGCGGAAGTTCTCTGCCATGACGTGGTTGAAAATGCGCGGCACGACATAATGAACTCCGCCGTACATGTAGTCATACCAGGCTATCTGAGCGGCCACCGCGTTCCAGGCATCCATCTGCTTATGGCCCGCGGCCTGAACGTCGTCGTCGATCCAAGCCATGCGATCCTTGGTGATGAAAGGAACGACCCGCGGATGCAGCGGAAATGACGGCGGATCCATAACCTCACAGTAGGCCAGCAACCCAAACCACTTGTCCGGATAGACTTCGAGAACCCTTGTCACTACCTGGTTGACCCAGAAGTAGTAGATATCCGACATATCGACCATGCCGATGGAGTTTAACCGGCCGGGGTAGTGTGGATGGGTGGGATTGGCCTCACAGTGATCTCTGGAGTCGTTTACTCCCAGTGAAAAGCCGGTCTCATAGGGATGAGAGGCAAAATAGGCGATGATTTCGGCGACGGCAATATCCACGCTCTCTTTTTCCGTGAAGCACGGCTGCCACCCCGTATTCTGCCTAGGTCCCGGGACCCTGCAATCAGGGTACAACTCACAATGAGTCTTCCCGTATTTCTCAGGCGGAAAGACGGAGTGAAGATTGTGATGGAATCTTATTCTATCATTGTAGTTGCCTTGGAGCTTGTTGCGCTGCGCCCATTCATTATGCCATTGCCTGATACCCGGACTGTCAGGCAAACCCCTGATGGGGCTGATCGTACGATATGAGAACGCCGGCTCCTCTCTGATCTCGCCCCAAGGCACTATCACATCGCAATGCAGCGGGACATCCTCGCCGTCGGGTCCGGGCAAGAGCCAGCGAACGCCTACGTAACGCTCCAGAAACTCGTACACTCCATGCAGCGTACCCCACGCTGAGGGACCGACGATGGCTATATGATCGTTACGACACTGAATCACAAAGCCTTGTTCATCAAGATCCTGTAACGCCACGGCGATCTGAGGATCCGCCGAGAGCGCACTTCCCCCAACAAAAATGGGGTATTCTTCACCCTCAGGCCTGTCGATGACGACAGGCACTCGAGCTTCGGTGGATCTCCACAAGTACTCCGACAGGACATTGGCAGCCTTACGAGTCTGATCGTCGGCATCCAGGCTGATCACAATCACTGCCTGTGCTTGACCGCCGCGAATGATGGCCAGGCCGGATCCCTCGGCGCTTTCTGCCGTAGCGGCAATCAGCACACATATCAGAAAAGCGAGTGGCACCACCCCCGGCCTCATACCGACGCCTCCTTGCCTTTGGCCGTCTTGTCATTGATAGAGCACATTTCTCCGGCTCTCAACCCTGGCTTCCGTTCTTCTTGTCCCGCTTCAGGCCCGGCATCCGAAAGGTTATTGGCCGACTGGCCATGCCACTCATGGAGAGGATACGCGATTCCTGTGTGTCCCCGTCGACCGCAGAGTGTCTCAATGGCCATGGGCGTGAACGAAGACGAACACGTGACAGAACGGGTTCATGATCGGGGACAGCGAGTCAGGATCCGGCCCGGTTTAACGTACCACCATCTTCTGTATGAACTCACCG
This sequence comes from Limnochordia bacterium, assembly GCA_050945315.1. GTDB lineage: Bacteria > Bacillota > Limnochordia > DTU080 > DTU080 > DTU080. Next base: position 4,994 of record JBMNSS010000113.1, on the reverse strand, counting down.
ATGGCTGCCTCTACCTGCGGACGGATCCGCCCGAGAGCCTGTCGAGCAGGCTCTTGCCCCCGCATCACAGCACTGATTGCTCCATCAAGGAGCCTGCGAGCTGTGGTCGGAGCCACCGGGATAGTCTGCGTGAAGGAAGCGAGGGCCAGATCCACGATGTTGCCCGTCAGCAGATTGGGATATGTTTTCGCAAACGTGGTTCGGGCAATCTCCACGTGTAAGGGCGGCATGGCGAGGCCCAAGCGAGTCACATGGTCCTGTCCCTCCGCACTGGCGATATGCTCGATAACACGCCAGGACAGCTCCGGGTGCTCCACCCCTGTGGGAATAGCCCAGGGTGTCTCGGGCCACATGCTCGTCCCTCGCTGACCTTTCAGGGAAGGCATGGCACCAATGGTCCACTTGAAGGGAAGCTCTTGGTGGATCATGTTAGTAACATACCAGCTTCCATCCACATGAGAGGCTATGGTACCGGCCGGTAGACTCCACGGACCTCCCGATGCCCCTGGTTGCGGCATGGCTCTGTGAACACTCATGAAATCGTACAAGAACTGAAGTCCCTCGACGGCCTCCTCCTCGTCTGCGACGTACTCGTAGGGGCCATTGAAGATCCTGGATCCGGCCATGTTCATGAACGCATATGCGCTTGTATCTCCGTGTATAGGTTGAAGAAAATACCGATCCAGGACGTTATCGCCGTCGATATCAACACTGAGACGTCTGGCGGCCTCAATCCCCTCCTTCTCCCACCGCCAGGATTGGTCCGGAAGCGATAATCCGGCCTCCTGGTAGCGATCCACATTCACAAAAAGAGAAGTCACGGATACGCCCCACGACACGCTATATAGCTCACCCTTGTAGCTCAGGTTGTCTTCCACGATCACAGGAAAGAACCGATTCTTCTTGATCCCCGACTTAGCGAGAAACGGCTCCAATGACTGAATAAGCCCCCGAGCAGCGAACTCCGGTACGTTTTGACCGTACAAGCGGAGGATGTCAGGAGCCTCATTGGCCGCGTACATCACAAAAAACTTCTCCAACGGCGCGTGCTCAATCTCGATCTGAATATCCGGATTCTCCTCTTCGAATCTACGAAAAAAAGTATGCGTGTTTTCGTAATACGATGCCAGATTGACCGGGCTGGTGTGAACCCTGAGCTTCGTTGGCGTACAACTGACTGTGAGGCTGATGGCAAGCACTGTCAGCAGCAGGCTTTTCCAAACAAACCGCGTTTGTGGTCTCACGACAATCCTCCATTCACAGATCCTACAGACAAGGCACCCCGGCATGAAGTGTGAGCCCGGCAGTCCGACATCTGAGCCTTTGGTCACCCAGCAATCGATAGCCAAAGCAATTGCTACGCTTCCGCCGGCTCCCCACACCCGCATTGGGTTGCGATCAGGGGCTTGGCATGGTACCGCGTGGTAAGTCTGCCGCCACCTGGTCCGGCAAGACTCTCCCGCACCGTGACAGGCTGTATCGGAGGCACCCGAAACGATAGCGGAAACGTATACTCAGTGAGATGCTACGTCACCGACTCAATCTACGCGAAATCCACCCACGAACTCCCATGGACGATGCCCCGCTGACGATGACCGGACCTCACCGGGCGGGGACTATGGTCAAAGGTCTCGAGCAGCGGCGGCCACATCGATCTTGAACTGCTCGATCCACTGCGGTATGGACATGGCACCTGAAAGAAGCTGAGACAGGCGGCTCGTTCCCTTGTTCAAAGCATCCGTCACGCCCGGCACCCACCAAGGCGCTGTCTTCAATAGGCCCACGTCCGCATAGGGCCGGAGGATTTCATCCTTGTTCAAATGCGACGGGAAGTCCAGAAGCCTCGTAACCGACTTCATACCCTCCATGGTCATGGGAAAGAGAAAACCCTGAGCGAGTCGTTGCTGCGCCTCGGGAGAGTAGTAAAACTTGATAAACTCCCAGGCCTCTTCAGGGTGCTTCGAACCCGTCATGATCCCCATGATATGACCCTGCCCATAGCTGATCGGCTGAGGTGTCTCGCCACCTCGCGGCATCCAGGTGGTAGACCACTCAAACGGCAAATCACGAGTTCTGAGGTTCTCAATAAAGGAATCCCATTCAAAAGTCATTCCCATCGCCGAGGCGAAGAAATGATCCCGGGAACCACCAAACACGGGATAGTTGGTACGGACATGTACGATCCACTCCAGAGCCGATACAAACTCTTTCTCTTCCACCGTCAACCGTCCGGAGGCCGGATCAGCATAGTCTCCTCCGTCCAAAAAGACCCACGGACTGTAGTGAAGACCCGGCGCCGCACAACCGAAAACATCCGGGTTGCCATCCTGGTCAATGTCCCTGGCCAAGCGCCGGGCCGCGGTTAGAAACTCCGGTTTCGTCCAGCCCTTATAGGGCTCAGGCAAGCCGGCCTCCCGAAACATCTCGCGGTTGTAGAAGACGTTGAGAAGACCAAATCCGTATGGGATGCCGTAGATCTTGCCTTCCCATGCCCAATCAGGTCCTAAGGTAAGCTCATAGCCTGGTCTGAAATGCCTCATGTCGAATTCGTCACGCTCAATGAGCGGTCTCAGATCAAGCAGCATGCCACTACGACGTGCAGGCAAACCCACGGCCAGGCTCACGTTGACGACGTCCGGTGGGACTCCTCCCGCCGCCATGACGAGGGCTTTCTCCCACATGAGCGCAGCTCCGGACTGAACTTGCTTCTCGACCTCAATATGTGGATGGGATTTTTCAAACGCCTCGATAATATCCAGCTCCACCTGGTTAGCCGACGGAGTGGCATACCAGTTGAAGAAAACGATTTTGGCTTTCTGCGCGCACACACGCACTGTGGTCAGGAGGGCAATCGTCATCATCAGGATCAGCGGTCCAAGTAACCAGCGTCGCCGCATTCTCAATCCCCCCAATGTAGCCAGCCAAGAGTATCCAGTATATTTTGCCCACAGGTTAAGTTCTGACAGTAATGTTTAGCCTTGTTTTTAGGCGTTGGTTCTACACATGTGACACATTTCCTTCGGGTCGCACATGTTTTTTTCGCGATAGGCAGCAAGAACAAGACAAGTCCTTTTCCTTGCCGGAAAGGGCTTGGTCTTGCGCGGGTCTAAGTCCACTGACGAGACAAACCGTTTCCGGCAATCCGATACGTGTTCCCGGCGCAACAAGAACCGAACCTGTAAACTCTAGCCTAAAAGTGTACCACCTGAGGCCGGTGTGACGGAGGAAAAGTGGACCACCCTGAACAACCAAGTTCCCTTACCTTGCCATGTGAGGGGAACGAGAAAGGATGCTCAAGATGGTCCAACAAGAGTATATCCGGCATTTGCACTTTCAGGAAGTGGTAAGCATACGCGAGATCAGCCGCAGGACAGGTCATCACCGCGCGACGATCCGGCGGTACCTTGAGGCCCCACGTCCGAAGTATGAGCGGCAGGCAAAACCGCACTACCCTGTGCTGGGACCCTACCTGCATTTGATCGACGCTTGGCTGATTGGCGACCAAAAGGTGAAGAAGAAACAGCGGCACACGGCTCGGCGCATCTATCAACGTCTGCGGGATGAATACGGCCTCCGGAGTGGCGAGAGCACAGTACGCGACTACGTGCGCCGGCGCCGCCGTGAGCTGGGGCTGCAGGAGGTGTATCTGCCACTGCATTTCCGTCCCGGCGAGTCCATGCAAGTCGACTGGGGCGAGGCTAACGTCTTCGACAATAGCCGTCACTGCGAGGCCAAAGTGTACATGTTCTGCGCCTGGCTGGCATACAGCACCAACATCTTCGTTCGCCTCTACCCACACAATCGCATGGAGGCCTTCCTGGACGAATTGCGCCGTAGCTTTGAGCACTTCGGCGGCGTTCCGGCGGAGGTCGTGCTCGACAACATGCGCACAGCGGCCAAGCGGTTCATCGGCTGGCAGGGACGGGAAGAGACCGACGCCTTCCTCAGCTTCCGGACGCACTACGTCGTGCGAAGCCGTTTCTGCAATCCGCGGAGCGGACACGAGAAGGGACTAGCGGAGAGCCTGGTGGGCTACGGGCGGAGGAACTTTCTGGTACCGATGCCTTGGTCAATGCGCAAGGTCTGGAAGCACTCAACGAGCAGCTGCTGCAATCGTGCATCGCGAAAAGGTCCATGTAACGGGCCAACTCAACAGAGACGGTGGCAGAGCTCTACGAGAAGGAACGGGCGCTCTTCCACCGCCTGCCTGAGCACCCGTACGACTGTGCGACGAGAGTGATAGCCCACGTGGACAACTGCGCACGGGTGCGTTTTGACACCAATCTCTACTCGGTCCCCTACCTCTATGCGGACTGCCGCATTGAGTCAAAAGTGTATGTCGATCGCATCGAGGCAGTGGCCGACGGTCGTGTGATTGCGATGCATCCACGTTCGCACGGCCGCCATGGGCAGTTCATCGAATTGGATCACTACTTGGAGGTGCTCTTCCGCAAACCCGGTGGCCTGACCCGTTTTCGAGGCTGGCAGAATCACCGTCTCCCGAGCTGCTACGAAGACTTGCTTCAGGCCATGCTGGAGGCGGGCCGGAGCGCGAAGGAGTCTGTCGAGGTCCTTCCGCTGCGAAGGGATCACCCTGATCCGGAGACCGTGTGCCGCTGGGCTTATATCTCTCAAGGACCGGCTCCACGTCAATGCTGTCCACAGCGCCATTGACCACTCGAACCAGGTGTCGCTCCGGAATCAACTCATCCGGGCTCGGCGGAAGCATTGGCCGGTCCATCTGATACGATGTGAAGGCAACTCTGCCATTCTTCATCTTCGTCTTCATAGCCGAAGTCCAGCAACTTTCAGAGCAGAACGCGACCCAAGAATGTGAGAGAGGGCTGCCCTTTAGGGACAGCCCCTCCGCGTGTGCCCGGCATGCTTGCCGAGCCGGAAGGTTGAAAGAAACCTTCGTTACCTGCCAGTGGGAAAACAACCCGTAGGCAAGGGCGTCGCCGGTAACGGCGGGGTCTGAAGGAAGCCGAAGGGGG
>JBMNSS010000112.1:0-9062 GCA_050945315.1 Limnochordia bacterium | reverse complement strand
AGCGGTGCAAATTCGCGACATCAGGATGGTAGGACTCCTCGGGAACGCCTTGGCGCCAGTCACGGCGCGCCGGAGGCAGATAGTTGATGACCATACCTCCGTCCAAAGCGGTCGAAGGCAAGTGTTTCTGACCAATCCTCAACGATGGCGTTGCCCGTCGGCTTGATTCCTGTCCGATCAGCGCCACATAGCCTGGAGTCGACGCGATCGCCCCAGGCTATGTCTTTGGCCTTTGGGGCAGTACTCGAAGAACTAAGAACCGGATGATCCGGGTGCCTACGGATGATAGAAAGAGTCGATTAAATCAAGAGCTCAACTTTGATGGGATTGGCGTAATCATGATAACGTGCCGCCACCCGGGCCAGCTCGCAATCACCCGCATGGAACAACACTCGATAGCGGTAGGTGACGCTTTCACCGGATTCCAGACGCCTTTCACCGAGGAAGTGGAAGTTGTTCCCTGCAAACAGCCCATAGTCCCTGACGTGCCAGAACGAGGGATGATCTTCGTTATCGGCGTGATCAAAGATGGCGATGCCGACTGAGTGTCCTTCCACGGTACCCGAGTAGTCACACCAGGGGGAGCGCTTGCCCCAACACTCTACCTCATTGACGGCACCGTAGGCGTTGGAGATCCTTCCGCCGCTTTTCACGGTCATCTCCGGAGCAACGCGTATACCAAGAGGCCCAGCCTCCTTGGTGGCTCCCAGCGATACAGGACCGTAGTTGGCCTTCAGGGTTATGGACAGATCCATTATCCGCTGACCTTCCCAAAGGTTGTACAAGGCCATGCAGCGATGATCATCGAGGAGGGCTTGTCCGTGAAAGTCGGTCCAGGTGTTTTCTGAACTGAAAAAGCCGACGACACCGCCATCCGTCCGATGGGTGAAGGTTTTGTGTATCTCTTTGCCGTGGCTCTCTGCCGGTTCATTCCAACAGTCTACACCGTTGACGTCACCGTGTGAGAACCAGAGCGATCTTTGGTGCGGATGCTCCCGAGTCTCCAGATCAAGCCTAGTGATAGAAGCGTTGACACCCGGAGCCGCAATGGGACCCCAGAAGGGCTTCGCATGGCCTTCAAAGACGTATTCCGTGAACCATTGATCTTGTATGCGAAGCTCAAGGCGATCGTGCTTATCGACCAGTCTGACTCCCGGTATATCGACCTTGCCGGAAACAAACTCGCAGGTCTTCTCGCCGCTGGCCTCCATCCATGGTACCGTGAAAACCACGTACTTCCCTTCAGGAGTTGAAACCACTTGCGCCGGTAGCGTAGCACCCTGACATGCTATCAATCCTGTTCCATGACCGGCTTCGACCAGCTCTTGCCAATCATTGGGGAGTCCTGCGAATTTATCTGTCAAAGGTACCCAGACGGGAGCATAGTAGCGATGATGGGGACCGGCCTTCAACAACAGTCTCATGATTCGACCCTCCTATGTACTACAGGGGTACTCTCAGGACCACGCGTGACGCAGTGTGCGCAGTGCCAGCGAAGCTTCTGCCCTGAAATCCTCCCACTTGCACTCCACGGAGACGCAACCGGAATAGCCACCGGCCTCCAGACACTTGCGAAGAAGACCGTAATCATAGTGCCCGGTACCAGGGGCGCGCCGATCGGTATCCGCCACATGAACATGACGCAGGAAAGCGCCGAGATCAGCCAGTACTTGTGGTGATTCGCCTTCCATTTCCATGTGATAGGTGTCCGCAAGGGCGCGGACGTTGTCCATATTGATCTCCTTAGCTATACTCACTGCGTCACTTACCAGGTGTATGAGATTGGTCTCTTTCTTATTGAGAGGCTCCAGCACGATAGATATCCCATAGGGGGAGGCATGCCGCCCTGCCATAGCCAAGAACTCCATCAAGGCGATTTTGGCGTCGCCCTGGCTGACTCCGTCGGGAACGCGGCGAGCCCCACCGCTACCTAAGACTATCACACGGCCGCCCAGGCGCGATATGCGAGAGCAGGCCTCTTTTACATACTCCTCAAGTGCTCTGAGATCACGCCCAGGGCCAATGAGAGGCAGTGTGGGCGGTATGAAGCTGTTGAAGGCGTATACAGGCAACTCTGCCCCACGAACAGCCTTGAGCAACGCCTCGAAGTCACCCTGTGGAGGGTTCATGGCCAGTCCGACGGTAAACTCGGCAAAATCGTATCCGACATCAGATAGAAACCGCAGCGAATCTCCGACAGCGTCCGTCGTTGTCTGGGCCTTAGCTTCACCGGCTACCTGGGGCACGAAAGATCCCAGATTAATGCAACAACCAAATCGCAAGGTCAAGCCCCCTTTGAACTATGACTAACGTTTATCTAGTACCTTATTGCTCATGGATCGTTGTCATAGTGGGCCAGTTCACTTTGGAGAAGCCTCCAAGTGAAGGCGGCCACAAACGCGTCATCGATCCATCCCAACAATGGTAAGGCAGCACCCGGCACGAGATCAATCGGACTGATCACATAAAGAATCCCAATGAGTATGGCCGCCTTCCGCCAGTGAGGAACATCCGGATCCGCGAAGTAACGGATAGTAGCCGGAAAGATGCCGAATACACTCCTCCGGATCTGTGTCTTGTGCGGTGCGACCGGTCCCCTGAACACACCTCGGGCGCGGGATGTCTTTTTCTTTGCCGTGTCTTTGGCATCACTCGAGCCGGGCTTGCTTCGGTGACCACAGTAGGGACAGATTTGAGCCAGTGCAATCTCCCGGCCGCAGTCTCGGCATCTCACAAGCAGTCGCCTCTTCTTTTCTCTCTGAGCATGGTTCCTGTTGAAGCCGCAATTTCTTAGACGCGCATGAAAGGATCTACATGTGCCGACTGCAACACTAGCTTCTTCTTGGCAGCCGGCACGTTGTCTATTCTATCGAACCCACCCGGGTATGTAGGCGGCATCAAGGCATTCTGCAATGGATGGAGAAATCCTCCCTTGCCGCTGCGCTAGAGCTGTCTTCCGGTCCGCACGAACTCTGCGAGTTCAGTCACTATGAGCTCCGCTGTGGCCATATTGGTGGCCAAAGGCACGTTATGTACATCGCAGACACGTAACAAGGCTGTGATGTCGGGCTCATGGGGCTGGGCAGTCAATGGATCACGCAAGAATATGACGGCATTTATGAGACCCGCGGCTACCTCTGCCCCGATCTGTTGATCTCCCCCATATGGCCCTGAGAGCATTCTATGTACGGGAAGCTGTGTGGCTTCGTTTATCACTTTTCCGGTGGTGCCTGTGGCCACCAGTGAAAAAAGGCTCAGACTGGCCCGATGGCGAATGCAAAACTCCACCATCGCCGATTTCTTTTTGTCGTGGGCAATTAACGCGATTCGCAAGCAATAACCCCCTCAATTATGATCATTAGCTTGGCTTTTTCTTCTCAACGAGCCTAGTCCAAAGATCGCGGACTTGAGTCTGGGTGGCCGTCAACGAGCCGGAGTTGTCGATTACGACATCGGCTAAACGCCGTTTTTCATCCAGTGGCATCTGAGCTCCAATGCGTCGTAGGGCGTCAGGGCGTGAGAGCCGGTCCCGTTGGATGAGCCGACGGATTTGCAGTTCTTCGGGTAGCCAGACCACAGCTGTGTAATCACACAGAGGCAGTATCTCAGGGGTTTCAAACAACAGCGGCACGTCGAGGACGATAAGAGCGGTTTCGCCTTGCGCTTTGATCACTTGAAGTTGTCTTCGCATCTCTTTTAGGATGCGAGGATGGGTAATATCCTCAAGGCGTTTGCGTTTGGCCGGATCCGCAAAGACAATCTTTCCCAGCGCGGCCCGGTTGAGGCTACCGTCCGCATTGAACACTGAACGTCCGAATTCCTTTCGGACTTCCGTCAGAGCTTCGCTTCCCAAGGCCACCACATCGCGGGCCAGTCGGTCAGCGTCTATGACTCGGGCTCCCAAAGAAGAAAGCATGTGAGCCACGGTGCTCTTGCCGGAGGCGATGCCTCCCGTAAGCCCCAAGACAAGCATCACTTTTGACACTGCGGACAGATGGTTGTGCCCCGTCCGGCAACTCTCAATCGTTCGAAGACATGGCCACAACGTGGGCACGAGTCACCGGCGCGCCCGTAGACCAACAGATGATCTTGGTTGGCGCCGGGTCGCCCGTCTCCGTCTAAATAATCACGCAGTGTCGTCCCTCCGTTCCGTAAAGCCGTTGTCAGTGAAGACTGTATTGCTGCGTGCAGGCGTTCTATCTCGTTGTCGTTGAGATCACCGCAGGGACGTTGAGGATGCAGACCCGCTCTGTACAGGCTCTCATCGCAATAGATGTTGCCCAGACCGGCTATTTGTCGCTGATCAAGCAAGATGGCTTTGAGCTGCGCTTTTTTCCCCTGTAGGATGGCAGTCAAGGATTCAGGGGTGAACTCACAAGACAGGGGCTCTATGCCAACATCGGCTATTTGTAACCATTCCTCTTCGTTTTGCGCCCAGAATACTTTCCCGAATTTGCGCTGGTCCACAAAACGCAGTTCGTGCCCGTTGTCCAAGCGTATCGCCAACCGCAGATGCTTCTCGCGTTCTTCGTCCGCGGGCTGCACTGAGAGCTTCCCGGTCATGCGCAGATGGAAGACCAGATACTCTCCCGTGTCCAGAATCAGGCCAAGGAATTTGCCCCTTCTCGCGGCATCGGTGAACTTGGTATTCAACAACTTGTGGCGTAGCGTCGCCGGTGAGATCCCCGAGAGAGTCTTCTCCCAGAAGACCTCAACGGAGATGATCGAGCGATCCAGGATATGAGGAAGAAGCGTGAGCCTTATGCATTCTACTTCGGGGAGTTCAGGCATGGCCTATCTCCTTCGTGTCAAGCCAGTTGGGCCCGGCTTCAACGGCGACGGCCAGCGGCACTCTCAGTGGGAAGGCGTTCTCCATTTCCTCACGGATCAGCATGGCCGCTTTTTCGGCTTCGTCATGGGGGGCCTCAAAGACCAATTCGTCATGAACCTGCAATAACATACGTGTTTGAAGACCTTCCGATGCTAATCGGGAATAGACTCGCAGCATGGCCAACTTGATGATATCCGCGGCGGAGCCTTGGATGGGCGTATTCATGGCCGTGCGCTCAGCGAAGCTACGCTCGTGCCAGCGTCTGCTTCTTATGGCAGGCAGGTAGCGTCGTCGGCCCAAGATGGTCGTCACATATCCTTGCGTGCGCGCCATGGCTACCGATCCCTCCATGTGGCGCTTGACCTCCGGATAGCGTTTGAAGTAATTGTCAATATAGGTTTGAGCTTGTTGGCGAGTCAAACCCGTACCTCGCGCCAGGCCGAAGCTGGATATGCCATAGACAATGCCGAAGTTTATCGCTTTGGCGGCATTGCGCATCTCGGGAGTCACGTCTTCCGGCGGAATCTCAAACACCTCGGCGGCAGTCTTGGTGTGGATGTCGGCGTTTTCCAGGAAAGCGGTGATCAGGTTCTCATCGCCTGACAGATGCGCCAAGACCCGCAGTTCTATCTGCGAATAGTCCGCCGAAATGAGCACAGCACCTTCCTCGGGTACAAAGCAACTCCTGATCTGACGTCCTAAGGCAGTGCGAATTGGGATATTCTGCAGATTCGGATGCATGCTGGATAGGCGTCCCGTCGCTGTAACGGCTTGGTTAAAGGTGGTGTGAATACGCTCTGTCCGTTCATCAATCTGCGAGGGCAGCGCGTCAACGTAGGTGCTTGTAAGCTTGACCAGTTGCCGATAATCCAGCACGAGACCTGGCAGATCATGATAGTCAGCCAGGTCTTCCAGGACTTCCGCAGAGGTTGAGCGACCTGTCTTTGTATTCCGTATTGCGGGTAGCTGTAGGCGATCAAACAAGATCTCCGCCAGCTGCTTTGGTGAGTTGATGTTAAACTCCGCATCCGCCGCCTTGTATATGGCATCAGTCAGCTGCGCAATCTCGGCTGCCATCTCTTTTGACATCTCAGCCAGACGTTGACGATCGATGCGTATGCCTGCTTGTTCCATAGAGGCTAAGATCACGGTTAACGGCATCTCAACGTCGCGGAAGAGGCTGTCAAGCCTATGGTCAGCCAGAGTCTTCAAAAGAGCGGGTTCCACGGTACGCAGCAGATGGTGGTATTGCCGAATCACTTCCGTTGTGTCAGCGGTATTTGAGACCTCAGACGAGACTTCAGTGATCTCCAGTCCATGGAATTTAGCGATGCCGGCCAACGAGTGATCTTGAGCGGGATCGGCCAAATAGGATGCCAGCAGAAGGTCGTCAACGGCTTGGATGTCGGTCGGTTCAGGAATAGTCCCCCCCGCCTTGCCCACGATCACGAGCTGTGACTTCAGATCGTGTGTATACAGGCGTCGCCCGGAAGTGAGAAAAGCCATAAAGTCTGAGGGTGTATCACTGATCCCCCACAAGAATCGCTCCTCGTCAGAAGCCGTAAACAACAAGTCATTGGCGGCAGTCGGGACGATGAGAAAGCAGATCGGCTCTTGCAGTACAGACGTGGCGCCAAGCCAGTCTCCGTCATCCACTCTGAGTATTCGTTGGGGTTTTTCCTCTGCGATTTTTTCCAGGGAAAGCTGGCTAGGCATGGCGCTCTCGTGGTCCTCTACCCCAAGGCGTCGGTGGAGTTGAGTGAGAAGAGAGCGAGCCTCGATTCTTGTGAACAGATCGGTGAGTTTGTCGACCTGAGGCGGCTGAGATTCAGCCGCTTTCCAGTCTATGGTGATTGGCATCTGCGTCTCTATCGTGGCCAGGCTTTTGCTCAGGATCGCCGCGTCCCGATGCCGACGCAACGCTTCCCCGGCCCGGCCGGATAGCGTGTCGGCTGTCGCCAGTATATCTTCAAGCGACGGATACTCCTGCAACAGTTTGGTTGCCGTCTTGGCGCCGATGCCGGGCACTCCGGGAATGTTGTCAGATTTGTCCCCGACGAGAGCCTTCCAGTCGGGTACTTGTTCCGGATTTATGCCCATCGTCTCCAGCACCAGCTCGGGGGTGAAGCGCTGCATGTCGGTGATCCCTCGCCGAGTGATGAGCACCTCAATCGCTGGACGTACCAGCTGAAGGGCATCCTTATCTCCCGTGACGATCACGACGGAACAACCGGCTTCGTGGGCCTGAAAGGCAAGAGTCCCGATAATGTCGTCAGCCTCGTAGCCTTCCAACAGGTGGCTGTTGATGTTGTAGGCCTCCACGAGTTCTTGTACCAGCGGTATCTGAACGCGCAGTTCTTCAGCCATGGCAGGGCGAGTGGCTTTATAATCCGCAAACGCGTCGTGGCGAAACGTCGGCGCAGCACAGTCAAAGGCCACTGTGACGTAATCCGGTTTCTCATCTTCGAGAAGGCGATTGAGCATGGTGGCAAAGCCGTAGACCGCATTTGTGTGCAAGCCCGAAGATGTCGTCATGGTGGGCAGAGCGTAGAAAGCCCGATGCAGAAGACTGTGTCCGTCGATCAACATGAATTTGCCTTTTTTGTGCATCGCCATCCCCCACCTGTAAGGTTTTCCAAACCACCGGAGATTTGGAAAAACGCTTTAGCTACTACATACAGTATAATGACAGGCGTATCATACGTCCACTCACACCGCCGGACCTCGGAGAGAGTTCACAATAGTGGTTTTCATTACCGCAAGGCGACAACAATGCGACGTCGAAAGTGTCCATAAGTCAAGGATAGCTTCGGGCACGGTGCGGATTCTGGTCATAAGAAAGGGGTTTGCTACATGCGGCGCATATATCCCGTGATCATCGGGTGCGCTACAGTGCTGCTATTTGCTTTCGGACAGTTGGCCGGCGCCGCCCAAGACTTCAAGGATCTTGGAGGAAACTGGGCGATTGAGCATGTAATGGCATTGGCCGACAAAGGCATAGTAGGCGGATATCCTGACGGCACATTTCGCCCCAACGGAACGGTAACCAGGGCTGAACTGGCCAAGATGATTGTCAAGGCGTTTGCATTGCCTCATGCCTCGGGAAAGCAGGATTTCCGGGACACCCAGCAGCACTGGGCGAGTGATGACATAGCTGCCATGGGTGCTGCCGGACTCATCGATGGCTATGAAGACGGCGCCTTTCGTCCTGAACAAGAGGTCAATCGCGCTGAGACCATCGCCATCGCCATGCGAGCACTGGATATCAATGAAGTGATAGAAGCAGAAGAGATTGAGGACACCGCTTTCTCCGATGTCTCGGCCACTCACTGGGCATCTCGTTACATCACGGCTGCTGACAGGCTGGACATCCTGCCTCCGTACTACAAGGGACGTCTCCGTCCCAACGAACCGGTGACTCGTGCTGAAGCGGCTGCCATCATAAATGGTGTGCTGCGTCTTCAGGTTGTTGAAGGAGAAATCGATCACGCAGATCCCGCCAGATACGTGATGAGCGTCAAGACTGCGGAGAATGCTTTGCGGGATTTCACACTCGCCCCGTCGGTAACGGTCTATCGCAACTCTACGCTCAGCGAAGCAGATGCGTTGGAAGAAGGTGACGCGGTATATCTCGTGGCTGATCGCTTTGGCACTCCGGTCTTCGTGAAGGCTCGTGGCACGGCGACGCGTGAGGAGATTGCGTCGCGAGCCAGTGCTATCATAAAAGGACTGCTTACGCCCGATCAGATCACGGCTCTTATACGACGTGACTGGAAAGCCGTGGCCAACGGATTTCAGGTCACCTTGTACAACAGACTCCTGGAGGTCGGAGCAACTCCGTCCGAGGCTGAAGCTCTCATGAAACAGGACTGGTCGTCGCTTGGAGATATGGGACAAACGCGTTTGGCCGAAGCTCTGTCGGATTCGCTGGGCGTTTCACAGGAGCTGGTAGTCGCTTTGTTTGACAGAGATTGGCAGCAAGTCAAAGAACTGGCTCAGACTGAGGCCACGGAGTTGCTGTTAACCCAGTTGCTTTTTGGGTCAGATGTCTAGAACGCAAGGAATCAGACAGACCGGAATGACGCTCGCAGGACGAGCGTCATTCTCTGCGTGTGCCCGGCATGCTTGCCGAGCCGGAAGGTTGAAAGAAACCTTCGTTACCTGCCAGTGGGAAAACAACCCGTAGGCAAGGGCGTCGCCGGTAACGGCGGGGTCTGAAGGAAGCCGAAGG
>JBMNSS010000111.1:0-9106 GCA_050945315.1 Limnochordia bacterium | reverse complement strand
AACGTTCTTGAGCGCAAAAAGGCCACCTCGCCACAGACCAGACTGTCGGCATCAGAGCGACGGATAAACATGGCAGGTGCTTTTGCCGTGCCCGAGCCCGGTCGGGTGACGGGCAGACGCTTTCTTCTGATCGATGATGTGCATACTACTGGCGCTACGCTCTCAGCTGCAGCCGGGGCGTTAATGCGAGTCGGAGCCGCCGAGGTGCGTTTTGCTACAGTTGGGGTTGCAGTAGCCTTGAGGGATGTGCTAGACTTATCCGGTAGTGGACAAGAGGAAAACGGCGAAAAGTACCGAAATGGATCCGGCAATTGACGGATCGCTTCAGCCCTCAAGGGCTGTCGCAGTCTCGCCCAAGGAGGGACTCACATGCTCGTGCTCACGCGTAAGCGCGATGAGAGCATATTCATCGGTGACAGTATTAAGATAACGGTTGTTGATGTTCGCGGTGATCAGGTAAAAATCGGCATAGATGCCCCCAGACACGTGCCCGTACATCGGGAAGAGGTGTACAAAGAGATCCAAGAGGAAGCCCGACAAACGGACGCAGGAACGGATGCGGAAGAGAGCATCGTTCGCTATTGAGTGGGGCAGCTGACCGGAATCTCATACTGCCGGCTTGCGGTTGCACAGCGACCGCAAGCCGTTTGATTTATCTGGTAAAGGGCCCTGTTTCTTCTCGTTTTGCTTGCCGTGTTGCGATGAGCTAAGTATAATGAATTGGCCGTCCTCGCACAGGTCTGTGGTTGAAAGTCGAGGCCAGCCGTAGGCGAAACGACCCACGTAAGGCAACTCCAAAAATCTTAAGTCTTAAGTTGCTGAGCATGGTACGGCTTAGAGTAAGTCCTGAAATCCGCCCGTCTTTCCAAAGGAACCGGCGGTGACAGGCAAATGTGGGGGCAAAGACCAGGTCAGCTGTGCGAGGGTTGAGCACTCAACTTGATCGACCTTCTCAGGCCTGGCCGGTCTGTGAGGGTCGATCATGTGTGGCCACAACGGCAGGCTCAATAGGTGGGCGAGCAGGGAGGTTACGGTGCGTCCCAGGTGTCACGGCGCACCACCTCGATGGTCAGAACAAGGATGTTGCTCGCGATAGTCCGGGAGTGCCGGCGTTATGCAGGCACTTTCGGCGGGATCGCACCGTCGGCGGTGCTTTCCGGATGCCCTTCCGGCCCAGAAGAAGGGCTGATGTATTCGCAAAACGATAGACGTCCGCTTTCCATGAAGGCGGGCTTTTTTTCAGGCGGCTTCCAGGAGTTAGCTTGTGCGTCCAGAAATATACTAATGCCGCCGTGCATAGTGCGAGTGTAAAGTGAAGGGGATGACGGCCATGGCAGAAACCGGAAATGCGCGCATCGAAGTCACTGGTAAGAACCTTGAGGTCACATCAGCGCTGCGTGAGTACTCTGGGAAGAAGGTACGCAAACTCTTCAAGTTTTTTCGCGGCGGTGAGGTGAGAGCTGAGTTGATGCTGAGCGTACAGCGCGATATGCACATCGCTGAACTCACCGTAAATCTGAATGGGATTCTGTTACGTGCAGAGAGTCGCACCTCGGACATGTACGCCAGCATTGACGAAGCTGTGGACCGTGTGGAGCAGCAATTGCGTAAATACAAGACGCGCATCCAACGGCGTCTGCAGGAGAGTGTTCGCAAGGGTGCCGCACCGGCCATACAGATGGCGGAAGCTGAGGATTCCGAGGAGTTCACGCCGGCGGTGGTGCGAACCAAGCGCTTTGCCATGAAGCCAATGAGCGTTGAAGAAGCGATTATGCAAATGGAGCTGCTCGGGCATGACTTCTTTGTCTTTGTCCATAGCAGCAATGAGGCCATCAATGTAGTCTACCGGCGGCGTGACGGCAACTACGGTCTGATTGAGCCTGAGTGATGTAGCTCTGTTGCGATCCGGCCCTGCAGACTCTGCAGGGCCGGATCTTTGTTTGGTGGGAGGTAAACGTCAGGCGTGGCTTAGGGCTTGCTTACCGGCGGGACATCATTGCCATCGTCGGTCAGATAGAAGGCGTCAAAGCGAGCCTTTATCTCACCGTGGGAAGCCTCTATGGAGTGCTCGCCCTTCTTCAATTCGTAAGACGCGATCTTCACCCATTCATAGACGCCCGTCTCAGAGGGCCATTTCCTGCTCCAATCGGCATTATTGACGGTGACATAGACGGCGTCAGAGTTGCCGTCGGGACCGTGTAAACGAGCCCAAAGATGATATGTGCTATCAGCAGGAACCGAAACCTTGATCTCCGCCAAGGCTACCGGGGAGCGGGTATCCTGTCCCACTGGCACATGGATGTACTTGCCGCCAAATGCTTTGTCATCCGAACCCACCACCATTCCAGAGGCCAACGTCATGTCTTCGGCTTCAATAAGCAGGCTGAAGCCGGAAGCAAAAACGACGCTTTGGAGGACAGCCACCGTCAGTAGGGTAATACAAGGTATCATTGCTCGCCGCATCTTCTTAATCATTTCAAAAGACCCCCTTGATATGATGAATGGAAAGCTCATCGCATATAGCGATACAAAGTAAATGTACGACGTGTCAGTCGCCATGCCTTCTTTGATTTTGAAAACATTGATGATACTCAAGGGTGCCCGTCTCCATCATCTGGTCAGGGGGCGTTCTTGTTCGGAGGATGTCGCCATGCTATACTATTGACGACAAATAACAAGTATGCGCACAGCTGTTCGATTCGAAAAAACAAGCTGGGCACGCAAGTGTCTCAGCCGTTTGCCTATTATATAAGCAACAGGCTGGTGATCGCCAGAGACGATCCGCAAAGGGGTAGTATATGCTCGGGCTGATTCGTAAAATCTTCGACACGAATGCCAAAGAGGTGCGGAGGCTGCAAGAGCAGGCTCTGACCATAAATGCCCTGGAACCAGAGATCAAAGCATTGACTGATGCCGATCTACGGGCGAAAAAAGATGAATTCCGCATGCGTTTGGACAATGGCGCTACCTTGGACGATATTCTGCCGGAGGCCTTTGCCGTAGTGAGAGAGGCGGCCTGGCGCACTATCGGACAGCGCCATTATGATGTACAGCTCATGGGTGGTATGGTGTTACATGAGGGTCGTATTGCGGAGATGAAAACCGGCGAAGGTAAAACCCTCGTAGCCACTCTGCCTGTCTATCTCAATGCTCTCACCGGTTGCGGCGTTCATGTGGTAACGGTCAACGACTATCTGGCCCGTCGGGATGCTGAATGGATGGGTCGCATATATCGCTTTTTGGGACTATCGGTAGGTTGCATCGTGCCCGGCCTTGATTTCGCCGAGAGGCGGCAGGCCTACAATTGCGATGTCACCTATGGTACGAACAATGAGTTCGGGTTTGACTATCTGCGTGACAATATGGTCATGCATCCGGATCAGAGAGTACAAAGGGCTCTGCACTACGCGATCATCGACGAAGTGGACAACATTTTGATCGATGAAGCCCGTACTCCGCTGATTATCTCGGGACAGGCGGAAGAATCCACCGACCATTACTACCGTTTCGCCCAGTTGGTGCCTCGTCTGAGGCGCGATGTCGACTACACAATCGACGAAAAGGCGCGTCAGGTCGCCATCACCGAAGAAGGCGTGGAGAAGCTCGAGCAGTGGCTGGGCGTCAACATGTTTGACGAAGCACATTTCGAGTTGACACACTATATGCAGCAGGCATTGCGAGCCCACGCCCTTTATCAGAAAGATAGAGACTATGTCGTCAAAGACGGCAAGGTGATCATTGTTGACGAATTCACGGGACGTCTGATGTTGGGCCGCCGCTACAGCGACGGACTCCACCAGGCCATTGAAGCCAAGGAGGGCGTGCGTATCGAGCGAGAGTCGCAGACCCTGGCTTCCATCACATTCCAGAATTACTTCCGCATGTATGAAAAGCTGGCCGGCATGACAGGTACGGCGGAGACGGAAGAAGCTGAGTTCCGCAAGATCTACGGCATGGACGTGGTGGTCATTCCGACCAACATGCCGATGATCAGGCAGGATCATCCCGATCTCGTCTACAAGACGGAGCAAGCCAAATTTGAAGCCATTGTCGAAGAGATTGAGCGGTTGCATCAACAAGGCAGGCCGGTCTTGGTCGGTACCATATCCATAGAGAAGTCTGAGCGCTTGAGTGCGATGTTGTCCCGTCGGGGCATTAAGCACCAGGTTCTCAACGCCAAGTACCACGAAAAAGAGGCCGAGATCATCGCTCAGGCCGGGCGACTCGGGGCGGTGACCATCGCCACCAACATGGCGGGGCGAGGTACAGACATCTTACTGGGCGGCAATCCGGAGTTTTTGGCCAAGCAGCTCCTACGACAAGAAGGTATTCCGTCGGAGACTGAGATGCAGGCCGTTGCGGGCTCCGAGACGGATGACGCGGACGTCATTGCGGCACGTGAGAAGTATCAAGGGTTGCTCAAGCAGTGCCAGGAAGAGACCGATCGCGAAAAAGAGCAGGTCATTCAGTTGGGGGGGCTTCATGTCATCGGTTCCGAGCGGCATGAAAGCCGCCGGATAGACAACCAGCTTCGGGGTCGTTCGGGACGCCAGGGTGATCCGGGATCCTCGCGCTTTTACGTCTCATTGGAAGACGATCTGATGCGTATGTTCGGCTCCGAGCGGGTCTCGTCCATCATGGAGCGTCTGGGATGGGAAGATGATCAACCCATCGAGCACGGGCAGATCACACGGAGCATCGAGAATGCTCAGCGTAAGGTGGAAGCTTTCCACTTTGACATCCGCGAGCAGGTTCTGAAATACGATGATGTGCTCAACAAGCAGCGCGAAGTGATCTATGAGATGCGCCGTCATGTGTTGGGCGGAGAGAACATGCGCGAGCGCATTCGGGAGATGTTGGATCAAGCGATAGGCGGCATGGTAGAAGACATATGCAGCGAGAAGCTCCATCCCGGAGAATGGGATCGCACCGGGCTTGTAGAACGTCTGACGGATCTCGTGGCCGCAGATACCGGCCTGACGGTGGACGATCTGCAGTCCTTCAATAGTGATGATATCAAGAGAGTGATGCTCGAGAAGGCCGAAGCCGCCTATGCGGACCGGGAAGCGACGATTGGGACTGAGCAGTTGCGCGAGCTGGAGCGCATGATCCTGTTGCACGTGGTCGACACCAAGTGGATGGATCACTTGCGCAACATGGAGGATCTGCGACAGGGAATAGGACTGCGCGCCTATGCTCAACAGGATCCGCTCCTGGAATACCAACTCGAGAGCTTTGAGATGTTTCAGGATATGATGCACTCGATCCGGGATGATGCCCTGCGCTACCTGTATCGTGTGCAGGTTAGGAGTCGCGATGCCGAAGCTGAGCAGGCAGAACGTCAGAAGGCAGCACAGCAAAGACTTCTTGCGGCGCGCAGCAACCGGGACACCGCGGCAGGGCCACAACCGAGGCGAGCCGGAGTGAGGGTAGGGCGCAATGATCCGTGCCCGTGCGGTTCCGGGAAGAAGTACAAACGGTGTTGTGGAGCATAGAAACAAGAGAGGATGGCGCAAACGGTGTATGACGCGGTTCAGTTGAAGGAGATTCTGCAGAGCCAGCGGCAGCGTCTGGCTGAAATGAGGGTGTATCTTTGACATCACAGCCGCGCAACAACGGCTGGATAGGCTCGAGGAGGCCATGGGATCTCCTGCGTTTTGGGATGATCAACAAGAGGCGCAGAAGGTGGTCCGCGAGGCCAGCTTGCTGAAGCAACGCATTGAAAGCTGGAACGCGGTCCGTGCTGAACTGGAAGATGCCGAGGTTCTTTTCGAGTTGGCGGAAGAAGACGACGACGATCAGGCATGGCAAGAGGTCTCGGAGGCTCTCGGGAAGCTGACGACCGGTGTTGACAAGCTGGAGTTGGCTAGCCTGCTCAACGGGCAGTATGACAGTGCCAGTGCTTTGCTTTCCATTCATCCGGGCGCCGGAGGAACGGAATCGCAAGACTGGGCGCAGATGCTCTTGCGCATGTATACCCGCTGGGCGGAAAACCAGGGATACGAGGTAGAGACGCTGGATTTTCTCCCCGGAGATGAAGCCGGGATCAAGAGTGTGACCTTGCATATCAAAGGGCCAAATGCCTACGGGTATTTGCAGGCGGAAAAAGGGGTGCATCGTCTGGTGCGTATATCCCCCTTTGATGCATCCGGTCGCCGACATACGTCTTTCGCATCGGTGGATGTCATGCCTGAGATTGACGACCAGGGCGAGATCGAGATTGATCCTTCGGACCTTCGGATTGATACCTTCCGATCCAGCGGGGCAGGCGGACAGCATGTCAACAAGACAGAGTCGGCCATCAGGGTGACGCATATTCCTACCGGAATTGTGGTCTCGTGTCAGAGCGAGCGGTCCCAACATTCCAATCGCGAAGCGGCCATGCGTGTGCTGCGCGCCAAGCTACTGGAGCGCAAGATGGAAGAACAAGAAGCCAAGCTGGCGGAAATCCGAGGCGAACAAAGGGAGATCGCCTGGGGCAGTCAAATCCGTTCGTACGTTTTTTGTCCGTATACCATGGTGAAAGACCATCGGACGGAGATGGAGATCGGCAACGTTGAGGCGGTGATGGACGGGGAGATAGATCCCTTGATCGAAGCCTACTTGCACTGGAAGGCGCGGGCGCAGGGACAGGGCACATTATCTTGAGGTCATTTCTGTTGGGGGGCTGGTCGATGCGCGCCGCAATCGCTTTGCTGGTAGCACTGCTGGTGGCCTTTGCAGGCAGCCAAGCCTTCTTGCCCCGCCTGGTGGAACAACGTTTGGCCACGGGCATCGACAAGTCCATCGGCCCCGCTGAGCGCGTCAGCGTGCAAGTGACGGCCTTTCCTGCTCTCCGGCTCTTAGCGGGACAGTTGCAGCGTTTGACAGTGGATGTGCGTCAGGCTGAACTGGATGGATTGAAGGTGGAGGCCTTCATCATTGACGCGCAGAATCTTGTTATTGATCCCCAAAAGCTTCGACGCGGGGAAGGCGTGGAGGTAAAGGCGGCCGATTCCTTGCGCGTCAGTGCCGTCATCGCCGAGGAAGACCTCAACGCCTTTTTTTGGGAGAGGATCGATCCGTCGCGAAGCTTTTCCATCGCCCTCGAACCCGATGTGGCGCAGCTTCACGGGAGCGTGAGATTTTTGGGTCTTAGCATAGGGGTCACTGTAAACGGGCATTTTGAGGTGGTTCAGCCCACGCAGGTCAGCTTCGTTGTGGACGAGGTAAAAGTGGAGAAGATGAACTTACCGCGCCTGCTCATGGATAGTCTGGCCAAGCGGTGGGCTGTCCATATCGACTTAGCGACCGCCGCGGTTCCCTTGGAGATCAGTGACGTGCGGGTCGCCCAAGATCGCTTGTTTATATACGGTCGACGTCCCTCAGACCTTCCTCTTGCGGGCGGACAGCAGGCAGATGCCGTGAGCATGAGGAGATGAGCGGTCATGGCCACTTCGTTGAAACGCGTCTATGCAGTGATTCTTCTGGCCTCGGCTCTGTCTGCGGCCTGGATTGCGTTTTGCCGACTGGCCGCCGAGCATTCGAACAACACGGTTGGTATCATCGTGGACTTCTATGCCACGCGCGATCTGAGCCTTCAGACCAACAGGACGCTTTCTGAGACACTCGAGGCACTGAATGAGTCAGGAGCCTGGGGGGTGGGACTTGAGGAGTTGACAGTGACTCGGGCCGCAAGCGAAGGCCTGTTGATGCTGTTTAACGGCCTTGAGGCCGGACCCGCGTTGCAGGCCATGGGCTTGGGCGTGTTGCCGGCGCGGGAGTCCAGCGCCTATGTCGTATGGTGGCCGGCGACGACACCCCAGTGGTTTGCGAA
This sequence comes from Limnochordia bacterium, assembly GCA_050945315.1. Classification (GTDB taxonomy): domain Bacteria; phylum Bacillota; class Limnochordia; order DTU080; family DTU080; genus DTU080. Next base: position 1,290 of record JBMNSS010000111.1, on the reverse strand, counting down.
CACCCTCAGGATGCATCTTTGGCCATGGGCCCGGGAGATCGCCCGGGATCAGGGTCTGCTCGTCTGGGAGATTCCCGCCGGAGATCCTGGCGAAGGACATGCCAACCGGGCGGTGGTCGCAGCCAACGTAGGCAATGTCGGACTGGGGCTATCCGAGAGCGCGATACGCTCCATTAGGCAAGCCGGACTACAGGTCGTGCCTCGTTTTCGTCATGCCTCGACGCTGAATGACCAACAGGTACGATGGAGATTGCGGACGCTCGACGCGGAATTGTACGACGCTGTGCCGGTGGTCTTTGCAGGCCAGCGTATTGCGGGTGCGCCCGATCTGTTGTCCGAGTGGATTTCGGGTCTGCAAAGAAGAGATCTGCCGTTGGGTGTGATCGAGTTTTCACCGCAACCGGGGGATCGGGAATTGGCAAAGGCCCTGGGGTATCAGGCTGTCAGATTGCACTCCATCAGCACCCAGGAACTGTTGAACATCGATCCCCATGTGGCGGTTGAGAGGTGGCGGCGGGCAGCCAGAGAACGCAATGTGCGAATGCTTTATGTGCGTCCGCTGCCGGTGCACAATCCCCATGTACGACCGGCCGATAACGAGCGCATGTCACCTGAAGTGACGCTGTTCCAAAAGAACATGGAGTATGTGCGCCAGATTGCGGAGGCCGTTCGTCGCGATGGTTTTCAGATCGGTCGACCTGCACCCTTCAGACCTTTGGTCTATCCGTGGGTGTTTTTGTGTTTTTCGGCGGCGGGCATCATCTTGGGCGGGTGGTTGCTCTTGACTCGGGCAGTGCAGGTACCCGAACAATACGGCCCGTGGTTGGCCTTAGCCGCGGCTGCCGTTTTCGCCATCGGCTATCTTTTAGGTTACGGGGCGATGCTGTCAAAGGCGTTGGCCTGGCTGGCGGCCGTGGTATTTCCTACTCTGGCGGTGGTTCGGGCTCAGGGCGCTGCACGCACTCGCTTCGGGATACTGAAGGGCTACTGGCTGGCCGCCGCCGTCTCGATCTTTGGTTCCTTGCACGTAGTGGCCATGCTCGGAGACTTGAACTATATGACCAAGACGGATCAGTTTGTCGGGGTAAAAGCGGCGCATGTGGTACCGCCTGCTTTGATTGCTATGGGCATCCTGTTGGGGCCCTTGCCCTTGGTGTTCAAATCAGGGGGCAACGGTTGGCAACGGATACGGAATCTGCTCGCGGCGCAGATCCCGGTAAGGGTTCTGATCGGCGTAGCCGGAATCGGTCTTTTGGCTCTGGTGTATCTTCTGCGTACCGGCCACGACTA
>JBMNSS010000110.1:0-9125 GCA_050945315.1 Limnochordia bacterium | reverse complement strand
AGGAAAGGGTCGATGGAACGTTGCTGGGATGGGCGGATCTTTGCGTTCGCTGCGGGACGCCTCAGTTGGCTATATCGCGCTGGACCCACGAGGCCGTATCGTTGTAGACAAGTCGATGCCGTCGAAAGACGGGGCGTTCTTCTTTCCGCTATGACACCGGGACTGATCCTCGTGTTGGTCTCCGCTGGCCACGGACAAGTTCTCTCCTGTCTCCGGTCGGCCCTAGTCTATTCTGTTGCCGCGCCAAGACTCCGTCGATAGGGTTTGCCGGTCAATCCCGCAAGTTGGTGTCCTCGGGAAGCAAGACGTCGCAGCTCGTACAGGTGTCAGATCCACCGGCGCAAGGTAGCGCTCGTTCGATAGCGCCTTTCCGGACAACGGTCTTGGGCAGGCCGACGATCTTAGGAGAATGGATACCTGCGGGCGGCTCTGCTGTTGCCAGGACACTGCTCAAGTCTATGGTGGAATAGAGCGTCTCGTATGACTGCCTCTCGCTGCCCAGGGATCAGAGAAGCGGCTACGTACCCAGTGTCTTCTTCGGGATGGCCGTAGGGCGTTGGGCAACAGAGAGGGCACAGCAAACGTCCTGTCCGCCTGTCGTCAGGTGGCATCCGATGAGCAGACAGCTTCGAAGGTATTGGCAGATGGTCTCAGCACTGCTTTTTGTCAGCCCTGTAAGCGGTCGGTCTTGACGAACTTCGATAGTAGAACGACGTCCGGCCGGGTTAAACGACAAGGTCAATCTCACCTTGTCGCCGACCGTCATCCCAAGCCACGAGCGTGTAGAGAAGCCCTTGGCTGCCTGTTCGAACGGGGGCGATCGTGTCAAAAGAAGGGCAATGCGAGTTGGTTCTCATCCTCACATCCGGCTGTAGCTGAGTTGCTGAGAAAACGGTGGCGATGTTGATCGCTTGGGCCCAGTGCAATCACGGCGAGTCTATGCTCTTTTGTGGCGTAGCCCGCATTGCGTTCCCAGCCGAATCCGGGGTAGAGCTCTTCACCTAAGTATTGCATCCAGCGATCTCGCACAGTCTTGGCGAGACATGAGGCCGCGGCGATAGACTGAGAGACTCGATCCCCTTTTATTATTGCCCGTTGGGTTCCTTCAAAATCACGAATGCGATAGCCGTCACTCAGCACCAGCTCGGGCTGAAGTGACAGACTCAAAACCGCAGATCGCATGGCAGCCATGTTCGCCGCTTGAATGCCGTGACTGTCGATCTGTTGCGGAGACACAAAAACGACTGACCACGAAAGGGCCACCCGGGTAATGCGTCGGGCGGCTTCTGCTCTTTGTATGGGTGATAGGACTTTGGAGTCGTCGATCCCCGTCACCAACAGACGATCGGGCATGATGACCGCCGCCGCTACCAGAGGACCGGCAAGTGAACCGCGGCCAACTTCGTCGACACCTGCCAACAGATCCACTTCGGCCGTCTCTCTGATCACTGCATCGTAGTGCATAAGGCGCCAGGCCTGTTCTCTTATTCTTTCTTGTCGTCTTTGCATGGAAGGCCATCCAAAGTGATTCGTCCCAGTCTGCCCAAACGAAAGTCAGCCAGCAGGGCTCGGGCGGCTTCGCCGGTATTTACAGTTCCGCCCGTCATCAAGAACCCAAGTCTTTGGCCTATGAGTCTGAGTATGGATTCGGGATCAGCAGTCATTTCTTGGTCGGCAATATTGTAGCGAGCGGCGAGAAGATCAGGATGATAATGTGCCAGCCACAGCGCAAGAGCACTGCCTACATCATGAGCGTCATAGGCATTCTCTCCGACGCTTCCGACCCAAGCCAACTTCAGTCCCTGCAGAGGATCTTCTATGCGAGGACACAAGAGTCCGGGCGTATCGAGAAACTGTGCTCCACGGTCAGCTCGCAACCACTGCGGACCGCGCGTAACGCCCGGACGAGCTCCTACCCGGGCGCCGGCCCGAAAACAGATCCGGTTGATGAGACTGGACTTCCCGCTGTTAGGTACTCCCATGACGAGTGCTCTCACTGGCCTATGCATCCTTTTGATGCTTGTCAACAAGGATCTGACGCCCTTTCCGCGCTGAGCATCAACCGGAAAGACGGATTCGGAGGAAGTGCGCAGATGCTCAACCCAGCTCTTGGTAGCCGTCGGGTCGGAGAGGTCGACTTTGGTCAAGGCAACCACATGAGTCCTATTACTGATAATAGATGATAGGTCTCGGTACCGACCGCTGTGAGGGATGCGAGCATCGACCACCTCGATGATGACGTTCGCCACGGACACTTGCTTGGCCAGTTCACGGCGTGTCTTAGCCATGTGTCCCGGAAACCACTGCACACTATGCGGCACGAAGGAGATTAGGCGCTCCTTCAGCTCTTTGTCCGACAGTGGCTGTATAGACATCTATTTACCGAAATCCTTTCACCTGTTTTCCGTCCGGAGTTCCTGGGGTATTCGTATCATGGAGATACGCGATGGAGGCCAGTAGACAAAAAGAGCGCGCCCGACGATCAGCTCGAGCGGCACCGCGCCGACATCACTGAAACGGCTGTCGTCACTGTTGTTGCGATTGTCTCCCAAGACGAACACAGTGTTTTCCGGGACGATGAAGGGACCGAAATCGCCGTAGGTGGGTCCGTTAATGTAGGGCTCATCAAGAGCGACACCGTTGACGTACAGCTTGTGGCGCCGCACCTCAATGTGATCACCTGGCACCCCCATGACTCGTTTGATGAATCGTCGGCGGGGATCAGCAGGATAGCGAAATACCACGATCTCTCCTCGCTGAGGGGGCCGTATCCGATAGGCTATTTTGTCTACAAGCAATCGCTGGCCGTTATGGAGCGAAGGTTCCATGGAGGCTCCTTGCACCAAAAAAGACTGAGCTATAAATGTGATAATGAACAGGGCCAATACGATGGCAACGCCAAAGGCCTCAATGTACTCGCGTACCTCCGATTTTGGATCGGACACGATCAATCCCTCCACAGTGATCAGATTGGTTGGGGATCTTGGCGAAAATGAAAAGACATGTCGGCGGTCACCAGTGGTGACGCCGACATGAGTTACTGCTCCATAGCGATCAGCGTCTTTCTTTGATGCGCGTCGCTTTGCCCACTCGGTCGCGCAGGTAGAAAAGGCGCGCTCGACGGACTTTACCGCGGCGAGTTACCTCCACCCGGGCAATCATCGGTGAATGCACCAGGAATGTGCGTTCAACTCCGATCCCTTGTGAGATCTTACGAACAGTGAAGGTTTCGCGAAGTCCGTTGCCTGAACGTTTGATGACCGTACCCTCAAAAACCTGAATACGTTCACGCTCGCCCTCCACCACTTTGACGTGTACACGCACCCTATCGCCGGGACCGAAATCCGTAACATCCGGGCGGAGTTGTTCGGCTTCAATCTGCTGAATGATGTTCATCATGTATCCCTCCCCCCTACTGAGCCTGTGGTCAATTCTTCATATCTTCGCGTACCTCGTCAAGGAGGCTTTGATCGTCATCACACAGGTGTGTCTCGATCACAAGATCCGCCCGACGATGGAGTGTTCTTCTGAGAGATTCCTTGCGCCGCCATAGGCGTATTCGTTCATGATGTCCGGACAAGAGCACTTCCGGAACGGACGCTCCGCGGAATGCCTCGGGGCGCGTATACTGTGGATATTTGAGCAACCCATCAGAAAAACAGTCCTGAAGAGCGGAGTCAGGATCCCCGAGGACACCGGGAATGAACCTGCTGACCGCGTCAATCAAGACCATCGCCGGTAATTCACCGCCAGTCAGCACATAGTCTCCAATCGAGTACTCGATCGTGTCGTAGAGCACGTGTAGCCGTTCGTCAATACCTTCATAGTGTCCACAGATGACGACCAGGTGATCACTTGCAGCAAGTTCTCGCACCCAGGTGTCATCGAGCACACGACCTTGCGGCGAGGTGACTAAAATGCAAGGCTTTTCGCCGTGGCTGTCGGCCAGGATACTGTCCAAGCACAGCGCAAGCGGCTCGATTCTCATCACCATTCCCGTGCCGCCACCGTAGGGCTTATCATCGACTGTACGGTGTTTGTCGCGAGCAAACCCTCGGGGATTCCAGAGTCTGACATCCAAGAGACCCGCCCTTAGTGCTCGCCCAAGCATGGACTCTGTCAGGGGGCCGCCAAACATGGCGGGAAAGAGTGTGACCACATCGACCTTCACGCTGATTTCCGCCCCCTAGTCAAAAAGCCCTGGCAAGGGATCAATGATCATCTTGCCCTCGTTGAGGACAATCTCTGTGACCACTTCGCGCACCGCCGGAATGAGAGCGTCGGGCAAACCGCTTCGTCGGACGACGAAGACGTCGTTCGACGGCCCAAACAAGACATCGCACACCTCACCCAAGGATTCACCATGGACAGTGACGACCTCCAAACCGACTAGATCAGGCACATAATAATGTCCCTCGGGCAAGGTAGGAGCCTCATCGCGGCGGATCATCCAGAGAGCTCCGCGTAAGGCTTCTGCTTCATCACGTGATGACACATTCTGCAGTTTGAGAAGCCAGAACTGTCTGTGAGGCCGCACCTGTTCGACCTTGAAAAGCCGGTCCTTTCCATCAGGCCAAAACAGGCGGCATTGCTTGATGCCCGTTAGCTGGTCAAGGTCCGTCTCAGGGCGTACTCGTACCCATCCCCTTATGCCATGCGGGGCAGTGATCTCTCCGATCACCATCAATTGCTCAGACAACCCAGGGCTCGCTCCTTTAGACAGTGTGCCTAATCGAGAATCTCCACGTGGATGAGCTTCCCGTTGTGACCGCTCACGTTTCTCAACACAGTTCGGATGGCTCGCGCAGTGCGACCCTGACGTCCGATCACCTTTCCTATATCGGACTTATCCACTCTGAGTTCAAAAATGAGCGATTTGTCACCTTCGATCGTGCGCACCTGGACGGCATCAGGATGATCAACAAGGGCCTTGGCAATGTACTCTACAATCTGTTCGTGCAAGGGTTACTCCCCCTGATCAGTTGAATCCGCGTTTTCAGCCTTCAGCATGTCAAATACGCCACATTGCGCCAAAAGACGCCGCGCGGTGTCTGACGGCTGAGCTCCGCGTTTCAGCCATTTCATGGCTTTCTCGCTATCGATTTTAACCTGCGCCGGATTGGAGATGGGATCATAGCTTCCCAAAGCCTCAATATAGGCGCCGTCACGGGCGGTCCGAGAGTCCGCCACCACCAAGCGGTAGTATGGACGTTTCTTGGCACCCATTCTCCTCAAACGAATGCGTACGGCCAAACGTGTCACCTCCTTAATGCTTACCCTTATATAGATGCCTGACGCCAGTCAAGCGAAGCGGCTTTCAGGCACTAACCTACCCCAAAAAAGGCATTCGGCGTCTTCTTCCGCTTTTTTGCTGGGTTCCCAGCCTTCTCAACATGGTTCGAGTATCCTCGAATTGGCGCAGGAGTCGGTTGACATCCTGTACCCGGGTACCACTGCCGGCTGCGATACGCTTACGTCGGCTGCCGTCAATGATGCCTGGATCTCGCCGTTCTTCAATCGTCATAGACTGAATTATGGCTTCGACACGCTTCATTTGTCTATCGTCGAAGCTGACGCCTTTAAGAGCCTTCTGGTTACCGAACCCGGGGATCATGCCGAGCAACTGGTCAAGCGGTCCCATTTGTTTGAGCTGCTGCATTTGAGACAGGAAGTCTTCCAGGGTAAACTGAGCGCTCAACATGCGGTCGGCGAGTTTCTCGGCTTCCTGTTGATCCATGGTGGACTGAGCCTTCTCGATGAGAGTGAGCACATCGCCCATGCCCAGGATGCGGGACGCCATGCGCTCGGGGTGAAATGGTTCAATGGCGTCCAGTTTTTCACCGAGCGTAACGTACTTGATCGGGCAGCCGGTTACGGCCCACACAGACAGCGCCGCACCACCGCGGGCGTCGCCGTCGAGCTTGGTGAGTACGACACCACCGACATTCAGGCGCTTATGAAAAGCCTCTGCTACGTTTACGGCTTCCTGCCCGGTCATGGCATCAACGGCCAGAAGAACATCGCTGATTTCAATGCTCCTCCGAATGCTCTCCAGCTCATCCATGAGTTCCTCGTCGATGTGGAGACGGCCGGCCGTATCGATGATCAAGACATCATAGCCGTTCTTGCGAGCATGTTCGACAGCGGCTCGACTGATGTCCACGGGGTTGGCTCTGTCTCCCATGGAAAACACGGGAACGTCTATCTGTTCGCCTAGCACCTGTAGCTGACGAATAGCGGCGGGCCTATAGACATCGGCTGCCGCCAACAAAGGACGTTTTCCTTCTTTTTTCAGCAGGGCTGCCAACTTGGCGCACGTGGTCGTTTTTCCCGACCCCTGGAGTCCGACCATCATCACCGTCGCCGGAATCTTCGAGGACAACACGAGCTTGGCTTGGCTGCCCCCAAGAAGGCTCGCAAGCTCTTCGTTGACAATCTTAATCACCTGTTGTGCAGGTGACAGGCTCTTTAGAACCTCTTGACCGACGGCTCTCTCGCGCAGCTTCGTCGTGAAGTCTTTTACCACTTTGAAGTTGACATCTGCTTCCAAGAGTGCCAAACGCACTTCTCGCAGCGCACTGTCGACGTCTTTTTCGGTCAATTTCCCACGGCTTCGCAATTGCTTAAAGGTGTTCTGAAGCCGTTCCGTGAGATTGGAGAACATCAAAAGCCCTCCTTGAAGCACCATGGATGGTGCGATCCCGCCGAACCACTCCGGCGATGATCCGGATGAGCGGCGGAGAGATCTTTCGTCAAGTATCAGACCTTGAGCACGCTAACGGTCCGCTCGGATGGTTTCCTGTGAGCGATCAGTGCGGTTCGAGTCGCGACCGTCGGAACGCATCTTTGAGTCTTGCGGACCCTATGATGGCCGAAGGCGAGGGATCAAGTGCTCAACCTGCCGATCTCCGTCAGCCCTTCGGAGAGTGTGTCCAACGCGGCTGAAGCTTTTTCACAGACGGTTGAGTCAAGCTCGCCGATAAGCGCACGCAGCTGATCCACAGCGGTGTCCATGTGCTCGATGATCTGCCGTGTACGCTCATAGCGCATCACAAGCTGTAGGCGCTCCTCAAATTGCAACAGCGATTTTTCCGAACGTTTGAGTATATCATATACGCCTTGACGGGAGATCCCATATGTTTCCGCGATCTCGCCGAGCGAAAGGTCCTCGTGGTGGTATAACGCAAAGACCAGGCGTTGTTTCTCTGTGAGCAGATCGCTGTAGGCGTCGAAGAGCAGAGCCATACGAAGGGTCTTTTCCACTCTTTCTTCGACACCTCCCTGTCAAGCGATAATCCTTTACAGGCGTTAGTATAGCCGAGACTTCCCGGCAGGTCAAGCCGTCTTTACAATTCGCGCCCCTCGAACAGGGCGTTTACGAAAGCCTCCGGATCAAAGTCGCGCAGATCGTCCATGCCTTCGCCGATTCCTATCAGTTTTACGGGAAGGCCCATCTCTGAAGTGATGGCCAAAATGACCCCGCCCTTGGCCGTACCGTCAAGTTTGGTTAGAATTACACCGCTCACGGGTATGGCATCAGAGAAAAGACGGGCCTGCGAGATCCCGTTTTGACCTGTGGTGGCATCCAACACAAGGAGCACCTCATGAGGCTCGCGTCCCAGCTCGCGTGTTATCACCCGGTTTATTTTCGCCAGTTCTTGCATCAGGGGGGTCTTCGTCTGCAAGCGGCCGGCGGTGTCAATCAGCAGCACGTCAGCCCCTCGTGCCTTTGCCGCTTGGATGGAATCAAAGGCTACGGCTGCGGGGTCGCTGCCTGCCTGCTGTTTGATCACATCGATACCTATACGTTGCGCCCATACCTCCAGTTGGTCGATGGCAGCGGCACGAAACGTGTCGCCGGCACACAGCATAACCTGTCGTCCTTCGTTTTTGAAACGGTTGGCCAGTTTGGCAATGCTGGTTGTCTTGCCCGTGCCGTTCACACCGACCATGAGATAGACCAGCGGTTTTGTCTGATCGATCTGTACCAGGGGTGCGGAGCCTTCCTCCAAGATCCTCCGCATCTCTTCTTTGAGAAGATCGTACACCGCATTCGGGTCTTTTACTCTCTCCCGACGTACTCTGGCGCGCACGGCTTCGATGAGATCCATGGTGGTAGGTACTCCGACGTCGGCTTGGATGAGGATCTCTTCGAGTTCCTCATAGAGGGACTCATCAATAACGGTGCGTCGTGATATCACCTGAGTGATTTTCTCTACAAAGGCTTCTCGTGTCTTAGTCAGACTGCTGGCTAGGCGAGCCAGGAATCCTCCGGTGCGCAACATGCTCCCCCTTTACTCACTTCGTCGTGCGCTCAGTTCATCATATAGCCTTCTCTTGTTCAAGCGAGGCTAAGCGCAAGGTGACTAAACTGGATATGGCCGATCGGTCCATGGTTACTCCGTAAAGCGTATCCGCTACCTCCATGGTCGCCTGGCGGTGCGTAATGACCACGAACTGAGTCTCGGCCGAAAACTCTACAAGCAAAGACGCGAAACGACCCAAGTTCTGCTCATCGAGCGCCGCATCGACCTCGTCGAGTACACAAAAAGGACTGGGTCTGATGGCCAATATGGCAAATATAAGAGCGATGGCTGTTAGAGCGCGTTCGCCTCCTGACAGGGCCAGCAAGTGTTGCATCGTCTTGCCCGGAGGTTGGGCCATCAGTTCCAAACCGGATTCGAGGGGATTCGCCTCGTTGAGCCAGATCAGATCAGCCGTTCCACCGCCGAACAGACGTTGAAACAACTTGGTGAACTGCGCACGAACGCCCTCATACGTGTCCACGAGGCGCTTGAGCGATGTAGCATCTATCTCAGCAATCGTCTTCTCCAAGTGCCGGCGGGCCGCCTCGAGGTCTTGACGTTGATCCAGTAAGAATTGGTATCGTTCGTTGACCTTGGCGTATTCCTCGGGGGCGGTAGGATTGACGGCACCCATCTCCTGCAATTGGGCGCGTATGTCCTCAAGCTTCCGACGGGTTTCAGTCACGCCCCCTGCCGGTATCTCATGGGCCTCAGCAGCGTCGTCCTCAGCATTCAGGTCGGCGAGTTTTTCATTGATGTTGGCTACCGCCGCTTGGGCGCGGGCTAGAGCAACCGCTCGGGTTTGAATCTGATCCTGTA
>JBMNSS010000109.1:0-9167 GCA_050945315.1 Limnochordia bacterium | reverse complement strand
TCAACAACGACTGTGGTTCCGGAAGAATCATTCACCCCACAGGAGTCTGAAGAGCTTCGACGTCGAATGGGCCTCAAGCGAACACAATAAACAGGCAGTGTCTCAGCTCTCTGCGGATCTCGTCTCTTGGGACCCATCGGCTGTCGGTTGGCGCATCCGGAAGGAGTCTGAGCATCGATCCCTGAGTCCGGACAGGGTCTGTCTGATTCGTCGGCGAGACTGAGAACCTCGCGCAGGACAAACCGGTGTTTTTTTCTCGTGCGTGCTGAGACGGCGGCTGAGCGTTACTCGGTGGTCCGGCGTATGGCGGACATAGAGCGTCGCTACGGCGGGCGAGGGTGACAGGGAAGGTAGGTGGCGATATGGAGGCGGCAATTCTACGCGTTCTCTCGAATTGGAACATTGGGGAGGTCACGTCAGTCGAGACTTTCCATTCGGGCAAGTATCGCAGCTCCGGCAACGCTTATTTGGTTCGGTGCGAGGGCTCTCTTTTTGTCCTAAAGAGGGTGAAGCCCAAGGACACTCTCGGTCAGATGTTTGCCGTCCTTCCCGAGCTGTACAGACGAGGTGTGCCCGTCGCCGTGCCCGTAGCGACCCGTGACGGCAAACAGGCGGTCTTCTGCGACGAAGACTGCTACTACGTGGCACCCTTTCTCTATGGCTCTGTGATCAACGATCACTTCGGACCGGGAATTGAGCGACGATCGCGGTCATTCGGAAAGGCTTTGGCGAGATTGCACGTGGCCCTCAGGCAGATAGACCTCCCCGGTCGTCTCACGAAAATTGACCTACCGGGCCAAGTTCAAGCCTGCGAAGAAAAGGCGCGAACAGGCGGCATGAGCCCCTCTGTCACTGCGGCTCTAAGCGAGACGATCGATGCCTTTCGCTCCTCGTCACCGCTTCCGAATCAACTCATTCACCGCGATGCACACGCCTCCAACGTCTTGTTTACCGACAACGAGGTTTCCGGATGGCTCGATTTTGAGCTCATGACCATCGGCCCTCGTGCTTTTGATCTGGGATACTACTCGACAAGCCTTCTGATGGACGCACTGGATGATCCTGCAAAGACTGAGCGATGGCTTTCGGCTCTGGGACCATTGGTTGGCGGCTATCAGGCAGGTGATGGCCTGACCGATAATGAGTGTGCTCTGCTACCCTATGTCCTGCTGGCGATTGAGGCCGTTTTCTTGTCTTACTACTTCCGCATCAATGACCAAGCGGGCATCAGGGAAAACGCCCGAGCCTTGGAGTGGATCCACGGCAACCTCTGTGCCGTACGTGAAGCCATGTTTGGTTGATGAATCAACCGACGGATCATGTATCCCGCTGAAGCGACGGGTGCGCGCCCGTGGCGAACAGCGTGACGAACAGAAGGTTTATTGGCCCTGTGCGGGAGCCTATGGCGACAGGAAGGCACGTCGCAGCGGACGCTGATCACTGAGGGGGAGATGTTCAATGGGCACCCTGTTCGTCTCTGACTTGGACGGTACATTGCTTCGCAATGATGCCACTCTGTCGGAGTTCAGCAAAGATCAACTCAACGAGCTCTTGCGCTCCGGTATGGTATTCACCGTGGCCAGCGCGAGAAGCGTCATCGCCATGGCCTGCATGCTGAAGGGGCTGAATCTGACTCTTCCGGTCGTTGAATTCAATGGCGCGTTTATCTCAGACCTGCGAACAGGATGGCACCGGATTGTCAACAGCATCGACAGTGTTCTCGCCGAAGACATTTACTGTCTCGTGAAACGCTTCGGGTGTGTTCCATTCGTCTCCACCTTCAACGGGAAAGAGGATCGCGTCTACTACTGCGACATCATTAACGGCGGTATGCGTTGGTATTTGGAGGATCGCTTGGCCAACCAAGATAAGCGCTGGCGGAAGACGGATTCTTTGGCCAACTCGCTTCGCGACCAGGTGGTGTGTTTCACCGTCATCGGCGAACCGGGCGTGCTATCTGAACTCGAATCGGCGGTTCAGGAGCGCCACGGCGGCAAGGTGGTAACCTCTGTTTTCGAAAATCAGTATTCACGCGGGTGGTACTGGCTGACCGTCTTCGATTGGCGAGCGACGAAAGATCGGGCGATCCGCCTGCTGATGGACACACACGGATTGAGCGAGCACAGACTGGTGGTCTTCGGAGACCACAACAATGACATCAGGATGTTTCAGACTGCGGATTGGGCGGTTGCCGTGGCCAATGCTACCCCGGAACTGAAAAGGTATGCCAGTGAGATTATCGGGTCCAACGAAGATGACAGCGTTGTCAAGTACCTGCTCGATCGAGATAGGGACGTCCAAGCGGACTTATGAGACCGCAAGCGAGTCGCGCCATGGTGGGAAGTCATCATCGAGTCGGGGGATCCTTCGTGCAGAAGGCGATTTGGTGACCGACCCCTCTCACGGCTATGCAAAGCGTGTTCCGCTCTCAATGAGTGTATTTGAGAGCAGCCGAGAGATGCCCCTATAGTAGACCGGCACCGGAGGTATGACCAAGTACAACCGCATACAGAAGGGATGTCCCAAGGCGCACTGGATCGATGCTGCCTGTGTCGGTGAAAGCGGAGCCGAGGTCGTGTTGACCTAAAGATGTCGGTTCCTACAGTCACTGCTACGGGGCGCGGTTCCGGACACATGTGCCGCGTGGACAAACACGACCTTCCCCGCAGTAAGCCGAAGGCGTAAAACGCGTAAACGGTTTTCAAACCGAAGATGTGGTACGGGTGGTTATTGAGAAGGGGAAATACCGTGGCGTACATGAGGGTCGTGCAGCGGTCCGGGAGCGAGGCTGTTTTGATATAGTGACCCCTGCGGGTGAGAGGATCACGACATCATGGAAAAGATTCAACTTGCTGCAGCGATTCGACGGCTACTCTTACGACTGTCGCCGCACAGCGTCAAGTGTTTGGGCGAAAAGACCGCCGCCGACCATCGGGCGCGAAAGCACCATGATTATCGCCATGGCGATTCGGCTGGGGTCGTACCATCCATGGTACTCCGATGAGACAAAGAAGAGACTGGCGGCCCGGACCTGGAAACACATGCAGGATCACGCCGACGCCAAGACGGAAGTGGCGGAGGCCATCATGGAGCGCGCTATGAACGCACGCCTACACCGGTGATCCCACGGGTTGTGATCGGCTACTACCGAAAACCGGAGGTCTCCCGGTCGCAGTCTGATGAGGAATGCGTCCCGGGTGTCATTCTTTCAATCTGCAAACGGGCGAAGTCCCTTAGGGCAAGGAGCAGATTCGCATCCCAGATCTTGCCACCCGTTCTTCCTTGCTCTTCAGTCACCGCTTCGGCAGAACGGTACACGTCAAGAGCCTGTCGGATCACTGAATGATACCGATCAGGCAAATGTGCCAGAGCCCATTCGCCGCCCTCATCTTTGCTGTGGACTTCTTGCGTGTCTTGGCTGAGCAGCTGAAGAATACGGCAGATGTTGAGTACGCCGTAATATGGCGTTTCCAGGATGTTATTGCCCTCGAGAATCCAGTTGCAGTCGTCCAGGACTGATGCCATGAAGTGCCGCCACTCAACGTCGCCGAACACTTCGGGTATCGGCTTCCCGGCCAAACGGATCCCGCACTGCACGACGTACGTCAAGTGTGAGCATAGATCAGCGTCGGTACGCCGGCAGGTGTAGTCCACTTCCCTCTTTAGAATCCGATCGTGCCACTGAGAGCTGTAGTGCACTTCGAAAGGTGTCGGTACCGGAACATGCTTGGCTACCTCAGCGGTGATTACACTGAGCTCGACGTCTCCCAAGGTTGGCCGCCGGCAGGCATGGGTGGCGATCATGACTCCGAATTCCTCGGCCAAGGCGGCATCCAGTGCAGCATCGACGACTACAATCAAGTCGATATCACTCTTGGGGCGATAGTAGCTTCCCATGGCCAACGAGCCGTGTAGGTAGACGCCTGTCAGCATGCTATCCAAGGGGTCTTTTATCCTTTTCACGAGCTCCAGTGTGAACAGCTTCACGTCTTCGTCACAGTCGTCCCAATGCTGACCTGCCACTTGTACCCGCCTTTCTCCACCGGTTGCTGGAACTCTCTTTCGATGCTGGCGTTGAACAGGTTCCGTTTGGGCGGCGCTGTGACCTGCTCAACCGCTCCTATTTGGATGGCGCTTGTCTGTGAAAGGCAACAGGATCGCTCACCGGTCTTCAGCAGACGGGGCAGCAAGTCGGCCGGTCACCGTGCAGTCTGTAAGGCAAACGTCAGCCAACATCTGCGATTTGCGGAGTGCATGGAAACCATCGCCGGTGCCTATGCCCAGCCAGGCTGTTTTCTGTGTTTCTCCCACGGTGATCCGGCACCGTCCAACAACCACATTTCAAACGGGCAAGTGCGCCTCTTGGATTTCGAGTACGTAGAGTCTTGCCATGCCCTATACGATTTATCGGCGTGGAACGTCCTTTGTTCCTTGTCTATGTCCTGTGTGCAGGAGATGGAGCGGTGTTTTCGCCGTGAGGTGACAAAGGCGTGCTCCTCGGCCTGTGACGAACCGGAGTATAGACAAGCATGGGCCATGATGTGTGCTTTTCGGGCTCTGACGATCGTGAGCCGGATAGGACCGGAAGTGCCGGCTGAGAACCGTCCCTGCGTTGATGCCGATTGGACCGCTCGTCACGCGGTGTTGGCAGCCGTCGGGATGATGCTGTCGGCGGCAAGCGGCATCCCACAACTGACGCCGATGACCGAGGCTGCTTATGAACTGAGGAAGACCCTGCGCCAACGATGGCCGGTAATCGTTGCGGAGGCGGAGACAGCTCCCCCCGTGGTCGGTCTTTGAGTGAGAGCTCCCATGACCGGGGTGAAAAGGAGTTGCCATCCTGCCGCCGCTTGATTGAGCTAGGTCGCACCGCATGCAGGGACATTGCCCGTGTTAATCATGGATGGACGGTTTGGTCACGGCGGAGACGGAGTGGACAGGGAAGCACATTGTGAAGCATCACAACAAGCGAAAGAGACATCGCATCGCAGGACCGGGGGTGGCGTTATGCCGGAAAGCGGAGTCAGTGTTCGTCGGGTGGAGTTGGGAGATGTAGCCGATCTGCGAGAGAACTGCTATCCCATGAACACGTTGGCGCAAACACAAGAGTTGGTGAGTCGTAGTCTGGAACAGGCAGTCGCAGGTCTTGGTGCTCATTTTGTAGCAGTGACAAACGGTTCAACAGTGGGAACCGTCAACTTGGAGGTGCGGCAACACGGCTTGCGCAGGCACAGGGCTGTGGTAGGGGGATTGGTGGTGAGTCAGCCCTACACTCGAAGAGGCATTGCGCGCCGGATGATACAGGCTTGTCGGGAAGAAGCCGTCAGGCTGGGCTGCACTATTCTGGAGATCAGTTGTCGTGCCGGTGAACCGCCGGAGCGCATCTATCCCCGTCTGGGTTTTGTGGAGTACGGGCGATTGCCGAAAGGTTTGAAGGAGACCTGGGGTGATGAGCGAGAGTTCGACGAGGTCTTGTTCTACATGCCTGTCGACAAGCGGTGAGGCCGCCGGTGTTAGGGCCGGAGCGGCAAACCGTAACGATCAGCGGTGCGCGATATGTTCGTGTTGATGGTGCACCCGCAGCTGCAAAGAGAGGGCAGAGGCCATGTCATTGACGACTTGAGGCGTGAAGGCATCAGATGCATTCAGGACATTTGTGATGATGCACTCACAGCCTTCTGCGAAAAAGGCGGGTTCCATGTGTCGAGACGGCACTATGGATTTCAAGCATATGCCACTGGCGGAGAATGCCGAGATTAGGCTACTCCCGCCAACCGGACCCCCCAGCGCCCAAGCGCGCACAAAAAGGCGGTGGATCCTCTCCACCGCTCACAGATGGCTCTATAGATACTAGCAAAGCTAACCCCCTATGGGGAAAAGACAATTGTATCTATAATATAGCGGGCAAACGCCCATCTGTAAAGAGATTGGGTGAAAATCGATGGTAAGGCGAGCAAGGTCGGCCCGTGTCTGCTTTCGGGTATGGGGGCACGTCAAGCCGGGCTTTCTTTTTTGGGCGGGCCTTGGTAGTATTCTCTCTGTGTTCCGGGGGAAGGGGGCAAGTGATCTTGGCACAGATTGAACTGCGAGATATCTGCAAGACCTTCAGCGTTTCCGTGCGCCCCGAAGGACGCTTTGGCGTATTACGCGGGGCCTTGTTCCGCCATAAGAAGATCATCAAAGCACTTGATGGTATCACCTTCGACATTGAGGCCGGCGAGCTGGTGGGATACATTGGGCCCAACGGTGCCGGGAAATCGACCACGGTCAAGATCATGAGCGGCATTCTGACTCCGGAAGAGGGCACTTGCCGCATCATGGACCGCATTCCCTGGCGAGAGCGTGTCGGACACGTATCCCGCATCGGCGTGGTGTTCGGTCAACGCACGCAGCTGTGGTGGGATTTGCCGGTACGGGATTCATTTGATCTGTTGAAAGACATCTATAGCATACACCCGGCTGACTACACCAAGCGTCTTCAGGAACTGACCGAGTCCTTGGACATGGGGCCGCTCCTCACTACTCCCGTGCGTCAGTTGTCGCTGGGCCAACGCATGCGCTGCGAGATAGCCGCGGCCCTGTTGCACAGACCCGATATCCTCTTCCTGGACGAGCCGACGATCGGCCTGGATGCCGTATCAAAGCTTGCGTTGCGTTCTTTTCTGAAGCGAGAAAACCACGAGAAGGGGATTACGATGATCCTGACCACCCACGACATGGACGATGTGGAATCCCTATGTAACAGAGTGATGGTCATCGGTCACGGGAAGCTGCTGTTTGACGGTCAGCTGCAGCGGCTGAAACAGAGGTACGCTCCGCTCCGCAGCATCCGGGCCGTACTGGCAGAGCCGGTAGAGATGTTCCATATAGACGGTGCCGAGAGTATCCAGGTCGAAGGAAATGTCTGGACGGTCCTTTTTGACCCTCAAAAGGTGGGGGCTCACATCATGGTGGAGCGTTTGGCGCACTCGGTTCCTTTGCGGGACGTTGAGATCCGGGAGCAGGACATCGACGAGATCATCGCCACGATGTATAAGGAGATCTGCATATGAGATCCCACGCCATCTCGATTGGATCAACGGCTCGCGCCTGTTTCTCGTTGTTCCGCATCAAGACCGCGGAAGGATTTCAATACCGCTTGGCTTGGGTGTCAGGTGCTGCAGTCGGTATCTTCTGGGCCTTGATAGAGATAACGGTCCTGGCGGTCTTCTACAACTACGCTGAAAACAAAGAGGCGGGGACGATGGCCGGCCTGACCCTGAGACAAGTGGTCACCTACGTTTGGGTGGCTCAGGCGATATGGACGATGCAGCCGATGAGCATTGACAGCGACATCTTGAGCCAGATCAACAGCGGTGACGTCGGCATTGAACTGTGCAGGCCCATTGATCTCTATTTCCATTGGTTTGCCAAGATAGCGGCCGGAAGACTGGCTCCGCTGTTTTGGCGGGGTTCCCTCACCTTGCTGTGCGGCACACTGATGCCGCCCGCCTATCGGCTGTCATGGCCGGCATCATTGCCGGGCTTTTTGTGGACCGTGGTGTCGTTGAGTTGTGCTTTCCTTCTGTGCACGGCTTTTGCGGGCTTTGTCTCCACGGTGCGCCTGAACGTCGCCTGGGGCGACGGCCCGGTCTACATGTTGATGTTCATAGGCAGCGTGCTGTCCGGATCCACTTTGCCTCTGCAATTGTGGCCGGAGCCATGGCAGAGAGTTTTGCTATGGCAGCCTTTTGCGGGCTATATGGACATTCCGATTCGGCTGTACATCGGGACCATGCATCCGGGCGAGGCTCATGGAGGGGTGCTGTTGCAGGTGGCTTGGATTCTGTTTTTTGTCGTCGCCGGGAAGCTGTTGATGGCCAGACGGCTGAGAACCATCGTCGTGCAGGGGGGATGAGGCATGAACGATCTTCGGCTTTATTTCAAGTATCTGCGCCTGCACTTTCTCGCCGGGCTGCAGTACAAGGGTTGGCCCTTGATGATGTTGCAGGTGTTGGTTGTCGTCCTCAGCGAGCCCATAGGCGTGGTTCTTCTTATCTCGCGCTTTGGCAGTGTGGGTGATTGGTCGGCCGAACGCATCCTGCTCATTTACGCCTTGGCCGTCACCGGTTTCGGACTGGCGGAGACCTTTTGCCGCGGTTTCGACTACTTCCCGTGGCGCATGATCCGCTCGGGGGATTTCGATCGACTGCTGCTGCGACCGCGGTCGTTGTTCGTCCAGGTGGCCGGCTCGTTTTTCCACATTCACAGACTCTCTCGCGTTGCAGGCGGCGCAGCCATCACGATCTGGTGTCTGTGGAGGTTAGGCGTACAGCCGACGGCTTTGAATGTCCTCGTTCTCGGACTGGCACTGGCGGGGGGCTGTTTGGTCTACAGCGGAGTCTTCGTGCTCACATCCGGGCTGGCATTTTTCACCATCCAGGGGCTGGAATGGATCTACATCCTCACCAATGCCAGCTATCAGGTGACTCGGTGTCCGATCGACTACATGCCCTCGCTTCTGAGGGGCCTTTTTACCTTCATTCTGCCGATACTAGTCATCAGTTACTTGCCCGCAGCCGCTGTGTGCGGTTGGGGCCGCCCGTATTGGCAAGGACTCCTGGCGCTTCCCGCCGGGCTGTTGTTCCTGGTCTTTTCCAGGATAGTCTGGGGCATTGGCGTGAGGCATTATCAGAGTACGGGGAGTTGAGAGTTGCTGGATGATATCAGGTTCTCGGGATTTTCGGGGAGTTCACACACTCTCCGGCGGCGTCAGGAGCCTTCTTGGTGCTCAGGGGGGGTGAGAGGTGGTGACGGGGTCGTCGGCGGTGCTTTTGTCGAAGGCGATCTGATGTGGAAGCTCATCGTCTCAGGGCGGGTTGATATGACGCCTGATCCGGAATCGGAAGCCGTACGACAGCTGCAACTCAGATATCGAAACGGAGCACTGCTCGTAGATTCATTGGTATCGGCGGGATTCACCGCCGTCCACGTCGACATTGTCCTGGGGCATACTGAAGATCACCGCTGTTGGCCGCGGCTCCAGACAAATGTGCTTGGTTGACAAGTATGGTTTTCCAAGGACGACTTCTAAGTCTGCTAAACGTGTCCACTGCTTCCAGACTGGTGATATGGTGCGTCTAATCAAAACAACCAGCAAGCACCAGGGAGTTTACGTCGGCAAAGTT
>JBMNSS010000108.1:0-9186 GCA_050945315.1 Limnochordia bacterium | reverse complement strand
AAGCACAGCGCTTGGCGGAGGCGGCTCTGCGGGATATGCTCAAGAGTCGGCCGGGGAAAAAAGGGAGGGGTGGGCTCTGTGCCGCCCCTTCTTTGACGTGCGCCCGGCACGGCGCGTTTACTTGGGAGTGAGAGTCTCCTGCGGGCCCGATGGGGGGGAACTGCCAGCCGGACGGCAAGGGTGTCCATCGTGAGGTGGAATCCGAAGAGGAAGCTGCAGGCGCTGGCCTGACGAACAGGAACTGCATAGGAGGCGCCCACGCTGGGTGAGAAGGCATCTTTCTTCAAAGCCCCATACCCATACGGAAAGCATGGTTGTAGATGCGGCGGGCATACGCGTGAAGGCAAATGCGCATTGCCCGGGGAGGTCTGTCGATGACCTTTCACACGAAGCCGCGGCTCAAGGTGGCAGCGGAATCAGTGAGACGGCTCAAGGAGACAGTGACGGAACTCTCTCGACGAGGATAGGGGATGGAGCCTCAAACGAACCGTGGATGAGCCTACTCCGATCCTGCGCGGCCGGGGCCACTACTTCAAGCTTGCGCAGGTGAAAAACACCTTCGAGGAGCTTGACGGTTGGATCCGCCGGCAACGGACGAGGCCCCCGGTGGAATGCAGGAGCCTCACATATGAACGAAGCCTTCCAGAAGTCCTTCTTCTGTGCACTTGGACTCGTGTCGCTGCTCGATTGGCACCGACGCTTCCGGAGTACTACATGAACCGCCGTGGTACGAAAACCGTATGCCCGGTGGTGTGGGAGGAAGGCGGGAGCGGTCTCGCCTCCTACCCGATCATCTGAGCAGTGCGTTGATGCCGTCTTCTATGAGCTGAAGAGCGCTGCTGATGGCTTTCTCTCCCCAGATGACGGCCAGAAGCTCCTGATCAGCCACTCTGAACAAGTCAGCGTGCAGTGGCCAGGGTGAGCGGGCTTTGTCCAGATCTTGCAGCAAGAGTGAGCGACCCGCGGGGATTGCCAGACGCGACAGCCAGAATCTTTGGAGCACCTGAGCGCTGGGCGGCACCAATCCGGTCATTTCGACTCGCTGCTGCAAGGCTTCGGGAGACGTGAGAAAGCGCAACAGTTCAAAAGCCTCGTCCTTGCATTTTGATGAGCTGAAGAGCATCCAACCGATCCCATTGATATAAGGTACACGCCCAGCAGGACCTGTGGGTAACGGAGCCACATCCCAGTCAAACTCGGTGATGTCCTGAAAACCCGTAGCCATGACCACGGTATTGGTCATGCCCATGGTTATAACCTGCTGCCTGAGTCCGACGTTGACGGAGTATCTGCCGTGGGTCGCTTTGTCCTGTACGGCACCCATGGCCACAAGCTCAGCGAGATACGCCATTGCCGCTCTTACTTGAGGTGTGTTTCCTATGAACTCCGTGGGGTCGGCCCAGTTATCGAACAAGTCGCCGCCATGGGCCCAGATGACGGGGATGTAGTTGCGGCTGGTGGGTATTTTGAACCCGTGTCTGCTCACTGTGCCGTCGGTCTCAACGCGCTTGAGATTGATCGCATTCGTGCGTAGATCCTCGTAGGTCCAGCTGGCCTTCGGGAAGGGCAGACCGGCCTCTTCATAGTGATCTTTATTGTAGAAGATGCCGGCCAGCTGGAGGTCTTGCGGGAGACCGTACAGAGCGTTCCTCGTTCTGTACAGATCCAAAGCCGCCGGATACCAATCACGGTATTGACGCTCCCTGGTCACAAACGGGGTCAAGTCTTCCAGAAGGCCCTGTTTACCCCAGTCGACCACGAAGTAGGGGTCATGGAAACCTATGTCCAGCGGCGCACCCCCGGCCAACATGGTCTGCATCTTCGGTCCCAGTCCGCTCCCGGCCGTACTGACTATGTCTACAGTGATATTCGGATGAGCGGCTTCAAATTTCTGTATCATTTCCGTCTGCCACTTGAAACTGGCGTCTCTCGTTTCGGCGATGATCGTCACCGTGACCGGCGCGGCTGAATGCCCCGCAGTGACAATGAGCATGATCGCCATGGTGGCCATGCATGCGACGCGTAGGGCTTTGGCCATGATGTCACCCTCCTGTTCTATATTGCCAATCTATCTCTTTGGTAAACTTCCTAAGTGTATAACATTATGTCAATGAGGTTCTCTGCCGGCCGGATATCCCCTTCAATGAATTGTCGGATACCCACGCATTGTCTGAGCAAGCAAAACAGGCATCTGTCCAGCTCAAGGCATAGGTGGAGAGGTGAGGAGTACGTCAATGGAGGAAAAACGTCTAAAGTGACTAATTAGTAGGGAAGGAACATGATAACCGTACAAAAGCACTCATGGGACAACCATGGGGCTGATATGGGAAGGAGTGGTTTTCAGCGGTGTCGACACGGAGACTGCATCTGACGGCGATGATTCTGGCAATGGTGACACTGATGGTAACGTCTCTTACCTGGTCCGCACCGGTCAAGGTGGTCCACATCATGGCCAATCACGGCGAGCCTTACCTGGAGTTCCTTAAGGATCGGAAGGCTGCCTTTGAGGCCAAGTATCCGGAGGCTGAGATCGAGATCCTCGCTCAGCAGGTGGACTACACTACAAAGGTTCAGCTGATGATTGCCGGTGGCAGTCAAGTCGACGTATTGGATTCAACTCACAGCTTTATGGCCTTTTCGTTTCACGACGCTCTGGCTGATCTGATGCCCTATGTCCGGGCCTCGAACATCAATCTTGATCGTGACATGCTGGACTTTGCCAGGCCGGTCCTCATGAAGAACGGTCAGCTCTTCGGCATTCCCGGTCAGGTCTACGGAGTAGTTCCCTCCTACAACCGAACATACTTCGAGGAGATGGGGGTTACCCCGTTGCGCGGCCTGCCGGAAGAGGAGTGGACGTGGGAGTGGCTGTTGAGGAATGGGCCGCGGCTGACCAAAGACGTGGACGGAGACGGTATACCCGAAACCTACGGGATAGGATTTCCCACTTCGTTCATTTCGCTGTCGCCCGCCATCAACCAGGCCGGCGGGAGTATGTTCGACAGCTACATCCATCCTGGCCGGGCACTCATGACCTCCGCTCCCGTTCGGACGGGACTCGGATTCTACGTCTCCCTTAAAGAGCGCGGCATCGGGATCCCTCAGAGTACGGGAGCCTATTACGCGAGACGTCATACGGCTATTGCCATGCATTCGGCCGCCCCTGATCCCGATACCTACCGAGGACCGGGTGTCACCGACGTGTTTGAGGCGGTAGTCCATCCCAAAGGACCCGTGCGTCGCGGCGGTCAGACGTTTTTTGGTCCGTTCCACGTCCCGGTTGACTCCAAGCAACAAGAGTGGGCTTTCCGGTGGATCGCTTTCCTGGGTTTGACCGAAGAATCACAGGTCAGAATGCTGGAGTATACGGGGCGCATGCCGGCCCATCCGCCCACCCTGCGCCGATTGGAGAACTACGTTAGCGGTTTTGATGCTCATAAGCGCGATTACTTGCTGCAGGTGCGGGATGCGTGCACCCATGCCGACAGCTATCCGCAGACGCTGACCCAGGCGGAAGGCAGTATCGCTCGCTTCTTTAACCCGGCATGGAACAACGTCGTCAACGGGCTTACCCCTCTTGAGAGTTTCCTGGAAACGATGCAGCCGCTGATGCAGGCGGAGCTGGATAAACTCTTTATGAATCAGTAGTACCAGAAGGAAAACGAGCAATAAAGGAGGTTGCTCAGAATGACCGGTCGTGGAGGAAACGCCGTTCCTGTTTTTTGTGTCTTGGCGATCCTGTTGTCGTTGATGATGTCTTGGACTGCCCTGGCGACCCAGGCAAAAGTCGTTCACGTAGTGGCAAATCACGCGGAGCCGTTCTTGGATTTTTTGAACGAACGAAAGGCGGTCTTTGAGGCCGAGAATCCGGGAGTGGAGGTTGAGATTCTCTATCAACCGGCGGATTATGTCACCAAGGTGCAGTTGATGATTGCCGGCGGTATTGCTGTTGACGTAATGGATTCGACGCACAGCTTCATGGTATTTTCGTTCCACGACTCTCTGGCTGATCTGATGCCGTACTTCCGGGCAGCGAAGTACAATCTCGATCGTGACATACTCCCCTTCGCCAAGCCCGTGATGATGATGGACGGCCGGCTCTTGGGCATTCCCAGCCAGGTCTATGCGCCCGTTCCCGCCTACAATCGCAGTTACTTTGAGGAGGCGGGTGTGGCGCCGCTGCGGAGTCTCGGAAATGAGTGGTCTTGGGACTGGCTGAGGGCCAATGGGGCTCGGCTGACCAAGGATGTCGACGGAGACGGCGTTGCGGACACCTATGCAGTGGGTTTTGCCAGTGGCATCACAAGGGTTTCGACGGTGGTCCATCAAGCCGGCGGGAGCATGTTTGACAGCTACATCCATCCCCGAAAGGCTCTGATGCTTACCGAGCCTGTGCGCACGGGACTGGGTTTTTTTGCAGAGCTGTTTGAACGTGGCGTGGCCACTCTTCAAAACACGGGGAACTTCTTCGGACAGCGCCAGTCTGCCATCGCCCTGCACGTCGGGGCATCTGACCTGCGATTTACTGAAAACACCGCTGACGAGTTCGAATTCGTGGCTCATCCGAGAGGTCCGGCGCGAGCCGGAGGCATGATCTACTTCGGACCGTTTCACGTTCCGGCCGCCTCAACTCAACAGGAGTGGGCCTTCCGCTGGATTGCCTTCTTGGCTCTGAACGAAGAATCCCAGATCAGGATGATGCAGGTGACAGGGCGTATTCCGGGTCATCCGACCACTCTGCGGCGCTTGGATGGCCAGATGGGAACCTACGATCCATACATGCGCAGCTGCATTCTACAGATCAGGGATGCCTGTACCCACGCCGACAGCTATCCGCACACTCTGACTGAAGCAGAGGGGGCCATAGGAAGGGTCTTCAACACAGCGTACAACAACGTGCTGCGGGGAGTTACGCCTTTGGAGAACTTCCTTGAGACCGTACAACCGTTGATGCAGGCAGAACTCGACAAGCTGTTCACGGAATAGAGACCCGTAACTGAACAGAAAACGGACCGACACCTTCCGGCATCGGTCCGTTTTCTTGTTGCGGTGCCAGAGACTCACTGCCACCCTTTGATGGCCAGGCGTTCCAACTGCGGTGTTCCCGGACTCCCGCCGGAGAGAACGGTCACCTTCAACTTTACATTGCCCCGAGCGTATTTATCTCTCAGAGTGACCGTGACTTTAGCCAAGTCACTGTCCGTATCTTCCCAGACGATCTCAATGGCCTGCTTTTCAGAGCTCTCTCCGTCCACGACGGAGATCTCCAGCAACTCCTCCGCCGCGTTCTTTTGGTCGTAGGGGGCATACATGGTCAGGGCCAAATCATAGAGACCGGGAGCGTCATAGAGCAGGTACTCTTCTTCGGTGCCCACGCGCTGCAGGCGGTCGATGTTGTTGATCTTGACATGCTCCCAGCCCGATGATTCCTCTTCGGTCGGACGCGAATACAGCTCAATACCGAACCAGGATGATGTCGTCGGGGCTCGGAACTCGTCGATCATTTGCCAGCTCATGACACTGACGGGCAGAGTGAATGAGAGATCTTCCCGAGCCGGGTCGCGGACGATCAGCTCATACGATCCGGGAGCCACCGTCGGTGCGGCTTCGATCGTCATGTCAAACACCTTGTACTGTTGCCCGCGTTCGAGTCGGTACTCCAGACGCCGCGGTGAAACCGTCATACCTGTTGGCACCTCTTCGGCCACCAGCACTCCCTCGATCATCTCCGTGGCCTGCAGTCTCACCAAGGCTAGCGAGGTCTCACCGGGCCCTCTTTGGCGTCCGATCAATGCCGCCCTGGGGTCGGGCTGGATGAGCCGCAGAGGGTGATATGTGCCGTAGAGCCGTTCGAACAGAGCCAGGGTCTCCGGCATCCACGACAGACTCCGCACACTGGCCCGGAGATTGGCCGCCCCGAGGACCATCGGCCAGTCTTCCCGGCGATCACGGAAGGCCAGACCATAGCCGAGCAGTGAGACAACCTGGCTGTCACCGGTGGGCTGTCGCCAGTTGGGCGCCTGCTTGTACAGGAATCGGTGATCCGGATACTTGGCCTCACGCGTCAGCCAATCGTATAGGCGGGCCACGGCCAGAGCCGCCCGGGGGCAACCGGTCTCGAGGTAGAGACGGGCCAGGCCGCGCCCCATGATCCCGGTCATAAACGATGTGCCGCCTTCGTAACTGCGCTGTTCACTGACGGGAACCGAGTAGACACCTCGCACCGGATCCTGATGAGAGTATATCTCCTCGGCCACTTTTTCCGCCGCCCGCAGATAGCGCTCGTCGCTCGTCGCCCGGTAGGCACCGGCCAGAGCGATCAGACTCCAGCCGGGGCCTCGTTCCGGTCCGCCGGCACCCCAGCGCCCGCGATCCACCTCGGCCACAAACCAGTCACTTGCCCCCCGGGCGGCTTCATGGGTCAGCTCATCACCCGTGAGCAGATAGTGGAGCCAGAGCCCTTCCACCCAGGCATGCGTGACGGAGACCCCACCCAGATTGTGATCGGGATACCACCCTTCGTCCACCACATGCTTGCTGTTGTGGGCACGTGGCGCTCCCATGTGAAGCGGGTTGGTCGAATGGTGAATGACATCGACGTCTCGGTAGTGCAGTGCAGCCTGATCTCCGATCTGCCAGAACCGCTCATCTTGTCCTCGCAGGTATTGAAGCAGAAAGCCGTAGTGATGGTCGTACTCCTGATTGCTCCAGAAGGTGTACACCGGGCCGTAGCCCCATTCGAAGGTGTCATCGCCAAATGACTGCATGCCGTATTCGCGGCGGTCCTCTCTTTTTTTCAGGTAGTTGTCATAGGTGGAGGCTACGGACTGCTCATAGCTGCCGCCCAGAGGGAAGAGTCCCGGCAGATCGGCCTGCGGGACAGACAACACGCCCAGAGCCTGGGTTCCAAGCAAGTAGTGAGGATCCGTCGCCAACACATAAGGCTGTGTCAACAGAGCCTTCCATACGGGAGCCTCATCGCCGTCTGTCCATCCAAGGAGGAGGCGATGAGTCTTTTGAAAACCGTCGGCCACGGGCAACGTCTGCCCGGCCTCAGAAGCCCACAGACCGAATTCCACGCTCCCGTCGGTCACCACCGCCGATTTCGGAGCCTGCTGCCAGAAATGGCGGACGGCAGTCACAAAGCTCAGTCTACCGTCAGTGAGAGTGAGCCAGCCCGGGAACCGTATACCCTCCAGGATCTGCTCGTCATCTTGATACACCTTGTAGGTACGTTCATCGCTTTGCACTACCGACAGGGTGGTCGAAGAAGCGCTCAAATCGTAGTACTGCAGATTCTCGGTCGTGACGGCAACCTCTTTTGTGCCGGCCGCGAAACCCGCATCCGCGGGCAGGCCGAGCAGCCGACCGTAGTTGCCGTGCACATGAAGGCGGATGTCAGAGATGTCGACGTTGACGCCGAGACGATTGGTGAAGGCTACATCGACGAAGGCCGCCGGCTGATCCCGGAAGAAGTACCATTGCCAGGTGAATTCCAGATCAGCTTGGCCGCCCCGGAGGAAGTTGCCGCGTATCCACAAGACGGCTCGCTCAGGACCTTCTTCGATCAGACGCACTTCACTCAAGACCGAGTCCTCTAGGCTAAGCCGTTGACCGTTGGTGTAGGTGATGCTCAGATCAATGGCCGAAGGACCGACGTCTTGTCCGTCCACCAGCATCCTGCTGATGCGGAATCCGGCCGACAGGTCAAGGGTCATCTTGAGACGCTGAGTGTTGACGACGAAGGATCTCCCGTCGATTTGCCACGCCAGAGGTTCGCCGGCCGTTTCCGCCACTGTATCGGACAACACCAGGTTGTAGGCTCCCGGACGGCCCTTGAAGCTGAGCAAGGTCCATTTTACCGACCCGTCGGGCCACAAGGCGAGAGACCTGGTCTGCACGGGCACCGGCCGTTCTTCGTCGTCCAGCAAGCGTATCCGACCTAACTGAGAAGGAAGCAGATGCCCTTGGGCAAACGGCACACCGTGAGTGACAGGTGCGCTGATATCCGCTCCGAGGGGGCCTTTCACCTCCATGCCGATGCGCTCCGGGGTTTCGGGGGCGGCAAACCAGTTTCGCACGTCCGGCAGGACCGTCGGGTGCGCGTGAGCCATATAGGCGGTGGGGACGAGGTAGACGCGTTGCACGTCCTCATCGAGCTGACTGATTGGCTCACGCCGAAGTTCAACCAGCAACTCATCGCCTTCGTTCAATGATACGGACTCGCCGATCACCCAGTGAGCCGACTGATCATCGGCCGACAGATCAACGCTCATCAAGGGCGCCGCTCTCCCGTCGCCGTAGACCACCAACGTGCTGCGTTCCGAAGGCGCATCATGAACCGATATAACCGGGGTGAACTCTCCGGTATACGGGGCTGAGATTCCGCCCGGACCTTCCCGGCCGGCAATGCCCTGAAACAACTTGATCCGGCTGACAAAGACGTCCGTCCAGAACGTCTCCGCACTCTCCCGGCGATCCACCACACGGATGCAGACACGGACGCGGTCTTTATCTTTCACATGTTCGCTGATGTCGATCACCTGAAACAAGTACGGCCATTCATAGGGATTGGGTCCCAAAACGTCGCGTTCCCAAATCAAGACGTCATCGACGCTGACTTCAACGAAGCGGTAGCCTTCCTTCATGTTCTGCACTTGACCGATCGAGCGGTCACCTTCGTACTGCGGCTCAGGGCCGCCGAGGTAGTCGTCGGTGCAGTAGAAGGACAGAAGCACCCGCTCGTCCGGAGTGTGCTCGATGTCAAACGTGCGGCTCAAGAGGGCATATCCCCCTTGTTGTGAGGGCTGATCGGGATGGTGCACGGTGATCAGGTCACGATCATCCCAGCGGACTTCAAACAGCCCGTCGGTCTCCACATCCCATTGGTCAAGACGCATTTCGTCCGCATCAGGGCGTCGGACCACATCAAGTATGGCGCTCAAGGCGGGAGCATAGGCCTCAGGCACGGACGGCGGATCGGCATAGGACTGTCTTACCGCCACCTGCTGAACCGCGTAATGCAGCAGGTTTTCCAAAAGCAGCTTACCGAGGGAGCTGTCTCTTCCTTTGTGGTTTTCAAACCAGTCGTATTCGGGGATCAGTTGACAGAGGATGATCCGCCCTCTGCCGTGGGGGAGCTCCATGATCCCGTAATGCATCTGGTTCGGGTACTTCGGTTGACCC